>CBDUVN010000052.1:0-14107 GCA_965370685.1 uncultured bacterium | reverse complement strand
TTCTTCGGATTGTAATGGTCGGTCAGCTTCCCGGGGATCGGCGCCACCTGGACGTCGCGGATACCGTTGGCCTGCAGAATCCGGGCAGCGGCCTCGGCGCCGGACATGTTCTGGGAATTCTGAACCTTCCCCCATACGGCATACGCCGTCTTCAACCGCCGCTGGACAAGCATGCTGACGATGAACGCGATTCCGCCAACTACGTAGATGCCCATTCCACTCCTTTACCGTTGCCGTTTGCGAGCTTGGTTCGCCTCACACAGTATAGCGGTGTCAGAGGTCCATTCACGAGTTGGACCTTCGGGCAGTCATCTCGAAGCAGTCATGGACTCCGGACTGGAGGTATCCTTGCAGCGACACCGACTAACCGCCGCCGCGGTCGCCTTCGCCCTGGCGCTGTCTCCGGCGGCCTGTCTCGGCCAGAACGCGGAGCCGCTCCAGGTGGGAGACGCGGCCCCCGGGTTCGAGATTCCAGGAGCAAATCGTGGGGGAATCCTCGAGGCTCCCGTGCGCCTGGGCGACTACCGTGGCAACACTGTCGTTCTCGCGTTCTTCTACAAGGTCAGGACCCCCGGCTGAACGATTCAAATGGAAGCGTACCGTGATCAGTACGCACGAATTTTCCGCGGCGGCGACGATATCGTCCTGATCGCGATCAGCACCGACGACGCGGATGGGCTCGCGTCGTGGGCGAAGGACGCGGACTTCCCGTTCCTGTTCGGGAGCGATTCCGAGTCTGTAGTGGGCAAGAAGTACGGCGCCTGGCGGTCACTCCCCGGCGGGGGTGCGATCGACAACCGGACCGTGTTCGTGATCGATGCGGAGGGCGTGATCCGCTACGTGGCGGCCCCGTTCCGGGAGGTGGACCCGTCGGCCTATGACGAGCTGGCGGAGGCAGTCGACCGCATTGCGGGTCCGGCTTCGTAAACTGCGAGCCGGGCCTCGAGGTCATGCCGGAGCTGGCGTGCCGGGGAGATGATTTCGAGTCCTGAGTAAAACTCGGCTCGGTCGACCGCTTCTCCGATCAGGGCCGCGCCCAGGGCCGATGTCGGGAGCGGCAGGCCGGTCCACGCCCAGGCGATGCCGGGCACAAGGAAGCCGAGTCCGATCCGGGCAGCGGCGCCGGCCGAGCGCCACGCCGACCGCTCCGTCGCTGGTACTCTCGCCAGGTGGCGCGTCACGTACCTGTACAGCTTGTATGTGCCGACGGGTGCCGCGAGCCAGGTTATGCCGGCCAGCAGGCCGGCCAGGTAGAGTCCTGTGAGGAGAACTCCGCCGCTGTGGAGCGCCGGATTGCCGCGGTGATACACGGGCCGGTACACACGGTCCGCAGAGATCAGCGCCAGCAGTCCCATTCCCAGGCCGGACCAGCCGATCCACCTGGCGGCGTCGCCGTCTGGCCATGCAAGGAACAGGATTCCGAGCGTAGCCAGGCCACCAAAGCCGAGCACCTCCCGGCTGACCGGGGACCTGCGGATGTTGAGGATCGCCCGCCACGCCCGGGCCGGTTTCCCCAGGTGGGCGAGGCTGAGCAGCGCCGCGACGGCCGCGACCGCGGCGTACACGAACGGCGATATCTGCCGAGTCCCGGAGACTCCCGCCGCGAGAAGGGCAAACAGAACCGCCAGCAGAAAGGTGAACCCGGCGAGCGACCACTCGCTCGACAGGCTGATCGTCAGTTCCTGCGCTGCGTCACCCCCGATTTCAAACCCGACATCGGTCAGGGGCAAGGTCGGCGGCTCCGCGGCTTCGTTCCTTCGTGTACGAGGGAGAATACGAATCGACGGTCCCAGCTCCGTGTGCGGGAAACCCTCCACAGCTGTCGTGAGCAATTCCGCCGGCAACTCGGCGTAGTCGAGCGCTCCCGTCGGGCACAGGGTGGTGCACGCCGGCTTCAGGCCGTCCTGGAGTCTGTGTGAGCAGAAGGTGCATTTGCTCATGACTCCATTCTCGGGCTCGAATCGGGGCGCGCCGTAGGGACAGGCCCAGGAACAGTACTTACATCCGATACACAACTCTGTCCGGATGAGCACGGCGCCCGTCGCGGCGTCACGTTCATAGGCGAGGGCAGGGCACGAGTGCATGCACTCCGGTTCCTCGCAGTGATTGCAGGCGAGGGAGAGATGGAACAGCGGCACGCCGGGCAACGCGCGCTCGTTGAACGTGAGCACACCCCTCCAGCTTCGATCCGGACCGAGCTCATTCTCGATCGAGCAAGCCAGTTCACACGCCTGGCAGCCCGTGCAACGGTCCGGATCGAAGACGAAGGCGCCTCTCAACCGGCCAGCTCGATTTCGACCAGGTTGTCGTGGAATGCGGCGCCGTGTCCGATGTCCGTCTCGCGTCCGGCCGAGCAGAAATTCACGGTCCCGCCCTCGGAGATCCACCAGCCGTTCGTGATGCTCACGCAGCCCGGTTTCAGGCCGTGATCGATCCTCGCCGGAACGCTGAGCTCCCCCCTGTCGTTGAACACGCGCACCGTCGCACCGTCATGAATTCCGCGGGATCCGGCGTCCTCAGGGTGCAAGTGCAGGAACGGTCCGGGGTCGAGCCGGCGGATCATGCGGAGGTTGCCGAACTGCGAGTGAATGCGATTCTTGGTGTTCGGCGTCATCAAGTACAGCGGGTAGGCAGACCTTCTGCCCCCCGGATTTCCGGACTGCGACCTGACAGACTCGATCGACTCCTCGAACACCGGAAGAGGGTCGATCCCCCAACGGGTCTGCGCCTCCGTCGACATGAGTTCGATGCGGCCGGACGGAGTGGGGAACCGACCGTCCGCGAACGCGATTTCCTCGTAGCCGGGCGGCAGGACCGGACCCTCGCGCAGTCGCTCGAGGCTCAGATTGTCGAATGGCTGGAGTCGGCGTTCGAGGAATTTCTCTTCAGCGGCATCGGTGGGCTCCGGGATCCGGTCATAAAGCTGCTGTTCCGGGATCCCGAGCCTCTGTGCCAGCAGCCAGTAGACCTCGGACTCGGGCTTCACCTCACCGGGCGGATCCAGCACTTTCTGCCGGAGCTGGATGTAGGGGTGCCAGTACGCCCCGATCACGTCCGTCTGCTCGAACATGGTCTTGGCCGGCAGGACGAGGTCCGCTTCGCGCGCGGTGTCCGTCAGGAACTGATCCACGACCACCCGGAACTCCAGGCTTCGGAGGGCCTTGAGAACGACATTGGTCTCGGGGTTCTGCGTGACCGGATTGCCGCGCTCGATCCAGGCCATGCGAAGGCGAGGATCTCGCTGGGCGAGCATGTCCCGTCCGAGTCGGGCGGTGGAGATCGATACGCGCATCACGCCGTCCGGCTGCTCGGGCGGATAGAACGCCACAGGGTCTTTCACGTCGTCGAACACGGCGCTCTGCAGGTTCGCGTACACCCACCCGGAACCAGATCTGCCGAAATTCCCCGTGATCGCCAGGATCGCCAGGATCGCGCGCATCGTCTGGCCGCTGTTCGTATAGCGCTGCATCCCGAACCCGGCGCTGATCGTCGCGGGGCGAACTTCAGCGAACAGCTGTCCGAGCTCACGGATCTGATCTGCCGGGACTTCTGCGATCTCCGCGGCCCATTCGGGTGTGCAGCGGTGGGCGAGCCCGGCGAACTCCTCGTACCCGAGCACCCGGTCTCGCACGAAGTCGTCATCGACGGCCCCACGCCTGAGGATCTCGTGCGCGACGGCCAGGGCCAGCGCCCCGTCCGTGCCGGGACGCGGCCGGATCCACAGGTCGGCGGACTCGGAGGTCTCAGTCCGGCGCGGGTCGACGACCACCACGCACGCCCCCGTTTCCTTCGCCTGCTGCACGAACGGCATCTGGTGGATGTTCGTCTCGGCGGGATTCTTCCCCCACAGGACGATCAGCTTCGCATTCGCGATGTCCCATGGAGCGCTGTTCCGGTTGTTTCCAAGCGTCAGGCGAGTGGCCTCGAGGCCGGCGGGCCAGCAGAGATCTCCGTACGTCGTCGTGCAACCACCGAACAGGCGCCAGAAGCTGGCGCCCACACCGTTCAGCAGACCCTTGGTGCCGCTGCTCGAATAGTACAGCACACTCTGCGGACCGGATTCGTCCCGGAACCGTGTGAGGTTGCCGACCACCAGGTCAAGCGCTTCGTTCCACTCGATCGGCTTGAACTGGCCGCTTGGTGTTCGGCGCATCGGCCGGAGAATGCGATCAGGGGATCGTACGCGTTCCACGTAGGCGAGGCCCTTGAGACAGACGCCATCGGGAGTGGCGCGATTCCCGGTATGCGGCTCGATGCGGCGAATTTCGCCCTGTTCGACGTGCACGCGCATGCCGCAGGTGCTGTAGCAGTTGCGCGGGCATGCCGTCGTGAACACGGGCATTGTGGTAAGGCCTCCGCGGACGGGTGGCTCGATCCGGAACGAACGACATCGTGGTACCGTCCGCGCCGGCCGGTCAAGTCCGGAGGCCCCCCGTTGCCGGAGGCCGGGTCCAGGACCGGTGCAGCGTCACAGGACGGTGCCGAGTCACAGACCGGTCCGGATCGCCGCCTCGAGGTCCTGTTCCCGGCCGGTGCCGGTATAGGTGACCCGTCCCTCCGAGTCGAGAACGACGATGTATGACGTATTCGGCGCTTCGAACTCGCGCACCGCGGCCCCTTGTCCATCCCACAGGGTCGGGAAGGGGAACGGAGTCTTCGCGAGGTGCTGGCGGATCCGCTTCGGGGACTGGTTCACGCCCACCGCCACCGCATAGAAGGCGACGCGATCCCCGAATCTGGCGTGCGCCTCGAGCATGTGCGGGTGCAAAGCCTCGCAGTTCCCGCACCAGATCGCCCAGAACTCGAGCAGGACGGGCTTATGGCCGATGGCTTCCGACAGATCGACGACCCCGCCCTCTCCGTCCAGCCGCTCGAGCGTGACTGCTTCCGGCGAGGACCCACGCTCGATCCCGATCCGCGTCGTCTGGGCCCGGAGATCCGGCGCCCCGGCACCCCAGGCTGCAGCTATCAGCAGGCAGGAGAACACTGTCTGAATCCGTCGAGTCAACATATTCCTCACCATATTCCTCACCCTCTCGTCTCTATCCCCACACCAGCCATGCCTGCCATGCGTACCACGCGGACATCGCGAGGAGCACCAGACCCGATGCCTTCTTCAGCCAACCCATCCACGGGCCGGCCGTTGGAAGAACTCGAAGCGAGCCCGAAAAGATCCCGACGACCACCAGCAGGGCCGTCATCCCGAGCGAGAAGGCGAACAGGTAGAGAAATCCCAGACTCGCGCTCTGCGTCGTCGAGACCCAGGTAAGAATGGCCGCGAAGGCGGGTGCTCCGCACGGCGCCGCCACCAGTCCCGACGTCGCGCCAAGGATGAACACCGCCGGGTACGAGCCGGCGCCGAGCCCCCCGGCCCATTCGGTCAGGCGTTGGGGGGCGGAGACCGGAACAACATCCAGCATTGCCAATCCGAACAGGAAGAGCAGCGCGGCGATCAGGAGCCGGGCCCACCAGCTGGAGCCGACCGTGCCGAACAGGGATCCGGTCAGTCCCGCAAGCAGGCCCACGAGCGCGTACAGCAGGGCGAGACCCAGGACGTAGGTGAGCGTGAGCCCGATCACCCGGCCGCGGCTCGCGTCCTCACCGGCCGTACCCGTGATGATTCCGGCCGTGATCGGGATCATCGGATAGATGCACGGAGTCAGGCTCGTGAGGACTCCCGCGCCGAACAGGAGCGAGACTGCGAGCAGCGGGCTGTGCTGGAGCGTTTCTCCAAGCCCCACCTGGATTCCGAGAAGCATGTCCATGGATTCAACCGGTACGGTGTTCGCGTGTCCGGGAACAGTCCCCGGCACGGCGTCCGATTCATAAACGACGGGGCGAACTTCCGGTTCCCGCAGACTTCGGATTCATCCCCGAAACCGCCTCTACCGGAAGAGCCCGTGGGAGAGCCTCTTAAGTGCGATCCTCGCGCCGATGTTGACTGCACGCGGCATTATCTGTGGCGCGGCTTCGACAGGTTCCGGTCCTGTTCAGGCAGACTCGCTCGACACTTCCAGCCCCCAACCGTCATCGGTTTCGTAGCCGAGCAGAGTGACAAGATCTCCATGGCGTTCCGCGAACGCCGCGAGTACGTCTGCGTCGAAATGATTGCGCCAATCGCCCGGAGTGCCTTTCCGATAGTGGCTCTTGACGTTCTCTTCGCCGGCCGCTCGACCCCCGGCCAGCTTATCAAACCGATTCTCATACACGATTCCGAGAATCCTCTCGGCGGGGAACTCGTGCATGGCGTGGTGAATTCCGCCCAGGCCCGGCACGCGTTCTGCGGCAACGTTGCGAGCGATCTGTCGCCAGTGTGACACCCTGGCTCTTCTGTCGAATTCGTTCGAGTCGAGGACGCCGAGAAAGCCGAAAATCTGGAGAAAGCCGTCGTACGGAGACCGCGTGAGATCTTCCTGCCTCAACTCGAGTACGTCGGGGCGATCGTAGTCCCAGTCCCTGATCGCGTTGAAGGCGAAGTCGAGGAACTCGACTTCGAGGATCAGACCTTCGGTCTTCGAAGCGGACTTGAGCTGTTCACGATGTCCGACCAGTTCGGGCCAGCGCTTCGTCGGATGACTGTGCAGATGGGAGAAATACGCCGACACGAGTAGATCCCGCGGATCTCTTACGACGTGAAAGGCCCGAAATGGCGGCAGACCGGAAATGTAGTTAGTCTCAGCGTTTACGTACGAGATCAGATTGGTCCCCGTCTGCTCGACATAGCGGGGTAGATCCTCGTCGAACTGCTCTGGATTGTAGAGATAAGCATGCTCGAGCCCCGCATGTCGCGAGTACTCCGACAGGATGCGATGAATCCATGTCGAGGCGCACTTGTGGTGGCCGAAGAATGCCAGTAACGGGAAGTCCGTGTGCATCACGCCTCCTGAACGTACACTGTATCGGTATGCGGTCACGCGACTCATCGAATTGGCGAATCGCGGTCTGCCGGCGCTAGGTTGAGAACATCAGAGCAGAATCTGTTCCACTCGATCAGCCTTGCGCAATCCGGGATGTCGCTTCGCACGTAAAGGGATCCATGGACGATGCGGGTCACTGAAGAATGAGTTCGGAAAAAGCCGAGATTCTGGCCGTCTCTTCGTTTCCCATCCTTCCGGTGACCGATGGGGCGAACCTGCGGGCTGCGGAGATCCTCAAGGGAATCTCCGACAGGTGGAGGGTACGGCTGGTGGCCCCGAAACCGCGTGCGTCGGGAGTTGACTACGCGTCGCTGGGTGTGGCAGAGACCACACCGGTCCGCCTCGAGGGTCGGTGGACTTTCCTTCCCCATCAGTACACGATTGAACCGCTACTCGATGCGGTTCGAGCCGAAGTCGAGCGTCGCAGGCCGACCGCGCTCCTCGTGTGGCCCGGGACCGAGTTTCTTTCATGGCAGATCGAAAACCTGCCCCCGGTCGTCATTGATCGGATCGACTGCATGACGTTGATCGCCTGGCGTCATTTGAAACGGGCGAACATCGGTCGGGAGACTCTCTCGGCCCTCAGCAATCTTCGGGTGTTCTTCCAGTACGAGCGACGGATAGCACGGGACGCGGCGGGTGTGATGGTAGTGGGCGAATCTGACGCCAATTGGCTGAGACGCATGTCGGGCGATCAGAACATCCACGTCGTTCCCAACGGGGTCCAGCTCGGCCGGGAACCGGATCCGGCCCGGCGATCCGCCCACCCGGTCGTGGTTTTCACCGGGGTGATGAGCTACGAGCCGAATGTCGATGCCGCTGTCTATTTCGCCAGGTCGATCTGGCCCCGGATTCGTGAGGCGGCACCTGATGCGGTATTCCGCATCGTCGGCCGGTCACCGATCCCGGAGGTCAGGGCGCTCGAACAACTCGAGCGAGTGGAAGTCACGGGTGAAGTAGACAGTTTGAGAGACGAGCTCGAAGCAGCCTGGGTCGCCGTCGCACCGATGCGTATGGGAGCCGGGATCAAGAACAAGGTCCTTGAGGCCTGGGCGGCAGGAGCTCCCGTCGTCATGACCTCTCTCGCGACGAATGGACTGTATGCCCGGGACCGGTTCGCCGACCTGGTGAGGGGTAAGCCGGATGAGTTCGCCGATCGGGTAGCGCGACTTCTGGCAGACGAGGGATACAGGCGCTACTGGTCGGAGCAGGCTCGAGACGCGGCCCGCGTCCAGAGCTGGTCCTCGGTCGCGGATTCAGTGAATACGCTTCTGGAGTCGGTGCGGGAGCACGGCTGAGCCTCTGAGCAGGCGTATCAGCGGCTGATCCGAGTGCGATATGAGGAGGGTCAGCCCGTCGTCTGCGGCTCCGGCACGAGACGTGGTCCGGACAGTTCAGCGTCCACCGGCTCGACCAGGATCTCACGGGCGATCTCCCGGTCCAGGGCGAGTTCCGTCTCCCCCACCTTGATCACGCAGGCAGGCTGTTGCTGCACGATCGTTATGGTGGCGCCTGGAACGACGCCGAACACGGTCAGCGTCCGGTGGCGATCCGTCGCCGTGGGTCCGAGGCAGAGGACGGTGGCCTGCTGCCCGGGACGAAGTTCGGATGCCGCGCGGACAGTCTCCGGGAGATGCGTACTTTCCCCGGCCAGCGACAGAGATCGGCGGCGCTGGAAGAACTTCCGGAACAGTCCGACGACTGCCGGTGTCTCCGGGAACTCGTACTGGCAGCTCGGACAGCGCACGAGCCGGCACATCGCCCCGAGCGGACAGCCGTGCGCACACAGCGTGTCTCCGCGGGCGAATTCAAACCCGCACAGCGGGCAGTTCAGGTAGTCCCCAGCCATAGCCCCAGCTTGTTCACGAGTCCGCCGACCAGTAAGGCGAAGGGGAAGATGAACGCGACCATGCCGAGCGCCGTCTTCTTGCCGTGCTCCTTGGTGATCATCAGGAGTGTGGCGAAGCACGGCATGAACAACGTGATCGTGACCATCGCAACGAGGATCTGGTGCTGCGAGAGAATCGCTCCGGCACCCGTGGCCGCGTCCAGCACGTACACGGCGCCGAAATCCCGGCGCATGAAGCCGACGAGAAGCGCGTTCGCCATCTCGGACGGAAGACCGAGCCATCCGACCACCAGTGGCTCTGCCGCATAGGCGATCTGGGTCAGGGCGCCGAATGCGTCGAGGAGAAACAGAATTGCCGTTCCGACCAGGAACACCGGGATCACTTCTTTCAGATACCATTCCATTCGGCTGTACGTCTTGGTAAGCACGTTGCCGAGCTGCGGCTTTCGCATCGGCGGCAGCTCGAGAATGAAATCCGAGCCCTCACCCGGGAACACCTTCGCGGTGAGCCAGCCGACCAGCAGGATCACGCCCGCCATGATTCCGAGCCACACCAGAGCTCCGCCGGGTGAGAGAGCCGCCATGAGAGCGAGCAGCACTCCCAGCTGGGCAGAACAGGGGACGGCGAGCGCGAGCAGCATGGTCGTGACGAGCCGTTCTCTGCGCGATTCGAGCACCCGCGTGGTCATCGTCGCCATCGTCGTGCATCCGAGCCCGAGGATCATCGGCAGCACGGCCTTGCCGTTCAGCCCGATGACCCGGAACACGCGATTCAGCATCACCGACATGCGCGAGAAGTAGCCCGAGTCCTCGAGAACGCTGAACACGAGGAAGAAGATGGTGACGATCGGGAGCACGATCGCCAGCGCGTAGCTCAGTCCCATCGTGATCTGGCCGAACGGTCCCACCAGGAAGTCATGAATCCATCGACGGATCGATTGCCCGCCGGTGAGATCCACGGTGGGCGATAATTCGTACGCGGGTTGGACAGTGAGCCGGATCGACTCGTGCAGCACGACCTGGTGTGCCGGCGACACGGGCAGGGAGAGCGTGAACGGCACCTCCTCCACGACGTGCTCGTGCGGGAACGGGAGAAGGCGGTCCGCGAGAGCGATCGAGGCCGGAGAGACCCGCTGCTCGAACAGCCCTACCTCGAGCACATCCACCAGGGTCCCGGCGCCGAACAGGCCGACGAGCCAGAATACTGCGAACAGGATTACGGACAGGACGGCGAGTCCCTTCACGGGATGCATGGCCCAGAAGCCCAGCCTCACACCGAGCGTCGCTCGCGCGGGCTGAGACATCGACCAGGTCTCGGCGAGGATCTCGTTAACCTGCTCGAGTCGGGTCACATCGCTGGGGGCCGTCGAGCCTTCCTCGGGCGCGACGGAGGGGACTACGGCACGCTCGAGTGCCGCGATCAGCTCGCCGGTGCCCTTGTTGGCAGGCGCGACGGTCGATACGACCGGGATCCCGAGCAACGCCGACAGCCGGTCGACGTCGATCTGGCCACCCCGATCCTCGAGCTCGTCCCACATGTTGAGCACGAGCACCATCGGGCGGCGAAGCTCGGCCAACTGCAATGTGAGGAACAGGGCACGACGGAGGTTCTTCGCGTCGGCCACCTGTACGACTGTGGAATCCGGGTGGCTGTCCAGCAGTTCCCGTGTGACCCGCGCCTCATCTGTCCGTGGGGCCAGGTCGTTGAGACCGGGAGTGTCTACGATTTCCCGCTCTCCGGCTTCCTCGCTCGCCTTCGCCCGCACGATCTCGACCGTCGTGCCCGGATAATTCGAGACCGTGACGTAGCGACGCGTGAGGTTCCGGAACAGGACGCTCTTGCCGACATTCGGGTTCCCGACCAGCGCTGTGATGGGAACCTCGGACGCACTCGGCTGCGTGAGCGTGGCGGACGACGAGGGCTCGTGAGTCATAATTGAGACCGAATCTCGTTTACGATCAGGCTGCAAGCAACTTCTGCTGAATGTCAGTCCGTCCGGTGCATCAGAATCCGAACTGGAACTGCGTCCTGATACTCCACTGGTCCGGGCTGTCGCTCGGAAGGAAGCCGAGCATGCCACTCGGCTCGACGATCGTTTCGTGGATTGCCTGCGGCAGATACGAGAACTCGAGATTCACCTTCCACCGGTTGGTCCACAGGAACGGCAGCCAGCCCACACCAGCGGCTAATACCGTGTAATTCTCGTGGTCGCCCGGCGTGCTGCCGGGGAATACCCCGTCGAATCGTCCGTACAGGTAGGTCTGGTCCGATACGAAGAAACTGCCCTGGGCGAGGAAGCCGTACTGGTCGTACCAGTCGCGGCTTTGAAGCTGCTGGCTCGTCCACGACCCGGCGAAGAACAGGTGAAATCCGCTTCCGCTGACGCTCACGTCTGCGTTCAGCTGCGATGCATGCCGGGTGTCGGTTTCGTTCTTGTCGCGTGCCTGATAAGCACCCGAAGCTCCTAACAGTACCCCGCTGGACCGGCCCCGACGTCCGATCAGGTCGTCCCACACCGACCAGTCCGCCCCGCCGAGCTGGTACTCCACGCGGGAGCTGACCATCCCGTCGGCCGCTTCCGGCGCCGCCGGGAATCCCTGCCGTCCGCCGAACGCACCGTTCGACAGCGCGAACCACCACCGGACCCGATCTGCCTGGTAGCGCGTCTGCACGCCCAGCGACGACCAGATCGCGTAGTTGAAGTCGTTGGCGGAAAACTCGATGGCCGCCAGGTCCTGCGGGTAGATCCAGTCCTCGCGGCTCAGAGCCAGCCACTGGCGACCGATCCGGACGTTCCATTTTTCGCTGAGACCGACCTGCGCGAACGCCGCGATCAGCTCGAGCCTGGATGCGGAGTTGATGTTCGTGCGCAGGTGATAGTAGACCCGGTCGGTGAAGTTTCCGTCGAAGATGAACCGGGTCCGGGGAACGTCCCAGCCGCGAGTGAAGTCGCGTTCGTCCGCGTGGGCCGAGTCGGGCCTGGTCCGCAAGTTCGTGTTGTAGCGAATCTGTGTATAGGCCCCGATGTTGAGCCGGAACTCACCGTCCTTCGACCTGATGAAGAACCCGTTCCAGCCGTTCTTCTCGTAGCCGGCTTCGACTCCCAGCTCTTCGGGATCTACCTCCACGATCGTCTGGCCCTCGGGACCCGTCGAAATCGTGTCTGTGACAACGGCGGGTTCCTGTGCGGCCAGGCCGGGCGCGGAGAACGCAAGGGCCGCCAGGGCGAGAGCGAGCGAGAGACTGCAGTGCGACAGGGTCCTCACGAGGCGAGTGCGCACGAGAATTCTCCTATCGACCATGTTGCCCGGGCTGTCCGGCGGGCTGATCGATCAACCGTTGCCAGTGATCAGGTGTCTATTAAGGGATGCCTGCAGGACCCTCACGAACCTAACGCACCGTCGGGACACGACACCATGAATCGAATCACCATCGTACTGATATCACTTCTCAGCTGCCTGCTTCCACGCTCCGCTGAAGCCCAGTCCCGGTACATGCAGCTATGGAGTCAATACCGGGGGTCGGTCGGCTCGCCCGGCATTTCGGCGGACGGTGAGTCGTTCTATGCATATGTGTCCGCCTGGGACGAAGCGGCGGGAGAGCGGGTCACGGGCATCCGACACTATTCAATGGACGGCGAAGAACTCGAGCCCGATATCGCTCGCTCGCAACCACGGTTTTCTTCTACAGGCGCGCACCACGTGTTCAAGAGCACGGGCGACGACGGGAACTACGGGATCTTCGTGTTCGACGTGGCGAAGCAGGAGTACGAGTTCCTCGCGCCGGTGAAGGAAGCCGGGACCTTTCTCGGTCACCGCGCCCGGCGGAACTATGTGTGGTCGCCGGACGGTACGGAGATCGCGTACATCTCCTCGGTCGTCGATCCCGCCGAGGCGGCGGAGAGTGGGTCGGGTGCGGATGATGGGGAGGATGAGCCGGAGTGGGCCCCGATCGTGACCGACCGCCTGCTGTTCAAGTCGCGGACGGCGCTGTCGAGCGATCTGCGGAGCCACATCTTCGTGATCCCGGTCGATGGAGGCGCGCCACGCCAGCTGACAGAGGGAGAGTACGACGAGCACAGTATCGACTGGTCGCCAGATGGCCGCCACATCGTGTTCGTCGCTGACCGGAGCACCGACCCCGATGACATCCACGGGAACGATCTATGGACGGTGAATGTGGCCGACGGGACGATCCGCCGACTCACGGCAACCGCCGGTCCGGAATTCACGCCGGAGTACTCGCCAGACGGGCGGTGGATCGCGTTTCTCGGGGCGGATCGACCGATGAACACGCGGGACAGTCCGATGGAGACGGACCACCTGAAGCTGATCCCATCCGACGGCGGCCCGGTCCGAAACCTCACGCTCCCGCTCGACCGGCGGTTGGTGGAGTTCGCCTGGTCGGGAGACTCGGAGCACCTGTTCTTCACGGTCCACGATGAGGGCTCGATTGCCCTGTATCGGGTGGACGTGGAGGATGGAGCGATTCTGCCGGTCGTGACCGGGGGAATGAGGATCGCGGGTTTCGCGGTGAGTCCGACGCGGGACCGGATCGTGTACCGGGACGGGACGTCTGAGCGGGGTCTTGAGCTCCATGTCGTGAACTTTGACGGGAGCTGGCACCGCCAGGTGACACGGGCGCAGGACCCGTTCGTGGCGAACGTCCCGGTGGCCGTGTCGGACACCTTCTGGTTCGAGAGCTTCGACGGGACGCCTGTGCAGGGCTGGCTCACGAAGCCCGTTCCGTTCGATCCCGACGTCCGCTACCCGACGCTGCTCGAAATTCACGGTGGGCCGCACTCGGATCGCGGTTACACAGTCTACACCTGGCCGACTCAGACGATGGCGGAGCGCGGCTATGTGGTTGTGCAGATCAATCCCCGCGGGAGCATCGGTTACGGGCAGAAGTTCGCCGACGGGACGCTGCGTGACTGGGGCGGAGGCGACTACGAGGACCTGATGGCCGGCATGGACGCGGTCCTGGCCCGCCATTCGTGGGTCGATCCCGAGCGCCTCGGTGTCCTCGGGTACAGCTATGGCGGCTACATGACGAACTGGGTGATCACGCAGACCGACAGGTTCAAGGCGGCACTGGCGGGAGGAAGCCTGTCGAATCTGATCAGCTTCTATGGGACGTCAATCTACCATCTGCTGGTGGAGACGGAGTTCCCGGGGGAGACGTGGGAGAACTACGACCTGCTGTGGGATCGATCCCCCCTGAAGCACGTGGCGAACGTCACGACCCCCACGCTGTTCGTGCATGGAGACGCCGATCACGACGTGCCGATCGAGCAGGCGGAAGAGATGTACGTCGCGCTCAAGAAGCTCGGAGTAGAGG
>CBDUVN010000051.1:0-14389 GCA_965370685.1 uncultured bacterium | reverse complement strand
CGACGACACCGAATTCGGGAGAGGTGCTCAAGCGGAGGCGCTGAAAGTCCGTCAGGCCGGCCGGCGTGAAAGGTCCTTCGAGCGATCCCGTAGCGACGTTCAGGTAGTAGCCCCGGATCTCCAGTCCGGACACCTGCGCGTCCACCTGCGCGGGCGCGAGCGCGAGGAATGCGAGGAACAGGGCCGCCGGGGTTGTGGTCGCCAGGGCCCGGGACAGACACACCGGACAGTCAACCCCGCCGCTCGTCAGCCACGATCGCACCGTCGACGAGCTGCACGTTACGTCGAGCTCGCTCCATCAGCTGAAGGTCGTGAGTGGCGAACACGAACGTCGTGCCGAGTTCCCGATTCAGCTCTGCCATCAGGTCGATCAGGGACGCGCTCGTTGCAGTGTCCAGGTTCGCGGTCGGTTCGTCCGCGAGGACGAGAGCTGGCTTGCCGACCACGGCGCGGGCCACCGCCACGCGCTGCTGCTGTCCACCCGACAGCTTGCCGGGCAGCCGGTCCTCGAGCCCGGCGATGCCGATCCGCTCGAACAGCTCCTCGACCCGGTTGCGTCGCTCCTCGCGCGACACGCCCCGCAGCAACAGGGTGAATTCGGCGTTCTCCAGCGCCGTGAGCACGGGCAGCAGGTTGTAGGCCTGGAACACGAATCCCACGCGTTCGAGTCGGATCTCCGCGAGCTCCCGGTCCGGGAGGCTCCCGATTTCGCGCCCGTCCACCCATACCTGCCCATCGGTCGGGCGAGTGAGCCCGCCGATCAGGTTGAGCAGCGTCGTCTTGCCGGAGCCGGAGGGACCCGAGAGGACGACGAACTCGCCGGGATCGATCCGGAAGGTCACGTTCCGCACGGCTTCGACCCGGATATCGTCGTGCTCGAACACCTTCCACAGCTTCTCGGTTCGCACGGCTGCCGGACGTTCGGATCCTGCAGTGGATTTGTTCATTCGGGTTCGTTCATTCCGAAAATTTCATCGCCTCGGCCACGTCGATCCGGGTGGCCTGCCAGGCGGGGTAGATGGATGCCAGGATTCCGACGGCCAGGATGAAGAACAGACTCTGCGCGATCTGGGTCGGGTGGAAGCGCGGGACGATCACTGGATCGATCACGACGCCGGCGGCCGTCATCTCCGTGTTCATCAACGCGGAGAAGTCCAGCCCGTCGCGGAAGAACAGCCACACGACAGCCACCCCGAGCAGCATCCCGGCCAGGCCGCTGACGATCGTGAGCAGCATCCCCTCGGTGAACACGAGCTGGCCGACCTCGGCCCGCCTGAGGCCCAGCGCCCGCAACACGCCGAATTCGCGGGTTCGCTGCATCACAGACATCAGGATCGTGTTGATGATCGCCAGCGCCGCGATACCGAGCAGGATCGCGTGAAACACGTAGTCCGCCCAGTCGTCCATGCGCACGGCGGCATCCAGCTCCGGCTGTGCCACGCGCCAGTCGAGCGGAACGATGGAGCCAGGCAACTCACCGAGCACAATCTCCAGAGAGGAGAGAACGGGACGGACGGCACGGCTCGACTCGAGCAGCAGGTCGACCGACGTGACTGCCCCGGGCACTCCGAGCCACTGCTGGGCCATGTGCAGAGGGACCTGGACCAGCGCCTCGTCCGCCTCGGGGATCCCGGTGCGGAACGTCCCGACCACCCGGGCCATCTGGCCCACGATCTCGCCCGACTCATCCTGCGCCGTGAGGACGAACCGATCACCGGGCTCCAGGTCGAGTCGCTCGGCGAGGCGTGCCCCGACGTAGGCGTGCAGTCGATCGCCGGGCTCCAGGTACCGCCCCGCCTCGAGGCGGTCGGGAAGCAACGAAAACCCCTGCTCGGCCTCCGGATCCACGCCCGTTACTGCGACCGGCAGGGCGGAGGAAGCTGAGCTCGCGAGGCCCTGCACGGTGAGTCGAGGTGCCGCGGCCACCAGCCGACGGGCGATCTCCGGTTCGGCCAGGGCCGTCTCGACGGCCAGGCGGTCTTCGTCCGACAGCCGGTGCTCGATCGTTCGCCGGCGACGATACTCCGGCGCCTGGATGGACACGTGGCCGCTGCCGAGCCTGACGCCGGCGTCGATCCAATCTTCATGACCGCCCTCGGCCAGTGCACGCGAGAACACGAGCAGGGCCATGCCCACCACCATCGCGGCTCCACTCAACAGCGTCCGACGCCGTTGCCGAACCAGGTTGCGCACTGCGAGTCGAAGCCGGACCCCGAGACGCGATCTCATCGCTTCATCGCCCGGACAGGGTGTCGGCAGGAGGGATGCGGGCACTGCGTATCGCGGGGAGGACCGCTGCCACGACTGCGGTGAAAAACAGGGAAGCGGCGGTGAGCACCATCATCGGCCAGGGGTACTCCACCCTGAGGATTGGCCGCATCAGCCCACCCGCGAACGTGAAGCCGCCGTACAGCCAGCTCACGTCCGGCGGGGCCCGGTGCCACCACACGAGGATGGGGAGGGCCAGCGCGACTCCCGCCAGCAGGCTGATCGCGGCGATTGCGACGGCCTCGGCCAGCACCGAGCCCGCGATCATGCGCGGGCGGGCTCCGAGAGCGAGCAGCAGCGCGAATTCCTTGCGACGTTCGAAGCTGGACATCAGAAGGGTGTTCGCGACTCCGAAGATCGCCATCCCGAAGATGACGACGAGGAGCACCCACTGCATGCTCTCGGTGAGGCGCGCATAGTCGACCATTTCCGGCCGAAATTCCGTCCAGGCGCGGGCCTCTGTATCGACAGCCTCGCCGAACATCCTCGTCATTGCGGCGTTGACGGAATCAGCGGCGGCAGGGGCCGCCCAGGGATCATCGACGCGTGCCGCAACTTCGTGGATCCGGCCGTCGGGCAGCGCGAGCAACGTCTGGAGAGCATCGATCGGAGCGATCGCCCACGCGAGGTCGAGGTCGGTGAGTGTCGTCTCGAACACTCCGGACACGACGAACAGGTCGTTCCCCAGCGATCCGTCGGCGGCGGGAGCGACGAGCACCACGGTGTCGCCCGGGCCCGCGGCCACCTGGCGAGCCATCTCCGAGCCGATCAGGATCTCGTTACGCCCGGCACGCGGCAGCGCTCCATCGCGCAATGTCGAGAGGATGCGCGATACGTCTGTTTCCCGCTCGACATCCACGCCCATCAACACACCGGCGGCTGTGGCCGATCCGGTACTCACGAGCCCCGCACCGAACACCCGCGGCGCAGCTGCCGCGACGCCCGGCGCCGAGGCGACCGCACGCAGCAGACTCTCGACGTCGATGCCATCACGCCCCCCGATCGTGGCGTACAGGCTTCGGTCCGGCAGGTAGTCGGCGGAATGGACCTGGAGCTGACCGGTGAGAATCCCGGTGCCGTTGTCTATCATCTCGGCGACCAGGCCCCGCGCGAGGCCGCTCATCACGACTACCGCCACGTAGCCCAACGCCAGGCCGCTCGCCGTGATCAGAGTCCGGCGCCGGTTTCGTCCCAGGTTTCGCCAGCCGATCCGCCAGCCGGGTTTCTCGTCCATCGGAGCTCAGTGGCTCGCGCGGAGCTGGCGGAGCGAGAAATAGTCGGGGGAAAGATCCACGTCGAATTCCAGCTTCTCGTATCTCACTTCCGTGTACTCTCCCGGGTCGTCCTCTGGAACCATCCGCATCACTGCCGGGACCAGGCGATCGCCGAGCTCCCGGTATTCCCCGAACGTCAGGGTGCGCATCAGAGCGTCGTCTTCGTCGTAGTAGCGCGCCCAGACCGGCATCAGGTCGTCCTTGCGAACCTGGTAGCGGATGCTGCCCCAGACTACCGGTGCTTCCGGACGGGGAACGAGCACGAATTCCCACACGTCGATCTCGTTCCGGACTCCGTCGAACTCGATGGAGATGTCGTAGTCCTCGATCAGGCGGCTCTCCTTCACCAGGTCATCGTTCGTGAAGTGAGATCCCATCCACGAGGCGCCCATCAGCGACGCGGGGATCTTGATCGTCCGATCGACCTTCGGGAGGTAATTCCAGATTTCGTTGCCCGACTTCAGCGTCGCCGTTCCAGCGTCCTTCCTGGGCTCGAGGATCCGTACCAGGGCATATTCGGTTCCGAGCGAGGAGACCGTCATACGCATCGACCGGCTCCAGTTCTCGGTGAGGACTTCCATCACGACCTCGCCCCTGGACGACTCACCGCGCATCAGGCGATCCACGTAGTCGACGATCTCGCTCGGGGTCGCGTCCGGGGGGGGACGGTCGGCATCCTGCGCGGCGGCGATCGGCGCCGCTTGTGGCGCGGCCAGGAGCAGCGCCGCGAGCCAGGCCACCCGCAGCGCCGCGAGCCAGGCCACCCGCATCGCCCGGGCCCGCTCCGCAAAGTGTCGGTACAGAGCTGAGCCGGCTGGATTCGCGCTCATGGTCGACTCTTCCGGTACAATCCGTTCACGGTAATGCGACGAGACGTCTCGCCCGTCGCTTCGACGACCTGTGTGGGGACGACGGGCAGTAGTCCGTGTTTCCCGAGTGCATCGTCCAGCGCCTTCGCGCCGAGCAGCAGATGACGTCCGGCCGCGTGTCCCTCGTAGACATCCGGTTCATCGGCGACGGGCTCGAGTACGGTTCCCTCGAGCTCTGTCCCGGGCGCGAAATTCGCGACCAGGAGATGACCATCGTGGTCCAGCACCCTGGCGGATTCGGAGAGCGCCCGCTCGTAGGTGGCGCGATCGGGGGCGCTGTGGAATACGCCGAGGGCGACGACGAGGTCGAAGCTCCGGTCACGAAAGCCTCCGAGCAGCTCCATTCGGCCGACCCGGACCCGGCGCGCGGCCTCCCGCTCTCCGAGCACGCCCGCGACGCGAAACTTCGTCCGGCGGACCATCGGCTCCGACGCGTCGAGCGCGTACACGTCGCATCCAGACCGGGCCAGATACTCCGAGTTCCGACCACCGGCGCAGCCGATATCGAGCACCCGCAGACCTTCCCGGTCGTCCCGGACGGAGAGCCACTCGGCGAGACGATGGTCGGGCTCCCGGCCCGCGAACTTCTCGACGATTTCTGGCCGTTCCCAGAACGGAATCGGGTCGCGCTCCATCCACACTCTCCCGTGCTCTGCCGCTGGACGAGGAATCGGCTGCTGCCTGCGCATGATAGCCGGTTCTCAGCCCTTCGTCGAAGCGGCGGCGCCGGGAATATTGCCTGCCCCGCGGGGCGCCGACATCTTGCCGCCGTCGGTACGTTGTCCGGCCAGGCATCCCTTCCATACGAGGCGACCCGGAATGCGCAGAATGGTGCTCCTGTTCTCGGTGTTTCTGAGTTCCGTATCGACGCTCGAAGCGCAGAGCCTGTCGGATCATCCTCGCGTACGCGAGGTGGTCGGTCTGATCGAGGTGTGGCTCGACGCGCAGCGGGCGTACCAGCGCATCCCCGGGATTTCGGCAGCCCTGGTGCACGACCAGGAGGTGATCTGGGCCGGTGCGACCGGCTACGCGGATCCGGACACCGGGACGCCGGCGACCACCGGGACGGCCTACAGCATCTGTTCGATCTCCAAGCTGTTCACGTCGATCGGCGTGATGCAACTGAGGGACGCGGATAGTCTGCGACTCGACGATCGCGTGGACGCACTTCTGCCATGGTACGACATCCAGCAGGCGTACGATGGCTCGCCACCGGTGACCGTGGAAGGAATCCTGACCCACTCGTCGGGGCTCCCGCGCGAATCCGATCATCAATACTGGGTCGAGCCGTTCGATTTCCCGTCTCGCGGTCAGGTCATCGAGCGGTTGGGTGAGCAGGAGATGCTGTACCCATCGGCTCGCTACTACCAGTACTCGAACCTCGGCCTCACACTCGCTGGAGAGATCGTTTCCGAGATCTCGGGCATGCCCTTCGATGAGTACATGCGGTCGCGCATCCTGGATCCGCTCGGGATGGACAGCACCTGGCCGGACATCGGAGACTATCCGTTCCCGGCTCGACTGGCCGTCGGCTACAGTGCGACGCGGCGTGACGGGACGAGGATGCGAATGCCGCCGTTCGACGCGGCAGGGATCTCTCCGGCGGCAGGATTCGCGTCTACGGTAGACGATATGGCAAAGTTCGCGGCCTGGCAGTTCCGCATCCTGGATATCGGCGGTGATGCAGTCTTGAGCGGCAACACGCTGCGCGAGATGCAGCGCGTCCACTGGCTGGACCCCGATTGGGAGACTACGCGGGGGCTGGGATTCGGCGTGTATCGAAGCGGCGACGTCACCTACGTGGGCCACAATGGACTGTGTCCCGGCTTCCGATCCACGATTCGACTGCATCCGCCGACCCGACTCGCGGCGATCCTGATGATGAACGCAATTGCCGTGAGCCCGTCGGCGCTCGCGGTAGAGATGCTTCGGCTGCTCGAGCCGGCGATGGACAAGGCGACGGCGGGCCGGGATGACGTGGAGGGCCCCGGAGCGGAGGGCTCCGGAGCGGGGGAGAAGAAGATGCCGGCGGAATTCCAGCGATTCGTGGGATCGTACGACGAGAGCCCATGGGGTGGTGAGACAGCCGTATTCCCCTGGAAGGGAGGGCTGGCCATCCTGTGGCTGCCGACCATGAGCCCATCGGATGAGCTGACCGTTCTGCAGCACGTGGAGGGAAACACGTTTCGGCGCGAGCGCGATGACGGCGAGCCCGGCGAGACGTACGTGTTCGTGGAGGACGACAGCGGCCGGATCACGGGGATGCGCTACCACAGCAACACGTACCCGCGAATGGAATAGGAGCCCGCCCGGGTCGAGCGCGCCGCCGGGTTCACGCAGGTGGCCGATCGGCGTGCGATCCGCTAGAATCCGACTGCTGACAGGTCGGGTCATCACGAGCTTCATCGAGTCCGCGAACCTAAGTAATACCAACGGGATAGAATAATCATGCAAGACTACCTGGAGTGCCTCGGCATCGAGGACATGAACCCCGGTGGATTCGCCGGGACCTGGATCGGATCGGGCCCTGAGCTCGAGGTCACGTCGCCGACGGATGGGTCAGTGATCGGTTATGTGCGGCAAGTGAGCGAGGAGGAGTTCGACAAGATCGTCGCCCGGGCTCACGAGGCATTTCTTGACTGGCGCAGCGTCCCGGCGCCGCGGAGGGGAGAGGTTGTCCGGCAACTGGGCCTGGCCCTGCGCGAAGCGAAGGAAGACCTCGGCAAGCTCGTCGCTCTGGAGATGGGCAAGATCCAGGCGGAGGGCGAGGGCGAGGTGCAGGAGATGATCGACATCTGCGATTTCGCGGTCGGTCTGTCTCGACAGTTGTACGGAAACACCATGCAGTCGGAGCGTCCTGACCACCGGATGTTCGAGCAGTGGCACCCGCTCGGAGTCGTCGGCGTGATCACGGCGTTCAACTTCCCGGTCGCGGTGTGGAGCTGGAACTCGGCGCTGGCCGCCGTGTGTGGCGATTCCACCCTGTGGAAGCCGTCGAGCAACGTGCCGATGTGCGCAATCGCGGTGACGAAGATCGCGGAGAAAGTCTGCCGTGCGAACGACGTGAACCCGGCGATCTTCTCGCTGGCGGTGGGCAAGGGCTCGGTAGTCGGCGAGAAACTCCTGCAGGACAGAAGGATCCCGCTCATCTCGTTCACGGGAAGCACGAACATGGGAACGCGCGTTGCCGAGGTGGTCGGGAAACGTCTCGGCCGCACGATTCTCGAGCTCGGCGGCAACAACGCGATCATCGTCACGCCGAATGCCAACATGGACCTGGTTCTCCCGGCGATCCTGTTCGGCGCCGTCGGAACGGCCGGACAGCGGTGCACCAGCACCCGGCGGATCATCGTCCACGAGTCGATCAAGGACGAGCTCGTCTCTCGCCTCACGGGGGCCTACGAGGGGGTCCGGATCGGCAACCCGCTGGACGCGGACACGCTGATGGGCCCGCTCGTGACGAAGATTGCGGTCGAGGACATGATGAACGCGCTGGACCGGGTGAAAGCCGAGGGCGGCGAGATCCTGGCCGGCGGCAAGAAGCTCGGTGGCGACGACTATCCGGGCGGACACTACGTCACGCCGTGCATCGCCGCGGCCCGGAACGAATTCTCGATCGTGCAGGAGGAGACGTTCGCGCCGATCCTCTACATCATCGGATACGGAAAGAAGAATTCCTCTCCGAAGGAGGCCATTGGCGAGATCGAAGACGCCGTGCGGATCCACAACGACGTTCCCCAGGGTCTCTCGTCGGCGATCTTCACGGACAGTGTGCGCGAGGCCGAGTACTTCCTGTCGAACCGCGGCAGCGACTGCGGAATCGCGAGCGTCAACATCGGCACGAGCGGCGCGGAGATCGGCGGCGCGTTCGGAGGCGAGAAGGAGACGGGCGGAGGCCGCGAATCAGGCTCCGATGCCTGGAAGGCGTACATGCGGCGCCAGACGAACACGGTGAACTGGAGCGATGAGCTCCCGCTGGCGCAGGGGGTCAGCTTCGGCTGACGGGTAACGATCCCCGGGCCCGGGCGTCGTTCCGCGCGACGCTCAGGCCCGGTGGCCGACCACGGCCCATGCACGAGCCTGCAGGTCGATTCGGCCCCCGTTCCGTATCGGGAGCCACCCGTCACCGGCTTCCGTCGGCATCTGAAACCTCGCAGTCGGACTCGCCAGGCTGGTGAATCTCCAGCAGTTCCTCGGCCTTGAACAGCCGGTCATAGCGGCCCATGTGGCCGAACTCTCCGAGCGCTGACACGTCTCCGCGCCACCTCAGGAACACCTTTCCATCCAGCAGGGGATCCATCTCAACCCGGGTGGGAAGCGACCTGGTGCTGCGCAGAAAGTTGTCGACAGCCTCGAGGGCCGGACCTTCCACCCACCACTGCTCGTCCTCCTCGCAGGGGACGAACGAACTCGTCTCGAACCGTGTCGTGTAGTGTCCCGTGACGATCGCGTCCCGCGGGCCGGGGGTGGCACCGGCCAGAAGTAGCATGGCTGCGAAACAATTGAGACTCGCGCGCACGGTCATCGATCACTCGCATGCTTCTCGGTCGGGTCATCCACCAGGCGTGCCCTCCCCGAGATGGTTACGTAGCCGCCTCAGGCGCCGGATTCCCCAGGCTGCAGCGGAGAGACCGATTACCAGGCCGCCCAGCCCTGAGAACAGAATCGGCAGGTACCAGAAAAGCAGTGACTGGTCGGGTTCCCCAAGCCTGGCGAGCACGGCCTCCAGGAAGTAGGCCGCGACCAGGCCCGTGCCGACGATGGCGGCGACGCCTCCGAACAGCAGTGCCACGACAGCCCACACCTTCTGCGTTTCCATGCTATGCGACGCCGACGGCGAGCGCGACGCCCACCACGAGCAGGAGCACCCCGACGACGACGTGAAGGGATTCGAGGGTGACTTTGGGGAGTAATCGCTTGCCGAGATAGGCGCCTGCGAATGCACACACCGTGGCTGTCCCGACGAGGCTCCAGGGAATGGCCTCGGCCCGGGAGGAAGTGCCGAGCACCGCGAAAGACCACCCGTACACGAGCAGCCGCGCTCCATCCACGAGCAGCCCCAGCACCGCCTGGGTTGACACGAATTGCTCCGGCGACAGCCCGATGGGGGTCAGAAAGATGGCGCGCAGCGCCCCCTGATGGCCCGACAGGCCGCCGAAGAAGCCGGAGAGGGCGCCGCCCACGGGAAGCCAGCGGAGGGGGTCGTGACCGGAGGCGTGAACGGATCGGAGCGTCGGGAAGAGTTCGTACAGGGCAAACCCGAGGATGAGCACGCCCATCACGAGCTTGACCGGAGTTACCTCTGCATCCCGGCCCATGAAAGACCAGGACAGGAGCGGTTCCCGACCCGACAGGGTGGTGAGCATGAAAGCGCCGAAGAACGCCGCGATGATCGCCGGCACGCCGAACCGGATGAGGATGTCGCGAGGCGCGCTGCGCCCGAGAAGACCCACCTTGAACAAATTGTTTGCGGCATGCACGACCGCCGTTGATGCCACCGCCACCTCGACGGGGAAGAACAGGGCGAACACTGGCATGAGAAGCGTGCCGAGGCCGAACCCCGAGAAGAGCGTGAGCAGGGACACACCGAAGGCGGTGAGCCCCAGGATGACCGCCGCTGGATCAATTGTCATTGCAGCCACTCCACCAGGAGCTGACACTTCTTCCGGTCTTCGGTGAGACCAAGGCTAATGGCCCAGAGCCAGTAGTCTACGACCCGCACGAGGGCCCACTGGCGCGCGCGAGAGGTGTCCAGTGAGCCTGCTGCCGCCAACATCGCGAGGCGACGCTCGAAGTCTGCGGAAGTCCGAAGCTCCGAGAAACGGTTCCACAGCAGTTGGGCGACGCCGTACTCGACGTCACCGGCAATGATCTTGGGATCGATCACCAGCCAGGGCTCTCGCTCGCCGCGCAGGACACTACCGTAGTGGAGATCGGAGTTGACCACCAGGCGTCGGAGCAGCGTGCCCGCGACCGTCGTCGCCTCCGATTCCGGGACGTGCTCCAGCGACTGCCTGTGGTCGAGACGCTCCAGGAGCATCGCACCGAGGGCGGGTTGCTCGTCGATCAACCGGACGGCTCCGCGCCCTCCCCAGATCCGCAGGGCGAGCGGCTCCTGGATCGAGGACACGTCGACCCAGGAAACTTTGAGCACGTGCTCGGCGCCATTCTGTGTGACCGGAACGACGAGCGCGACATACCCGTGAAGAACCTCTCCGTCGCGAGCCAGGCGCCAGCGGTCGCAGAGGTCACTTACGATGCCCGGCAGGTCACGAATCCACGCGCGGCCTGCCGCCCCTTCCCGCGCAATCGTGGATTCGGCGAAGTATCGCGGTACGTTCAGTCCTGCTACCCGGTCACCTCCAGCGGGAATGTGAGCAGGCTTATCGACCCGCGTCTTCTACGCCTGCCGCATGAAGGCGCTGAGCAGACTGGCGCCCTCTCCGGCGAGGTCGTCGAGGACGCTGCCATCGTGGTCGGCATCGAGCAACCGGCTGATCAACTCCATACCGCCTGCCGACTTCTGCTTCAGCGCCTGCTGGTCACCGTCGAGATACGCGTTCAGGCCCCTGGCATCCAACCCTCTCTGTTTCTTCGCTCGGCCTAGCGCGCCCATCACCAGTGGCGCCGCCATCGCCAGCAGCTTTCCGGCCTGAGCGAGATCGATCCCTCCGGCGCGGCTGACCGCCTGCTCCGCGGAAGACCGCCTGGTTCCGAGAGCGTGACCGACAATCCTTCCACCGACCTCGCCACTGTTCCCGCCCAGCAACCCTGCGATGTCGTCGAGAACGCTGCCGTCGTGATCCCGGTCGAGGGCGGCGAGAAGTGAGTCCGCGCCGCCCGAGCGGGCGACGCTGCGCGACAGGCCACCAAGGAGCAACGGCATCGCTGCGCTCAGGGCCGCTTCCGTTGCCCTGGGATCAAGCCCCAGCGAATCGGCGAGTGCACCAACTCCGTCGGAGCCGAGGCTCCCCAGCACGTCATCCATGAGTCCCATGTCATTCCACCCCTTTTTAGTGCGTTTCCGTTGCCGAGCACTGTCCCTGGCCCGACACCTTGATACGCCAGTCTGGCGGTCTCAGATTTTCTTCACATCGTCCACAGCGTCAGTCGCGGCATCCACGACATCTTCCGTCACATCTTCGGCAGCATCAGCCACGTCTTCGGCGGCGTGTCCCGCCATTCCGAGGGCTTCCCGGGCCTTGTCTATCATCGAGCCGGCCACGTCCGACACGACGTCCCAGGTATCTTCGGCCGCGTCCGCAACTGCGTTCACAGCTTTGCCGCCCAACTCCTCGGTCTTGTCCACGGCTTCGCCACCCAGCTCCTCGGTCTTGTCCACGGCTTCGGTGCCCATCTCTTTGGCCTTGTCGTACGCCTCTTTCGCCATCTCCTTCGCCATCTCCTTCGTGGAATCCCACGCACTCTTCTTATCGTCTGTCATTTTTCCTGTTCTCCTTCTCGATGATGTGTGAACTAGCTTCCGATCGGGCTCGTCATCCCTTCTCGGGTTCTTGTTGTAACCGACTTCGCTCGTGACCGAAAAAAGGCCGATGGTCTGGAGGGACGGGCTCCTGCTGGCGCAGGGGGTCAGCTTCGGCTGACAGAGCGGCAAGGGTTCCCGGGCCACGCGACCGGGAGGGACCGGGTGCAGACGAAGGGCGCCGGATTTCGGCGCCCTTCGGCGCCCCGAGATCTGCTCGGGATCAGAAGGAGACGCCGCCGAACACCTCGAACCAGTTCTCGCCGGTCCACTTGTAGCGCCCGCCGATGTCCAGCATTAGGAACCTGAAGCCCAGCCCGGGCAGGAGCGAAAATTCGTCGATCTTCGTGTAGTACGCCCCGTCGAGACTGAAATAAATTATCGGGAGCTGGAGTCGCGCGCCGATCATGAAACTCCAGATGTCGAGGTCTTCGAGCTGGACGCCTTCAACTTCCTTGCCGCCGAATTTGTTGTATCCGGCTTCTCCTCGGAGTTTGACGAGGGGAATGAGCGTGAAGTCTCCCGTGGCGGCTAGACCCCAACCGGTTTCTGCTTCGTCAGCAAAATCGCCGGTCGGGAACATGACTTTCCCGCGAGCGCCAAATGCGAACTGCGCTTCCGCACGGCCCGGCAGGAGGACGAGCGAAAACAGAATCATGACGAGAAGGGGGAGACGTTTCATTTTCGTGGAGCTCCCGTTCTAGGCGTTGTGCGTGTTTCCTGCTGCGGACCGGCTGCGTCGCCCGTAGATTTGAGGCGGCTGGGACGAGGGCCGTCGTCACCGCGCGTCCGGTCCTCCAGACTGTAAAAGGGCACCGGACGCCGCAACCGTCAAGGACTTCCGGGGAGGGTGCCGCATGGAGTGGATTCTGTCGCTGTTCGCCGGAGTGGGCCTCGCGGCTGCCGCCGGCTTTCGGGTGTTCGTCCCGCTGCTCGGAATGAGCGTGGCTGGAAGTCTGGGAATACTCCCGTTGTCCGCAGGGTTTGACTGGCTCTCCAGCCCGGTCGCGATGGGAGCCCTGGCGATTGCCACCGTGCTCGAGATCGGAACGTACTTCGTTCCGTGGCTCGACAACGCGATGGACGCGATCGCGGCTCCGGCAGCCATCGGGGCAGGAACGATCGCCGCGGTGTCGGTGCTCGGCGATTCGTCTCCGTTCCTCACCTGGGCCGTGGCCATCGTGGCGGGGGGCGGCACTGCTGGAGTGGTCCATGCCGGGACGGCCGGCGCACGGGCCGTGTCCACGGCAACGACTGGTGGAGTGGTGAACCCGGCGCTCGCGCTCGGAGAGCTCGTCGCCTCCGTTTCGATGACGGTCTTGGCAATCCTCGTCCCGGTCGCGGCGATTCTGCTCGTGGCGTGGATGCTCTACTGGGCAATGAGCCGGTGGAGCAGGTGGAAACGAGCGAAAGTTCTGGCCGGCTGACCGTTCAATGCCGCTCGAGGAGGCGGGTCAGCAACACCAATGGAAGCAGGAAGTTACTCCAGAGCATCGTCATCGATCGGTCCTCCGTTCACGTGTTCAGACCGGGGGTGTCGTTCTCCACCCTTCGTACACGATTCGCGGCGGCCGTCACGCTGCCGTCATTCGATCGGCGGGCCTGCCAGGTATTGTGGCACCCGACCCGACAACCCGAGGAGGACCAGTGGCGGAAACACCTTCGACGATGCTCCCGCTCGGTACGCAGCTACCGGGCTTCTCCCTTATGGACGCCGTGAGCGGTGGCGCCGTAACCGATGAGGACTTCAAGGGCGACGAGGCCCTCCTGGTGATGTTCATCTGCAACCACTGCCCGTTCGTGATGCACGTGGTGGAGGAACTCGGGCGGATCGGCCGGGACTATCTGCCGCGGGGTGTCGGAATCGTGGCGATCAACTCGAACGACGTCGCGAATTATCCCCAGGACGGTCCCGAGCACATGAAGGCGCTGGCCGAGCGGGAGGGCTGGGAGTTTCCGTATCTGCTGGATGCCACGCAGCAGGTGGCCAAAGACTACCGCGCCGCGTGTACTCCCGACTTCTTTCTGTTCGATGGAGCGGGGAATCTGGTGTACCGCGGACAGCTTGACGACAGTCGTCCGGGAAGCGGGAGGCCGGTCACGGGACGGAATCTTCGCGACGCACTGGACGCCTTGCTCGCCGGCGAGACCGTTTCCTCGAACCAGGTCGCGAGCCTTGGATGTAACATTAAGTGGTCGCCAGGAAACGCCCCTGGGTACTAGGCACCCTGCTCGAGCGGGTACCCCTCCTGGATCAACTCCACGATCCGGGCAGGGTTGACGGGAGCAGAGAACAGATACCCCTGCGCGCTGCCGCACCCGATGCTCCTGAGGAAGCGGAACTGATCCCGGGTCTCGACGCCCTCGGCGATCACGTCGGCCTCGAGCGAGCGCGCGAGCTGAACGATCGTCCGAGCCACCGCCAGGTGGTCATCCCCCTTTCCGCCGCTGACGAATTCCCGGTCGATCTTGATGGCGTCGATCGGCATGCTGTG
>CBDUVN010000050.1:0-14515 GCA_965370685.1 uncultured bacterium | reverse complement strand
TCAGTTCGCGCGTAGCGTGCCGAGCAGCTCGGCATAGCGCTGATCGGCGAGCGGCACGTATCCGACCTCGGACACGAGCGTGGGCGCGTTGTCGAGATAGAACTGCAGGAACGCCCGGACCTGCGGCTTCGCGAGTGCCTGGGCCTTCGTGTAGATGAACATCGGCCGTGACAGCGGGGCGTAGGTGCCGTTCTCGATCGTCTCGCGATCGGGCAGCACGCAGCCGTTTCCGTTATCCACCGCGACGGCGCCGAGGACGTCCGAGCTCTCTTCGTAGTAGGCATACCCGAAGTAGCCGAGTGAGCCACGGTCCCCTGCCACGCCGACCACGAGCACGTTGTCGTCGGCGCTGGCCGTGTAGTCGTCCCGGCTCGCGTCCTCTTCGCCGACGATCGCTTTCGTGAAGTAGTCGAACGTCCCCGAGTCCGTATCCGGGCCGTACAGCTTGATCTCCTCCTCCGGCCAGCCGGAGCGGACCTGGTTCCAGTGCGTGATGCTGCTGCC
This sequence comes from uncultured bacterium, assembly GCA_965370685.1. GTDB lineage: Bacteria > Gemmatimonadota > Gemmatimonadetes > Palauibacterales > Palauibacteraceae > Carthagonibacter. The sequence continues at coordinate 14,011 of CBDUVN010000050.1, read as the reverse complement.
GGGCTGCCACACGCGCTTCAGCTCATCCACCGTCATGCAGGTGGCCCAGTCGTTCGCGGGGTTCCGGACGACCGTCAGGCCATCCCACGCCACGGGAATCTCCATCGGATCGATGCCGTTCTCGCGGCACAGCTCGACCTCGGACTGCTTGATCGGTCGCGATGCATCGCTGATGTCGATCTCGCCGCTGCAGAACTTCTTGAATCCGCCGCCCGTGCCCGAGATGCCCACCGTGACCCGGACGCCCCGGTTCGCGATCTGGAATTCCTCGGCCATCGCCTCGGAGATCGGGAATACGGTGGACGAGCCATCGATCGTCACCATGCCGGTGAGACCGCCGACCTCTCCTTCCGTCTCTCCACCGCCGCATGCGGCGAGCGGAATCAGGAGCAACAGGAGAGTGCCCGTGACGCGTGCCTGCCTGGAGTCGAACATGATCAAATCTCCATCTCGTGTATCAGAAGTGGAACTGAATCTGTGCCTTGAACGTATTCTCGCCGCGAATACCGCTCTCTTCCCAGCTGGCGAAATCCCAGCTGAGCGACAGCCGGTTGCGCTTGTAGAAGTACAGCTGCAGTCCGGGCGTGTATCCCCACCCTGCGTCGTCGCTGAGTCCGGTGTTTGGATCCCCGTACGTCACCCGGAATACCGGCTCGATCCCCTCGAGTCCCAGGAAGGTGGTGTTGAACCGCCAGGTCCCGATCACCTGCCAGGTCTGGAAGCTGGCGAAGTTGTCGCCCAGCTCCAGGTCGATCGGGTCTCCGGCGACGTTCTGCCGCGGGTTGTCCCCGAACACGAACCCGGCCAGGAAATGCGGTCCCCCGGAGAAGTCGCCAAGCTCGGCGAACAGCTCGTAGTCGTAGTAGTATTTCGTCTGCAGGCCCTGCAATACGGTCTCGTAGCCCTCGTCCGTCGCCGCTGCCGCAGCCGCGAGCTTGAGCGGAAGGCCTCCGACATCGAACGCGAGCTGTCCCCTCCCCATGAATTGCTTCTCGTTGTTCGTATCCTGGAACTTCAGGTCGGAGTCTCCAGTGAACACACCCACCCAGTACGAGAACAGCTTGTTGTCCGTCGCACCGCTCAGCTCGACCCCGATGTCGCGGTCGCTGAGATTGAATAACACCGTTCCCGCGGTGAGTGACGGAGAGACAAAGCCCTCGAGTCCGCGGATCAGAATCGCGCGCTCGACCGTCGGAAACTGGGTTGAGGAGATGAGCTGAAAACCGTCGAACGGGCGCTTGAAGTGACCGGCCTTGAGCTTCGCCAGGTTGTCGAACGTGAACCGGCCCCAGGCGTCGCGCAGGCCCAGCTTGTCGATCTTGTTGTAGTCGGGCTCGATCTTGAAGTCGATGTTGGGGCCGATCTCGCCCGACACGGACAACCGGACCCTGCGCAGGAACAGGTCCGTCGAGGGGACCTGTTCGACGCATTTCGAGTCCTCGGGAACTGGAAAATCATCACAACTGCTGGTAGCGGCCTGGAGCTGTATGCGGCCTCCGAACTTCAGTTTCACGGCGCCTGACGTGATCTCCTGTGCGACCACCGTGGTTGGCAGGATCACGAACAGGGCAACTAAGACGAACCAGATTCGTCGCATTGTCGTAACGTCTCCGTGTGTCACGATGCGATACGGCACCACCGTGCCGTTTCCAGCCGTGTCATGATGGCGGAGATTCGTCAAGCTCGTATGTCGATCGTGTAACGGGGATGTAACGGGCAGCCGGGCGGGATGCTGCTGTTCGGGGTGCGAAACCGGGTCTGCTATTCGGGGTTCGAAACCGGGTCTGCGGTGTCGGGATCGGGAATGGTGAACCACGCCGTGGTTCCGCGGCCCAGCTCACTGTCGATCCCCGCCTGGCCTCCGTGGGCGGCCACGAGGTGCTTCACGATGGACAGGCCGAGGCCGGTGCCTCCGGCCTCCCTGGAGCGCGCCGTATCGACCCGGTAGAACCGCTCGAACACTCGATCCAGCTGGGCGGAGGGAATCCCGGGGCCGTCATCGGCCACTTCGATCCGGGTGTGCTCTCCGTCCTTTCGAGCAATCAACCGAACGGAGCCGCCATCGGGTGTGTAGCGAATCGCGTTGTCGAGGAGATTGCACAGAACCTGGACCAGGGCGTCCCGATCGGCCCGAAGCCGGAGTGACGTCGGGATCTCCCGGTCGAGCTCGATGTTCCTGCTTCCGGGACCGGGTTGAAGGGAATTCCACGCCGAGTCGACCAGGCCGTCCAGCGACAGAACTTCTGGTTCGGGAGTCCAGACGCCAGATTCGATGCGGGACAGGTCGAGAAGGTCGTCGATCAGGTTCTGCATCCGCTCGACGTTCGCCAGGATCCGCCCGGCGAACTCGGAGGACTGCTCGCTCGCGAGGCCCCCGTCCGCCAGCGCCTCGGCGAAGCCACGCAGGCTCGTGAGCGGGGTCTTGAGCTCGTGCGACACATTGGCGACGAAATCGCGGCGGACTCCCTCCAGCTGGCGAGTGCGAGTCAGGTCCTGGATCACCACGAGAGCGCCTTCGTCGAGCGGGAGTGCCGACAGGAGAATCGTGCGCGGCCCCAACTCCGATTCGTGTCTCGACACCGATCCGGCGATCGCCGACTCGATCGCCTCCCGGTTCCGGGGATCGCGAAACAGGCTCGCGATCCTGTGGCCCTCGATCTCTCGACGTCCGACCCAGGTCTCGAACGCCGGGTTCACCCGTCGGATGTGGCCGTCGGGGTTCACGACGGCGAGTCCGGTGTCCAGCCGGTTGAACACGGTCTGCAGGTCCGATCGCTCTCCTTCGAGGGACGTGACCCGTTCCTCCACCCGGCCGGCCATTTCATCGATCGACTGCCCCAGTGTGGACAGCGAACCACGGCCTGCCAGACCCGTACGCCGGCTGAGGTCGCCGGTGCCCAGCTCCCGGATCACCGACGCGACGCGCTCGACGGGAGCCGCCCGGAAGCGGTGCATCAGACCGGCGAGCAACGACGCGAGGACCAGCGCGAGGATCGCCGTTCCCGCGGCGACCTGCCGCGTTCGGATCAGAAACTCGTGGACACCCGCGAGCGGGGTCGCGACCCTGACGGCCCCGTGCGGGTTCGGGACGGCCACGTACAGCAGACGCAGGGCGATCGTCTCGCTCGCCCGGGTATCATGGCCGACGGCGCCACGGAGAGCGGCGGCGACTTCAGGGCGGTCCGCGTGATTCTCGACGGTGGGTAGCCGAGCCCGGTCGATCTCGGAGTCGCCGATCACCGTGCCATCGCGCGAAATCAGCGTTACGCGGAGGTCCGTGATCTGGCCCAGCCGGTCCGCGAGCGAGTCGCTGAACGGTCTGTCGCGGAAGTTCTCTCCGATCAGCCGGGCGGTTCTGCTCAGCTGGCCGACCGCGCGGTCTTCGAGCTGCGGCCCGAGCTCGAGCTGGGCCCACAGCAGGAACAGCCCGAACGGGACCGCCAGCAGGGTCAGGATGAGAAGGAAGGTCCTGCGGGTGGACAGCACGGCCTCAGTCCTCGGGAAGGTGGAAGCGGTACCCGACGCCGCGAACCGTCTCCAGCATCTCGCCGGCGTCGCCGAGCTTCGAGCGCAGGCGGGCGACGTGCATGTCCACGGTCCGGGTCTCGATCTGTGCGTTCGTCTGCCACGCCGTCTGCAACAGCTGCCGGCGTGTCTGGACTCTGCCGCGGCGCTCCATGAAGATTTCCAGGAGCCGGTATTCGAGCGGCGTCAGGTCGATTTCCTCTCCGTCGGCAAACGCCCGGTGTGCTTCGCGATCCAGCTCCACCGGACCCAGCTTCAAGCTCCTCGTCTGCGCAACGGGCTCGGCGGCGGATCGACGGAGCAGCGCCTTGACCCGGAGAATCAGCTCGCGCGGACTGAACGGCTTCGTGACGTAGTCATCTGCGCCGATCTCGAATCCGCGAATCCGTTCCTCTTCCTCACGCCTCGCTGTCAGGAGAATCACCGGGATGGACGCCGTCCGCTCATTCTGGCGCAGTCGCGCGAGAACTTCGTACCCGTCGATGCCGGGCAGCATGAGGTCGAGGATCACGATGTCCGGGCACTCCTCGACGGCCGTCGTGATCGCCGACTGACCGTTGACTGCCGTGCTCACGCGGAATCCTTCCCGGCTGAGCTGATAGACGAGAATGCTCAGAATGTCCGGCTCATCGTCCACGACGAGAACACGGGCATCGGTCACTCGTCTATGCTTTCATGGAGTCGAGAAGCTGCCGCAGCACGGTCGCCGGGAGTTTCCCGGCTCTGCTGAGGACCGCTTCCTCGGAATCCTCAACCAGGATTGCCTCGGTGTCATAGCGCAGGTCGTCGGCCCGGAAGGAAATGCGTCCACGGCACAGCTCGCGAGAAGTGCGCTCGACGACGACGAACAACGCCCAGGTGTCTTCACCATCGACAAGGGTCCCGAGCTCGAATTCCCTGGCGGAAGCGTCCCAGATGTGAAGCTGCGGCGGGTCCTTCTCGTGGCCGGATCCGTTATCGGTCACGAGTCCTCCGATGCCGGGTCCGTGGGATCGTCCACCGCATCCTTCCACAACCCGATGAAAATTGGCTCGAACCGTTCCGGATGCTCACGATACTCGGCTGCCCACTCGGCAAACGCGGGGAGCGGTATGCTGTCACGGAGCTTCGCGGAGACGACCCGCATTTTCTCCTGGAACCCGAGTGAGGCGAGATCGAGGCCCGCCTCGCTCGTGGCTTCCTCGAGAAGCTGGTAGGTGCGTTCGTCGGAAAGTGACAGGAAGACTTCGGAAATCCGGGCCGAACAGTATTCCAGGTACTTGGCCCTGACCTCTGACTCGGAGGGGGGCTCGGCGTCAGATTCGTCCCGCTGCAGCCCTTCGGGCTCTTCTCTCAACTTGGATTCCGCCTGCCGAAGCCGCGAGTTGGTGGAACGGCCATCATGGGGCCGACACACCTGCGGATGTAGCGAGCGACGGAAGAGGCGTCAAGCGCTCTGGTCGGTTGAATCGTCACCGAAGAAGCCGGGGGAGGCGGCTGACCGGCGGAGTTCCTGGAACACGGCGCGTCTCGCGAGACCATGCCGGATGACCCGGTTGAGATACTCGGGGTCACGACGCTTCACGTCCTCTGCGTTGTCGGCTATATCTGTCGGAAGCTCGAGCACGAGTTCGACAGGCCGGGAATCGAGCATCACTGACGGACCTTCCCCTCAAAAGTCGTTAATTGCCGCGAGGGCGGGGTTGAAAATGATCGGTGGGGAACGTGCTGGAGACGTGATCTCCACTCCCCCGGGCCGACGGTTCCCACACTACGCTCGCGCGTGTCCGGTTGCAAGTCAGCGATCGGGAGACGATCCTGCCTGCAGTCCTGTAACTGATTGTCAATACACGTTATGACTTCGTGTGGAAAACTCCCGACTGACTGTGGATTCCCTGTGAACATACACGTGCTGATATCACTGGATCCTGACAAATACCGCGACAGATCGAACAGAAACGAACCCGTGGCCGGGATCGTGATGGCGAGATGCGGAGTCGTTTTTTTCAAAAAACTGGACTCCGTCGGGTCATGCATCTCCGTGGTGGATCCGGCCGCCGCGCGCCCGGGAACCCCTACCACAGCATGGCGGACACCGAGGCGCCGAAGCCGATGTAAGAGAAGTCCACATCCGCCCGCTCTACTGCGGGACCGATGATCAGACTGCCGTCCTCGTTGACTCCGGTTACCGCTCGAAAGGTGTAGTCGGGGTGGCTGGAATTCCACTCGACGAACGCCCGGATTCCGATGTGTTCGCTGACTACCCAGCGGACGGCCGCACCTGCCGCCCAGCCGAATGTCTCATCCCCCTCGTACTGGTACAGAGGAAACTCCTTAAACCCGACCGAGTCCTGGAATTCGTCCTCTATCCTGGCCGTGATCTTGCCGGTGGCGGGGGCGTTCAGCCCGGCGGTGAGCTTTCCGTTCAGGGACCACCGGCTTCCAAGCGCGAGGTTGAAGAATGGTCCCAGGTAGTAAGACTCGGCGCCGAGCGGCTGGGTGAGGATCTCTGCGACGATTTCGTCTATCTCCGGGTCTTCGATGACGAGTCCGCTGTTGTCGATCGGGAACGATGCGACCGACCATTCGCCTCCGACGCCCAGCCAGGGCATGAAGAACCAGGCGCCTTCGAAACCGGAAGTCCAACCACCCCCGACGCTGAACCGTCCCTGCGGGTCATCGACGTCCCCCGTCAGGCTCGCGCTACCGACTCTGAAGTCGAGAAACGAGGGATTCCCGCGTGGTCTCGGCGGGGCCGGTGTCGGAGGGGAATTTACGCCCTTCTCCCCATAGATTTCGTCCACGATGGCGTAAGCGATGTCGGTGCTCAGGATCCCGATTCCAGCTCCTACCAGGACATCGGACAGCCAGTGGGCGTTATTCAGCTGCCGGAACACGCCTGTCATCGCAGCCACACTGTAGCCGCCGACGCTGTACAGGTAGCTCTTCTGGCCGTATTCCCGGTCGAGGAAGCGAGCCGAAGCGAACGAGGCCGCCGTGTGGCCGGACGGGAAGGAACCGTCTCCGCCATGTGGACGCTTCACTTCGGAAAGGGCCTTGATCGAGTGGACTGAGATCGCCATCACGCCCAGCGAAACCCCGTAGGTGACAGTCGCGCGCCCGAGTTTGTGACGTCCCTCGACGCCGGCGACGTTCAGTCCCAGGGCGAAGGCCCCGGCTACGAACTGGCCGGCATCATCGATGTGATTGGCGAACTCCGGGATGAATTCATTGCGCCAGTCCTTGATCGACTGGCGGTTCAGAAAACCTTCATCCTTGAAGGTGAACAGGCCCAGCGTGATCAGTGTGGCCGGTGCGATCGTGCGGCTGAACGTCATCCCTTCTACGTAGTCATCCTCCCACCAGGCACCGGTAGCCCGGTCGGTTACCGGTTCAGTCGGTTGACTCGCTCCAGCGTCGAACTCCAGCGCGGCGACCGAGCCCGGAACAGACGCCGTGGTCTGCCGGTCCTGCGCGAGGAGCAGGCCGGGAATCGCCATCAGGGCGAGGAAGGAAAGGAGAGTGCGAATTCGAATCACGGGAGGCAGCTCGTTCGCTCTCATCGGTCAGCTCCCGTGGATTCGGATGACGAGGCCCAACGAGAACGCCAGGTCGTTCTGTGTCCGGGATTGCAGGTCCGCGGTGCCGAGTCCGGGATCGTCTTCCAGTTTCGGCTTGAACGAGTAGATGTAGTCCTCGACATCCAGCCGGATCGCGAACCGTCTGGACAGGTCGAACACGGCCCCCGCACCAACCACTCCGCCGAGATCAGTCGTGGCATCTCCATTTGTCCAGATCTCGCCCACGTGGCCGACGACGGCGAGTCCGAGCCCGCCGAACAGATACCAGTTGCCGGTATCGGAAGGCGCCCAGCGCGCCAGGATCTTCGAGCTGGCCATCCACACGCTGGAGCTGCAATTCAGCTCCTCTACCTCCGCGCAGGCATCGACGCCGCCATCGGCGGTTACGCTGGCATTACTGAGGGCGTATCCGAAATTCCCTTCCCAGCCCCAGGTGGGGGACCACCAGGCCACGATCCTCGACCCGAACATGAAAGCTGTTTCCTGCTCGATGTCCAGCGTGATCGGGATGCCTGCGTCAGGCGTGACCGTCGTCCTCGCCAACTCGCCCGTCGGCACGAAAGCGCCTGCGTAGGGAACCCACTCGAAGGTCTCGTCCTGGGCCGAGGCGAGCCCCGGGGTCAGGAGCAGGACTGCTGCCACAATGGCCGTACGCTGGTTCATCGGCTCCACCCGTCGTTCGATCGGTCGTCGTCCGGGTACACCTGTCGCGGATCCAGTTGGACGGCCTCGAGGCCGGGGCCGGCGGGCAGTCGGTACACGAAATCCGGGCCCAGATTCCACATCTCGACCGGCAGCCGGACCGTTTCCGTCCGTCCGTCCGCCCGGGTGAGCTCGAGCTCCACGGGCATGATCATCTCGCCGCGGCTCCGGATGTGGATCCACGGCGGAGTGCTCGAGTCTCCCGGCCACACGGACTCGACGGAATTGTCGAGCCTCGACGCCGTGTGAACCCAGCCGCGCCAGAACCAGTCGAGCGGTGCGCCCGCGGCATCCTCCATCGCCCGGAAGAAGTCGGCGGGTCCCGGGTGCTTGAAGCTCCAGGCCTCGGTGTATTCCGCGAAGGCACGATCGAACACCTCGGGCCCCAGCACTTCCGTCCTGAGCAGATGAAGCATCAGGGCCGGCTTGAAGTAGGCGGCCCAGTACAGGTCATGCTGCCGGCTCGGCGGCAGGGCCATCGGTTGCTCACGGCCCGGCCTGGAGTGTGCGGCCCACTCCTCGAGCGGCTGTTTCGAGATCCAGTCGCCGTACGTCTCCCCGGCGAAGTATTCCTCCACCGAACCGATGTCGATGAACGTGTTGAAGCCCTCGTCCATCCACGGGTGGAGGCGCTCGTTGGAGTTGACCAGCATCGGGTACCATTCGTGCCCGAATTCGTGGGTCAGCACCCAGTACAGGTCCTCCCGGTCGGCGTATCCCGGCACGAAGGTGAGCATCGGGTACTCCATCCCCTCGTTCGGGCCCTCGACCGTCGTGGCGTGCGGCCACGGATACATCGCGAGCCGCTCCGAGAAGTGCTTGATCGTGACCCACGACATGCGGTTCGCTTCCTCCCACGACTCGGCCTCGGGCCGGTAGAACGTCTGGATCCGGATCCCGTTCCAGTCACTCGCGTCCCACCGGAAGTCGGGGGCCATGGCGAAGGCGAAGTCCCGCACGTCCTCTGCCGAGAATCGCCATGTCTTCGTGCCCGGCGTGACCCGTTCCCGGCTCTCGAGCGCCTCCTGCTTCGTGATCACGGCCACGGCGTCGGCTGATCCGTCGGAGGAGGCCAGCCGCTCGCGCTGGTCGGAGGTGAGGACGTCGCGTTCGTTGTCGAGCGTTCCGGTCGCCGTCACCACGTAACCCGCGGGCACGGTGAGCTCGACCTCGAAATCACCGAATTCCTGGTAGAACTCCCCGGCTCCGAGAAACGGCTCGATGTTCCACCCGTTCAGGTCGTCGAACACGGCCACGCGCGGATACCACTGCGCGACCTGGTACAGCGTCCCGTCCCTGCCCATGCGGCCATATCCGTTGTCCGGCAGCGGCCAGCTCCACGCGGTCTCGATCTGGATCTTGTCGCCGGGTCGCAGCGGCTCGGGCAGCTCGACCCTGAGCAGCGTGCCGTTCTCCGTCGTCGACAGGTCGCGGCCGCCCGCCGCCACCCGGGACACGGTCATCCCGGCTCCCCCGTAGCAGGAAAAATCGAACACCGCGTCGCCGAACTGGAGCGGCGGCTGATTCAGTTTGACCGCGATTCCCTCCGGATCGCACAGGTTCGCGTCGATCTTCAGCCACAGGAAGTCGAGCGTCTCGGGAGAGCGATTGTGATAGGTGATCGTTCCCGAGCCCTCGAGTGTCGGCCCGGCCGTGTCCACGGTCGCCCGCATCCGGTAGTCGACCTTCTGCTGCCAGTAGTCGGGGCCCGGCGCGCCTGAGCCCGTGCGCAGCCGATTGGCCGCGGGAAGATCGAGCGGCCGGAAGGGCGAATTTCCGATCCAGCCAATCGCTTCCGGCGAGACCGCGCTCGCGGCGGTCTGCTGGGCGACCCCGGCTCGGGGGAGGCCTGCGACCAGGGCGACGAGCAGCATGGATACGAACAGCATGGAGACGGTCCGAATCATCGGTTCCTCCCGGGGGTCCGGCGGCGGCGTCAAGCGGAGCGGACCGGGAGTCCCGGCCCGTGGAATGCACGATCCCAATAGACGGCGCGACCATACGCGCATCAAGTGGCCGCACGGCGCCTGCGCGGCTCCGGATTGCCGCAGCGCTCCCCCGTCCCGTAAGGTGCTCCGGCTGCCGCCAGTATTCACGAGAGGAGCCCGGATGCCGGGAGGGTCGAAGCATGCCTGGAAGGTGATCGCGATCGCCGCGGTCCTGATCGGGCTCGCCGTCGTGTTTACCGGCCGCTTCCCGACCCACGGAAATAACTACGGCATCTGGTCGATCGTGCCGCCGGTCGTCGCCCTGGTCCTGGCGTTCGCTCTGCGTGAAGTGATCGCGGCGCTGTTCATCGGGATCGTGGTCGGCGGCGTGATCAGCGGTCGGCCGAATATCGTACAGGAATTCCTCATTCCGTCGATCGGCAGCTCTTCCTACGCGCTCATCCTGCTGGTGTACCTGTGGTCGCTGGGCGGACTCATCGGTCTGTGGACCCGGACGGGGGGCGCGATCCGGTTCGCCGAATGGGCAGCCGCCCGGGTGGTTCACGGACCGCGCTCCGCCAAGTTCTTCGCCTGGGTGATGGGGATGGTGTTCCACCAGGGGGGGACGATCAGCACCGTTCTCACCGGCGCGACCGTCCGGCCGATCTCCGACCGCTACCGCGTGTCGCATGAAGAGCTGGCGTACATGGTCGACTCGACGGCATCGCCCGCGGCGACGATCATCCCGTTCAACGTGTGGCCGATTTATGTAGGCGGCCTGGTGGCCGGGACGATCCCGCTGATCCCGGACGAGCAAGCGGGGATCGCTCTGTTCTTCCGGTCGATTCCGTTCAATTTTTACGCGATCTTCGCGGTGCTGTTCACCCTGCTGTTCGCCTGGGACCGCCTGCCGTGGCTGCCGGGACGCCGGATGCTTGCCGCCATGCGCCGGGCCCGGGAAACGGGCGAGCTGGATCGTCCCGGCTCGAACCCGCTCACCTCGGTCGAGCTGACAGAGCTGCGGCTGCCGGACGACTACGATCCGTCGTTGTGGGATTTCTTCGTCCCGATCGGCACGCTGCTCGGCGTTGCGGTGCTGCCGTTCCTGTGGACGTTCTTCATCCTGGGAAATCGGAGCTCGCCTTCGTTGCCGATCGCCGAGGCGTTCGTCCTCGCGGTGCTGGCGGGAATGCTGACGGCGCTGGTGCGTGGCATGAACTGGCGGGACGTGATCGATGGGTTCGTCTCGGGCTGCAAGGGTGTGACGATCGGCGCGATCGTTCTCGCGCTGGCGGTCACTCTGAAGTCCGTCGCCGATGCTGTGGGGACCGCCGACTACGTGGTCGAGACCGTCGGGGCGTGGATCCCGCCCGTGGCCCTGCCGGCGGCGCTGCTCGCGATCACGATGTTCGTCGCTTTCTCCACCGGTACCTCGTGGGGCACGTACGCGGTCCTGTTTCCGGTCGCGATGCCGCTTGCGTGGAGCGTGAACCCCGACCCGGCGTTCCTGACGCTGTGTTTCGCCGCGGTGACGGGCGGAAGCGTATTCGGCGACCAGTGCTCTCCGATCTCGGACACGACGATCCTCTCGTCACTCGCGACCGGCTGCGATCTGATGGACCACGTCCTCACGCAGCTTCCGATGGCGCTCGGCGCCGCCGGAATCGCCGCGGCGTTGTACACGGTTCTCGCCGCCGGCATGCTTTAGGGTCGGTTCGCGAGTCGTGACAGGACCGTGGATTGATGGTACAATCGGGGCGGTCATCGGCGCCGGACCCGGGCGGGTCCGCGTGTTCCGCACAGCGCGTTCTGAACAGGGCAGGGTGGGACGCTTCGTGGAGAATGGTTCTTGAGCGACAAACAGACGAAGTCCGTGCTCATTCTCGGCGCATCCAGCGGGTTTGGCGGCGCCGCGTCACTCGAGTTCGCTCGTGCCGGGTACGATGTGTACGGCGTGCACCTCGACCGGCGCGCGGGCCTGAAGCTGGTCGTGGAGATCCAGGCCGGGATCGAGGAGTTGGGTCAGACTTCCCGCTACTTCAACATCAATGCGGCGAGCCCCGAGAAGCGCGACCAGGTGCTGGACGAGATCGCAGCGGAGGCTCCGAAGGATTCCGTCCGGGTGCTCATGCACTCGCTCGCGTTCGGAACCCTCCGGCCGTTCATCGCCGCGGGTGCGGCCGATGAGATGGGCCCGGAACAGATGGACATGACTCTCACCGTAATGGCGCACAGTCTCGTCTACTGGACCCAGGGCTTGGTCTCCCGCGGCCTGATGGGGAAGGGCGGCCGGGTGTATGCGATGACGAGCTCGGGAGGCGACCGCGCGATCCCGTCCTACGGGGCCGTGTCCGCGGCGAAGGCATCGCTCGAGTCACATTGCAGGCAGCTGGCGCTGGAGATGGCGCCGCTGGGCATCACGGCAAACGCGATTCGCGCGGGCGTCACCGATACGCCCGCCCTGCGGAAGATTCCCGGCGCCGAGAACATGATGGCGGAGGCCGAGCGGCTGAATCCGTATCACCGGCTCACCACGCCCGAAGACGTCGCCCGCTGCATCGTCGCACTGGCCGACGAGCGGACGTACTGGATGACCGGGAACACGATCAGGGTCGATGGCGGCGAGGACTTCGTCGTCTCGATTCCCGCATGAACGCCCGGGTGATCCCGCTCGCCGCCCGCCGGGCCGTCCGTCGGGCCGTCCGAAGCGGCATCGACGATGTCGTGCGGGAAGTCTTTCCGTCAATCGACCAGAGCCCCGAGGCGGAGTTCGGCCGCAAGTTCGGTCTCGCCCTCACCGCCGGCGTGCTCGTATTCGGTGTCGGTCTCGCTCTCTTCTTCGCCCTTACCGAAGACTGATACCCCGCCGCATGTCCATGTCCGGGCCCGTCCGCGTCTGCGGGGTCCAGACGGATCCTCGACTCGGGGAGCTCGAAGCCAACGCCGGATTGATCTGCGACCGGATGTCGGAAGCGGCATCGGAGGGTGCGCAGCTGGTGGTGTTTCCCGAAGCGGCACTTACCGGCTACGTGTTCGACAGCCGGGACCAGGCCCTCGATGGGGCAGTTGATGCCGCATCACCAGCCGTCCGGCGCGTTCGGGATGCCTGCCGGGAGCTGGGCGTATGGAGCGTGTTCGGCGCCATCGAGCGGGCGCGCGGCGCGGGTGCGGACGACCCGGGCGCAGGCGACCCGGGCTCTGTGGTCGACCCGGGTGCGGCGGCAGGCCCCGATCGCCTGTACAACACCGCTTTTTTGTGCACTCCGTCTGGAGAACTGCACCGATATCGGAAGGTCCACACGCTGTGCCTGGGGGTGGACCGGTTCACCACTCCGGGAGACGAGGGCTTCCGGGTGTGGGAGCTTCCGTTCGGCCGCATCGGCCTCAACATCTGTTACGACGGGTCGTTCCCGGAAAGCGCGCGGGCCCTGAAGCTCCTGGGCGCGCAGCTCATCGTACTGCCGACGAACTGGCCCGAACTGTACCTCAAAACCGAGCAGATCCGACTGCGAGCCCTCGAGAATCACGTGTACTACCTGGCGGTGAATCGGGTGGGGACCGAGCGGGGCGTCACCTTTCCGGGCGGAAGCATAGCTGCCGGTCCGCGCGGGGAACTGCTCGCCGAACAGGGAGCGGATCCAGTGAGCTTCATGGTCGAGATGGACCTCTCCACCGCGGATGCCAACCGGATCGTCGAGGACCCCGGTAAATACGAGTTCGATTACGTGGCGGATCGTCGGCCGGATGCGTACGCACCGTTGCTGGAGATCGTGCCGGAAGGCCAGCCGACGGGAAGTCGAAGAGCCGGGGAATAAGCGCCGGGCGGCGCGGCCGGATGAGTTCGGGGCGGCCGGAGAAGTTCCGGCCGGGTTCGAGTCAGACGAAAACGTCGTGGCAGTGTCTCAGGTGCCCCCGCACTCCGCCTTCACCGAGTGGAGGGCATCTCAGAGGGGGGGCGACGACGTCCGGCCGATTCAGTCGCACCTCCTTCATGTCGAGCAACGGAGCCACCGCCGGCGGCGTGACCCTTACATCCGCGGAGATGTCCGGCACGTCCACCGACACCGGCTGCTCGACCGTGGGCGTGTCCCGCACCTCCACGATCTCCGCGTCTACCATCTGCACCGCACTTCCCGCGACTGACAGCGCCGCGAGCGTCCCAAGCATCCCCAGTACTTCCCGGAACTCCATCCGCCCAATCATCGTCCTGCCCTCCCATCGTCGTCCGGGTCCGTGAAGGTGCGGGTTCCACCCTCTCATTACGGTTGGACATCATTCGGCCCCGATTCGTTGGCT
>CBDUVN010000049.1:0-15035 GCA_965370685.1 uncultured bacterium | reverse complement strand
AAGCGCGAGCCGGCAATACCGGCTCGCGCTTCAGTCAACCAAGGTAATTCGTGAGACGCCGGAGTCAACCGCCGTCTGCTGCTATTCCCCGTCCTCGTCCCCGGCGCCGTCTGCCGCCGGCTTCTCTTCGCCGAACTCGCCGTCATCGAGCTCGTCCTCGTCGAAATCGTCATCCCAGTCATCCAGTTCGTCATCGTCGAGTTCGTCGTCATCGTCGAGCTCATTCCAGTCACCATCGTCGTCGAACTCCTCGACGTCATTGTCTTCCGCCTCGAAGCGGGCGACGGTCACGAGCGCCATCGGGAATCCTCCTGTAAAAAACGCGGTCGATCGGCGGCCGGCGCGGGCCGTTCCGATCCTCTACATCCGCATTTTCTAGCGCGGTCCCGAATCCGTGTCAAGCCCGATCACGGACCGGGTCGGTTCAGCCACCCATTCCAGCAACTGCGCAGGGCCGGTTCAGCCAGCCCGCCCTGCGACCGCCCGCGCCTCGATCACCTTTCGGTCCCGCTTCCGCTCGTGGGTGTTGAGGGAGCGTTTGCGAATCCGGATCGCGTCGGGCGTCACCTCCAGCAGCTCGTCCTCTGCGATGAACTCGAGCCCGAACTCGAGGGTCACTTCCCGAGCGGGCTCCAGGACGATGTGTTCGTCCGATCCCGCCGCCCGGACGTTCGACAACTTCTTCCCCTTCGTGACGTTGACTTCGAGGTCGTTTTCGCGCGAGTGCTCGCCCACGACCATGCCGTCGTACACCTCGACGGTCGGCTCGATGAACAGTTTCCCGCGCTCCTGCAGGTTGAACAGCGAGTAGCCGCTCGCCGTCCCGCCGACCATCGACACCAGCGCTCCGGTCTTCCGACTCTCGATGTCCCCGGCCCACGGCCCGTAGCGGGCGAACTGCCTGTGCAGCGTGCCCTCGCCGCGTGTCTCCGTGAGGAATTCCGACCGATACCCGCTGAGTGCCCGGGACGGAACCAGGAAATGAAGTCGCGCGAGTCCGCCGTCGCCCTTCTCCATGTCCGTCATCTCACCCTTCCGCTCTCCCAGGCCCTGCATCACGACGCCGACCATCGCCTGGGGCAAGTCCGCTACGACCTCCTCGTACGGCTCCTCGATCCGGCCGGCCGCTCCCTGCCGGGTGATCACGTGCGGCCGTGACACCGAGAACTCGTACCCCTCGCGCCGCATCGTCTCCATCAGGATCGCCAGGTGCAGCTCACCCCTGCCGGAAACACGCAGACGGTCCGGCAACTCGGTTTCCTCGACCCGCAGCGCCACGTTGCTATGCGCCTCCCGGAACAGCCGCTCCCGGATCTGGCGTGATGTGACGTACTTTCCGCTCCGTCCGGCGAACGGTGACGTGTTCGCCCTCATCTCCACCGACAGTGTCGGGGGCTCGACCGCGATCCCCTCGAGCCGTAGCGGAGACTCGGGATCGCACAGCGTCGCCCCGATCTCCGCACCCTCGATCCCGGCCACGGCGACGATTTCTCCGGCGACGGCATGCTGGATCTCGGCCCGCCCGAGCGCTTCGAACGAGAACAGCGTCGGGACTTTCACGGTCTCCCCGGGGCTGTCGGCATCGAGTAGCCACACGGCTACCGGGTCGCCCACGCTCAGCTCTCCGTGCTCGATCCTGCCGATCGCCATCCGCCCCAGGTAGGGTGAATAGTCGAGGGTAGAGACGAGAAGATGGAACGGTCCGTCGGTCGTCCCGTGTGGTGGCGGGATTGTCCGCACGACCATGTCGAACAGCGGGTCCAGGTTCCCCTCCCGAGCCGATGGATCGGTCGAGGCCCACCCCTCACGCGCCGACGCATACAGAAACGGCGCATCCAGCTGTTCGTCGGTCGCTTCGAGCTCGATCAGCAGATCCAGCACCTCGTCGTGCACCCGTTCGGGATCCGCGTCCGGCCGATCCACCTTGTTGATCACGATCACCGGATGAAGACCGAGCTCGAGGGCTTTGCGGGTCACGAACCGGGTCTGCGGCATCGGTCCTTCGAACGCGTCCACCAGCAGCAGGCACCCATCGACCATGCGAAGGATGCGCTCCACCTCGCCGCCGAAGTCCGCGTGCCCGGGCGTGTCCACGATGTTGATCTTCACCTTCGAGCCGTCCTCTGCGGTCCAGCGGACGGCGGCGTTCTTCGAGAAGATCGTGATGCCGCGTTCCCGCTCGAGCGGATTCGAGTCCATCACCCGCTCCGGAACCTTCTGCCCGGCGCGGAACACGCCCGCCTGGCGCAGCAGCTGGTCGACGAGCGTCGTCTTGCCGTGATCGACGTGCGCGATGATCGCGATATTTCGAATGGAGTCCACTACGGGATTCCGCCTTTCTTTCTGGATTCGGGTGCGGGCGGTGCGTACACCGGCCTCGGGCCGGAAGTTCGCGGCGAACCGCCGATTCATCGAAAAGCCCGGCCGAACGGGCCTTTTTCGGGCGTTGCTGGGCCCGGCCGACCGACCGTAAATTGGCCGTCATGGTTGCCCCCATTCGTTCCCGTTTCGTCCCTCGTAGACCGAGCCGGCCCGCCCGCTCCCGCGGTCGAGTCCAGTCTATCGCGAGTCCGCTTATCGCCGTGCTGGCGGCGGTGATGGCGGTCTCCGGGTGCGGTCGCCCGGCGGCGATGGGCCAGGCCGATTCGTTGATCCTCATTGCGGACCGGGAGTTGTGGTCGCAGCTCGAGCAGGAGACCTACGACGCGATCGAGACGACCCTGTTCACCATCCGCGACGAGAAGAAGTTCTACATCACATACGTCGCGCCGGACGGGAAAGAGCTGGAGCAGCTCCTGTTCTGGAAGCAGATCGTGGTGATCGGCGTTCCGGACGATCCGTTTCTGGAACAGGTCACCGACGCGGCGGGCCGGGACGAGCTGAACCCGCCGGAGATCTTCCAGACTCCGAACGTCTGGGCGATGGGCCAGGCGGTCACCGTGGTGGTCCTCGAGCCGGGCCGGGAGGCGGACTCCTGGCGCGCCCTGCTGCCCGAACTGGCTGAGCTGCTCGACTACCAGTATCGCCTGTGGGCGCTGAACCGGATGTGGATCAGCGGCGTGGACACGCTGCTCGCGGCCCAGCTGCAGGAGCGACTCGGATTCGGCCTGAGAGTCCCCTCCGTGTACGAATACCAGTTCCGGGATGACGAAATAGTTGTGATCCGGAATGACAACCCCCACCCCAGCGATCTCATCCGCTCGATCCTGGTCCAGAGGCGGCCGGTGACCGACAGCCTCGACGCGGCGATGCTGTTCGACTGGCGAGCCAGTGTCGACTCGACCCACTACAACGTGCCGCAGTCGCTGGAGCCGGCGCCGGGCCCGGGCGAATCGATCGTGATCAACGGGATCCAGGGCCTCGAGGTTCGCGGCGCCTGGCGTGATGAATCGTCCTATCCGGCAGGCGGTCTGTTCTTCGTGCGGGCGCTGCGTTGTCCCGATGCGACGTATTTCATCGACGCATGGCTGTACTCTCCGAATCCCCGCCGCAGCAAGTGGCAGTATCTCATGCAGATGGAGGAGATCCTGGGCTCCTTCAGCTGCACGCAACCTTGACCCGGGCGGCCCTCCCGATGTCCTTCGTCCATCTGCACACGCACAGTGAGTATTCTCTTCTCGACGGCGCGAACCGGATCGATGCGCTCGTCGAGCGCGCCGAGCAGCTGGGGATGCCGGCCGTCGCGCTCACGGACCACGGAAACCTGCACGGCGCATGGGCCTTCCAGGAGCGCGCCCGCAAGCGCAATCTCCGGCCGATCCTCGGATTCGAGGCCTACGTCGCCTATGGGGATCGCCGCGACAAGCAGAAGCCCGCGGACGCGCCGGCCGAGTACTCGCACCTGGTGGTTCTGGCCGAGAATCTGGTCGGATATCACAATCTTCTCCGGCTCAGCTCGAGGGGATACCTGGAGGGCTTCTACCGCCGCCCGCGCATCGATCGCTCCCTGCTCGAAGAGCATTCCGAGGGTCTCATCATCCTCTCGGCCTGCCTCTCCGGCGAAGTCGCGAAGAACCTGCAGCTCGGGCGCGCGGACCGGGCGAAGGAAGCGGCCGAGTGGTACGCCCGCACCTTCCCCGACCGCTACTTCCTCGAGGTGCAGGACCAGGGGGTTCCCGGTCAGACCGAGGTGAACGAGGGAATCTTCGGCCTGGCCGAAGAGCTCGGTCTGCCCGTGCTCGTCACCAACGACGCACACTACCTGCGCCGGGACGACGCGGACGCGCACGACACCCTGCTGTGCATCGGCACGGGCGCGATGAAGAGCGACACGAACCGCATCGCCTTCCACGGGCAGGAGTTCTACTTCAAGTCGGCCGAAGAGATGGCCGCCCTGTTCCCGGATCGACCTGAGCTCATCGAGACCACGCTCGCCGTGGCCGAGCTGTGCGACGTGCAGTTCAAGAAGAGCTACCACCTGCCGGGCTTCCCGCTGCCGGACGACTTCGACGACGACGGCACCTTCCTCCGGCACCTTGCGACGCTGGGTGCGAAGGAGCGATATGGAGACCCCCTTCCGCCCGAGGTCGAGGAACGGCTGGACTATGAGCTCGACGTCATCGCCCGGACGGGATACGCCGGCTATTTCCTCATCGTGTGGGACTTCTGCCGGGCCGCCGCGGAGCGGGAGATTCCCGTCGGACCCGGTCGCGGTTCGTCCGCCGGCTCCATCGTCGCCTACTCGCTGCGCATCACCGGCGTGGACCCACTCAAATTCGACCTGCTGTTCGAACGCTTCCTGAATCCCGAGCGGGTGTCGATGCCCGACATCGACATCGACTTCTGCTTCGAGCGGCGCGGCCGGATCATCGATTACGTGCGCGAGAAGTACGGCTCGGACTCGGTGGGCCAGATCATCACCTTCGGGACGATGCTGGCCCGCGCGGCAATTCGGGACGTGGGGCGGGTCCAGGGGTTCACCCCGCAGGAGACGGATCGGATCGCCAAGCTGATCCCCTCTGATCCCGGCTTCCCGATGCCGCTCGCGGAAGCGGTCAAGAAGGTCAAAGAGCTCGCGGATCTCTACAAGTCCGACGAGCGGACACGTCGTCTGCTGGACGAGACGATGCGGATCGAGGGGCTGAAGCGGCACAGCTCCGTGCACGCCGCCGGCGTGGTGATCGCACCGGGTCCGCTGATGGAGTACGTCCCCGTCTGCAGGGACACGAAGAACGGGCCCGACGGGTCAGTCATCACGCAGTACGACATGAACGCGCTGGAAGAGGCCGGGATGCTGAAGGTGGACTTCCTCGGCCTCCGGACGCTCACCGTGATTCACGATGCCCTGGGCGCGATCCAGCGACGGCACGACACGGCCATCGACTGGGCCGAGATCGGCCTCGACGATCCGAAGGTGTACGAGATGCTGGCGTCGGGGGGCACGGCCGGTGTGTTCCAGTTCGAGTCCTCGCTGGCGACAGAGAAGCTGCGCGCCATGCGGTGCGACCGGTTCAACGACCTGGTCGCGGTGAATGCCCTCATTCGCCCGGGGCCGCTCGACAGCGGGATGACGGACGTGTACATCCGCCGGAAGCGGGGTTTCGAAGCGGTCCGCTACCCGGTGCCGGAGCTGGAGGAATCGCTGGCCGACACCTACGGCGTCATCACCTACCAGGAGCAGGTGATGCGCGTCGCCAACGTGCTGGCCGGGTTCTCGCTCGGCGAAGCGGACGTGCTCCGCAAGGCGGTGGGCAAGAAGGACGCGGCGCTGACCAAGAAGGTGCTGGAAGATTTCTGCGAGCGGGCGGTCGAGAAGGGGCTCACGAAGAAGAAGGCGGACGAGATCGCGGATCTCATCCGGACGTTCGGCCGCTACGGGTTCCCCAAGGCCCACTCTGTCGCCTATGCCATAATCTCCTACCGGACGGCGTGGCTCAGGGCCCATTATCCGGCCGAGTTCATGGCGGCGCTTCTGAGCTCGTACATCGACAACACCGACAAGGTCGTTCGGTACATCACGACCGCCCGGGCGATGGGTCTCGAGGTGCTGCCTCCGAGCGTCAGCGAATCCCGGTTCAAGTTCACCGTGGTGGACGACCAGCGGATCCGCTTCGGGTTGGGGGCCATCAAGGGCATCGGGGGATCCGCCATTCGGTCGATCACTACTTCCCGCGAGCAGGGTCCATTCGAGTCGCTGTTCGACTTCTGCAGCCGGATCGACCTGCGGCTCAACAACAAGCGCGTGCTCGAATGCCTGATCGCATCCGGGGCGCTGGACGAATTCGGCGAGCGAGCCGCTCTGCGAGCCGGCCTCGAGACGGCCCTGTCGGAGGCGCAGCTCCGTCAGCGAGAGCGGCTGACCGGCCAGGAGTCGCTGTTCGGAGCGATCGAGGAGACACGTCCCGCCGAGCCGGTCCTGCCAAAGGTCCCCGCGTGGACGGAAGCGGAGCGTTTGAAGGAGGAGAAAGCGGTCCTCGGGTTCTACATTTCCGGGCATCCGCTCGAGCGTCATCGCGAGCTGGTGGACCTGCTCGCGCTCGAGTGCAACACGAGCATCGTGCCGGAACTGCGGGACCGCCGGGTCGAGCTTGCCTGCGTCGTGACCTCGCTCGACGTGCTCGTTTCCCGCAAGAACGGCAAAGAGTACTGCCGCCTGACCGTGGAGGACTTCTACGGCACCGCGGGAGCGCTCGTGTTCAACGAGGTCTGGACCGCCCACCGGGACCTGCTGTCGGAGGATCAGCCCGTTCTGCTCGAGGGAACGGTGTCGGCAAATTCGCGCGACGAGGAGAATCCGCCCATCTTTGTCGATTCCGTCCGCCGTCTCAGCGAATTGAGCGACGGCGGGCAGATCGGAATCTGTATTGAATTGCGGCAGGGAGACTCGGTTCCATCCGGTGAATTCGACCGCGTGCGAGCGGCCCTGGAGAACTCTCCGGGACCGGGCCCGCTGGTGATCCGCTGGAAACCCTCCGGGCAGAACGGGTCGGAGCCTCCTCTTCTTGCCTCGCAGACGCTGCACGTGGCGCCGAACGCAGAGTTGCTCGCCGAGCTGCGGGTTCTCCTCGGGCGCGACCGCGTGCACCTGATCCGCGGGTGATGATATGGCAGGAGACAACAGCAGCCTGGAAGAAATCCGGCGCCAGCTGAGTGAACTACGATCGCGGGCCGAGGGCCACGGGCTCGATCTGACTTCCGAGGTAAACGACCTGGAGCACCGCCTCGAACAGGCGCACCGGGACGAGACGCGCTCCTTGAGTCGAATCGAAAGGGTGCACCTGGCCCGGCACCAGGAACGTCCGTTCACGCTCGATTACATCCGGTATCTGTTCACGGACTGGATCGAGTTGCACGGTGACAGAAAGTACCGGGAGGATCCAGCCATCGTCGGCGGCTGGGCTTCGCTGGAGGGGCGGACGGTGATGGTCGTGGGTCAGCAGAAGGGCCGCGACATGAAGGAGAACCTCGAGCGGAACTTCGGCTCACCTCACCCGGAGGGGTATCGGAAGGCGAAGCGTCTGTTCCGGCTCGCCGAGAAGTTCGGCCGGCCGGTGATCACCTTCGTCGACACACAGGGCGCCTATCCGGGAATCGGTGCGGAGGAACGGGGGCAGGCGGAGGCGATCGCGCGCAATCTCCTGGTGATGGCCGGCCTGCGGACGCCGATCGTTACCTGCATCATCGGCGAGGGAGGCAGCGGAGGCGCGCTCGGAATCGCGGTCGCCGACCGGGTACTGATGATGGAGAACGCCATCTATTCCGTGATCTCGCCCGAAGGCTGCGCCGCGATCCTGTGGCGCAGCCGCGACCGTGCGGCAGACGCCGCGGAGGCGTTGAAGCTCACCGCGGCAGACCTTGCCGACTCCGGGATCATTGACGAGATCGTTCCGGAGCCGCCTGGAGGGGCACACCTCGACCCCGAATTCGCGGCGCAGGCCGTGGGCGAGGCCCTCGTCCGGAATCTGGACGAGCTCGTCGGGCGGGATCCAGAGGACCTCGTGCGGGAGCGGCGGGAGAAGTACTACGCCATGGGCGAGTGGGAAGAGAGAGTGGATGGCTGACGGGAAGAACCGGGACGGGCAAGGCAAAGGCGAGGGCAATCGAGACGACGGCGAGAGGAAGCCGCCGCCGAGTCCGATCGGTCCGCGCCGGGAGCCCGGACGCCCCCCACCGGCCAGTGATCCGGCTGACCGCTCTCCCGGAGGCGTCCGTCGTCGAGGCGGAGCCCGCGATCTTCCTCGTCCAGACGGACGGAAGGGACCGCGTCCCGCTCGCGATATCTCGGGTGCGGCCGCGGTGGGCGGTCGAAAAGCGACAGGCAGCGGGCGCGAGTCGAGAGATTCGAAAGGCAGGGAGCGTCGCGGTCGGCCCCGCCCGGCCCGGCCCCCGCATGCCGAGCCCTCACCGGTTCCGACCCCGGCCCCGGTCGTCACCGGACGGATCTCGCAGATCGTCGAGGTGATGTTCAAGGGCGTGCGAACGGAGTACTTCTCGTTCCGCGGCGATGAACCGCTCCGCGAGAGCGAGTACGTGATCGTTCAGGCGGATCGCGGACAGGATATCGGCTGGGTAAAGCGCGCCGTGGATGCGGAAACACACACCTGTGATGGAGGGTGTGACCACGCCGACCACGAGCACCAGCATCAGGTCGTTCCACCCGCCAGACGGATTCTCCGCCGAGCGGCCCCGGTAGACGTGGAGCGCCGGATTCGGCTCTCCGGCGAGGAGATGGAAGTCCGCAGCAGAACGCGGGAGCTCGTGGAGCGGCACAGCCTGAAGATGAAGATCAGCGAGGCTGAATGGCAGTGGGACCGGAACAAGCTCACGGTCTTTTTCACCGCCGAGAAACGTGTTGATTTCCGCGGACTGGTGAAGGACATGGCCCGGACGTTCAAGACCCGGATCGAGCTGCGGCAGATCGGAGTGCGGGACGAGGCGAAGCGACTCGGAGGCATCGGTCGCTGCGGTCGCGAACTGTGCTGCCGGCTCTGGCTCCCGCGCATCGAGCCCGTCACGCTACAACTGGCCAAGGACCAGGGTCTGTCCCTCAATCCGGCGCAGATTTCCGGGGCGTGCGGACGCCTGATGTCCTGCCTGCACTACGAGCACGAGGCGTACGTGATGGCGCGCAAGCGTTTTCCCAGGGTCGGTAAGATTCTCCATACCGAACAGGGTGAGGAGCAGGTGACGGGATGGGACATGTTCCGGGAAACGGTCGCCCTGCGTACCGATGATGGAACCGAACGGACGATTTCCCTCGAGACCCTGAAGTCCGAGACGTCGCGCTCGCGCGAACCGACCGAGTCACGCGAGTCAACTGAGTCGGCATCCTGACAGGAAACATCCAGCTACCCGGACGGTCGAATTGTCACGTTTCTACCTGACGACGGCGATCGATTACGCAAACGGTGACCCGCACATGGGCCACGCGTTCGAGAAGATCGGTGCAGACGCAATCGCGCGATACCGGCGACTGCGCGGCGACGATGTGTGGTTCGTGATGGGGATGGACGAGCACGGGCAGAGCGTCCAGCAGGAGGCCGAGCGCCGGGGGCGCGATCCGCAGGAGTGGGTCGATGAAGCGGCCGACAAGTTCCTGAGAATCTGGGAGCTGCTCGAGATCTCGCACGATGATTTCATACGGACTACCGAGCGGCGTCACGAGCACGCGGTCGATGCCCTGATCGAGAAGATCCAGGCGACGGGTGACATCTACACCGATCGCTACGAGGGCTACTACTGCGCGCGCTGCGA
This sequence comes from uncultured bacterium, assembly GCA_965370685.1. Taxonomy (GTDB): domain Bacteria; phylum Gemmatimonadota; class Gemmatimonadetes; order Palauibacterales; family Palauibacteraceae; genus Carthagonibacter. The sequence goes on along the minus strand of CBDUVN010000049.1, from coordinate 5,342 downwards.
GGCATTTCGTAAGGAAGCCGAGCTGGTGGACGGGCAGTGCCCGCTCCACCCGAAACGTGAAATCGTGTGGACCGAGGAAGAGAACTATTTCTTCCGCCTGTCCGGGTACCGCGATCGTCTGCTGGCCCACATCGAATCCCACCCGGAATTCATCCAGCCCCCGAGCCGGCGAAACGAGATCCTGCGGCTGCTCGAGGGAGGACTCGATGACATCTCGGCTTCCCGTTCGCGGGTACCGTGGGGGGTTCCGTTCCCGGGAGACCCGGATCACACGGTGTACGTGTGGTTCGATGCACTGCCCAACTATATCTCGGCGATCGGCTACCCGGACGAGGGCTTCGAGTCCTGGTGGCCGGCCGGCCTGCACGTGATCGGAAAGGACATCACGCGTTTTCATTGCGTCATCTGGCCGGCGATGCTCATGTCCGCGGGCCTTCCCCTGCCGACGACGGTGTGGGCCCACGGGTTTCTGATGATCGGCGGCGGAAAGCTCTCTAAGTCGGAGGCCCAGTTGCTGGACCTCGAGCGACTCATCGACCGTCACGGCCCGGACGCGTTCCGGTACATCCTGCTGCGCGAGGCCGCGTGGGATTCCGACCGGGACTTTCCATCGGTCGAAGCGTTCCTCGATCAGTTCGACACACGGTACGAGGCGGACCTCGCCAACGATCTCGGCAATCTGCTGAACCGGACCGTATCGATGATCAGCAAGTATCGGGACGGATCCATCCCGGCTGGAGTTGAAACAGAGCTCGACATCGCCTGCGAGACCGCGATCGAAGCGTGGATCACCGCGATGGACGGCCTGCTGCTTCACCAGGGCATCGAGGCCGGCATGTCGATGGTTCGGAGCGCCAACGCATTCATCGATCAGACCCGGCCATGGACGCTGGCGAAGGACCCCGAACAGGCGTCCCGGCTGGATGCCGTCCTGGGCTCGCTGGTGCGCACGCTCATCCGGATTGCAGTCACCCTGAGCCCGTTCATGCCCGGCAAGTGTGAGGAAATCTGGACCCGCCTCGGCGGCGATGACGAGCTTCCCTGGATCGACTCGATAGTGGAGCGCTCCCCCGCCCGGATCCCGGACGTCGCAGGCGGGGTGCTGTTTCCCAGACTCGAGGCCTGAGCCCCTTTCGCCGGGCTCCGATTCGTCCGGCACCGCTCTTGCTTGACAGGCTCGCGCGAGTCGTGGTAGCCTTCTCCCGTCCCGCTCGGCGTCTGCATGCCGCTCGAGCTTCCAAAGGTACTGCGATCACGCTGTAAGCAACCGCCCGACCAAGGCGAGTTCGGGGCGGTGTATGCACGTGACATAGATGGATATTTTTTACATGACGGATCACCGAATTTCAGGGGAGGGCCCTCTGAAGCCCACACACTGGACAGTTCAAATCATGCCGGACGGCGGAGGACAGATTCGCACGAAGCGGATCACCCGGCGTCTGGTTCGCGGCCTCACGGCCATGGCGGCCCTGATCGTTCTGGTGCTGGCGGGTGGATTGGCGGTATTCGGTTCGAACTCAGTGCGCGAAATCGAGCTGGCTCGACTCCGGCTCGAGAATCGCCACCTGACGTCGAACCTCACCGAGGTCGAAGCCGAGCTGGCGATGATCGGTGCGGCGATCGACGAGCTTTCCGACCAGGACCAGAGATTCCGGCTGCTTGCCGGGCTGCCGCACATCGATCCCGATGTCCTCGAGGCCGGTGTGGGTGGCCCGATGCTGGGTGATCCCGCGCGCGAGGAATTCCTCGACGCGGCTCCGGCACTGGCCGGCCGCACACTCGCGGCGTCCTATGACGTCGATCGGCTGCTGCGGCGAGTCGATCTGTTGTCGGCGAGCATGGACGAAGCCCTCGACTCGGTCGCCATGCATGAGGAGATGTTCCTCACGCGCCCGTCGATCCGGCCCGTTCAATCCCGCGAGGCCTGGATCAGCTCGGCGTTCAGCCGCAGCCGATTCCACCCGGTGCTCCTCGTGAACCGCCCCCATCCGGGTGTCGACATCTCGGCGGCTGCCGGGACGCCGATTCTCGCGACCGGCAAGGGAATCGTGATTTCCGCCGGCACCAGGTCGGGCTACGGAAAAACCGTCGAGATCGATCACGGATACGGATACCGGACGCTGTACGCCCATGCCGGCGCGCTGAGCGTCAAGAAGGGGCAGCGGGTGGACAGGGGCGACGTGCTCGGCGAGGTCGGCAGGACCGGGCTCGCGACGGCTCCTCACCTGCACTACGAGGTCCTGGTGAATGACCGGCAGGTGAACCCGAGCAACTACATGCTCGACGACCGGGTGCACTGAGGGGCGCAAAGAGCGAACGTCCTACTTATATGTTATATGACTTGCGGGGATCGCTCGAAGCGGTCCCCGCGTTCGTTTGTTCGGGTGCGATATTGAATCCCTCTCGGATTCCCGGTAAATTGTCGGTTCGCGCCGAGACCTGTCCCTGGCCCACTCAACATGGAGACGACGGATGCGCGTTCAGCGATTCAGCCCTGCCCTGCTGGTCGGCGTGGCCCTGACCCTCGCCGGCTGCGGAGGGTCCCCGGTGACCGTCGAGGTAGTAATGGACGGTTCCGACGGCCCGGTCCCCCAGGCCGGCACCGAAGTCCGGTTCTTCCCGTTCGACAGAGACTCTGTGTTCGATGCCCTGGAGTCGCAGGCATCGTCGCCGAAGCCGGAGATCCCCGGCGACATGGCCACGACGTTCCAGGAGATCCGGTCAATGCAGGAGCAGTACAACGCCAAGAACAGCGAATGGGCGGACGGCAGGGACCGGCTTCAGACCCTTTCGGAAGAGCTGCAGGGTCTCGATCGCAGGTCGCGGGGCTACATGCAGAAGTACGAAGAGTTCGGGAATCTCGAGAGCCAGGTGAACCGGCTCGAGTCCGAGAAGGTGACGCTGTTCGAGCAGTTCACCGGGATGCAGGAATCCGTCGCGGTGCGCGTGGATTCGTTCAAGATCGCGCGTGACAGCTGGGAAGAGTCCGCCTACTCAGACTACTTCGACATGCAGCAGGAGATCCTCAAGGACGCGAAAGCAGAGGTGTTCTCGGACACGACCGGCGTGGACGGCACCGTGACCCGGTCCCTCCCCTCCGGCAACTGGTGGGTCGTCAGCCGGGTACAGACCCCGCGCGGCGAGATCTACTGGAACATCAGGATCGATCCGGCCGAAGTCGGGACGCTCCGCCTCAGCGTCGAGAACGGCGAGGATCGCGTCCGTCTCTGATTCGGGTTCACCCGGCCGGGACACGCCGGAACGCGTGTCCCGGCTTCGCCTCGGAAAGCCCGTGACATGACCAGAGAATCCTTCTCAGCCGGGGACGACCAGACTCTTCGACTCGAGATCGGACCGGACCGCATCGGCCACGTCGTATTCGACCGTCCCGACTCCCCGGTCAATCTCCTCTCCGCAGCCGTGCTGCATCGCATCGATGCCATGATCGCCGAGCTCGAATCCAGGATCGCCAACGGTCAGCTCGTGGCCATCATTCTGGAAAGCGCGAAGCCGGGGAGCTTCATCGCGGGAGCCGATGTCGGCGAGATCGGCGAGGTCCGAACCGCTGAGCAGGCGCGCGCGGCCAGCACCGAGGGCCAGCGGGTTTTCCGCCGCCTCGAGCGACTCCGCGTGCCGACGATCTCCTGCATCGATGGTACCTGCCTGGGAGGCGGAACGGAGATCTCCCTGCACTGCGACTACCGTGTGGCCTCAGACAGCAATTCTACCCGGATCGGACTGCCCGAAGTCCGACTCGGAATCATCCCGGGCTTCGGCGGTTGTGTGAAGCTCCCGAAGATCGTCGGTGTGCAGCGGGCCCTGGATATCATCCTGTCCGGGAAGCCTGTTCCAGCGGCTCGCGCGGGGCGAATCGGACTCGTCGATCGCGTGATCCCGCACCACGCATGGGAGCGCGGGATCGGCGAATTCGTCTCCGATGTCCTGGAGGACCGGGTCCCGAAGGCCGAGCCCCGCCTGTCGTTCCAGGGCAAGCTGCTCGAACGGAATCCGGTCGGTCGGAAGGTGCTGTTCTCGCTCGCCCGCAAGCGGGTGCTGAGCGAGACGAAGGGTCGGTACCCCGCTCCCCTGGCAGCGATCGACGTTCTCGAGCAGACGTATGGCCTGCCCCCCGACGAAGCATATCCGATCGAGGCGGACGCGCTCGGAGAGCTGCTGATCGGCGACGTCTCACGCGCCCTGGTCCGGGTCTTCGGGCTCTCGCAGGACGCGAAGCGGGCACTTCCGGATTCGGTCATGGCAGCTGCGCACGACATCCGACGGGTGGCCGTGATCGGAGCCGGCGTGATGGGTGGAGCGATCGCGGAACTGGTCGCGGCGAACGATATCGACACGGTGCTCAAGGACATCGACCAGGGCGCGCTCGACGCGGGCATGCGGCACGCGGCCGACCTGCTGCGCAAGGCGACACGCGCCAGGGTATTTACGGAGGAGGAGGCAGGGCTCAAGCTGGCGCGGATCGACGGCCGGCTCGACTACGACGGCTTCGAGGAGGTCGATCTCGCTATCGAAGCGGTAGTAGAGCGAATGGTAGTGAAGCAGCAGGTTCTCCGTGACCTGGAAGACGTCCTCGACCCCGAGGCCGTGCTCGCGACCAATACTTCGTCGCTGTCGGTCACCACGATGGCCTCCGGTCTCGAACGCCCGGAGCGAGTCGTGGGGCTGCACTTCTTCAACCCCGTGCACAAGATGCCACTCGTCGAAGTGATACGGGGGGAACTGACGGGGGACGCGGCTCTCGCCACGGCTTTCCAATTCGCGATCGGGCTCGGAAAGACCCCGATCGTGGTGGCGGATCAGCCGGGATTCCTCGTGAACCGGTTGCTGGGTCCTTACCTCAACGAGGCGGGGTACCTGCTTGACGAGGGAGTGCCGGTAGAGCTGATCGACGGTGCGTTGCTCGAGTTCGGGATGCCGATGGGACCCTGCCGGCTGCTGGACGAGATCGGCTTCGAGGTGGCCCTCCACGCGGGCCGCGGGATGGCCGCGGCTCTCGGCGACCGGATGTCGCCGCCGGATGTCCTGGATCGGATGATCGAGGACGGAAGACTCGGGCGGAAGAACGGCCGCGGCTTCTACCTGTACGAGAACGGCAAGTCCACCGGAGTCGATCCGACGCTGGACTCGCTGTTTCCTCCTGCCACCGGCGATCCGTCGGGCGACGAGATTCGTTCCCGGTGTCTGTGGTTGATGGTGAACGAGGCTGCCTGGGCGCTCGAGGAAGACGTAGTCGATACGGCCGGCCAGGTCGATCTGGCGATGATCATGGGCACGGGATTCCCCCCGTTTCGGGGTGGGCTCCTGCGCTGGGCGGACTCCGAGGG
>CBDUVN010000048.1:0-15094 GCA_965370685.1 uncultured bacterium | reverse complement strand
GGATCGGTGCCCTCGGGACGGTCATCTCCGTACACGCTGTCCTGGTCGAGGCACGCGCTGAAGACGGGCAGAAGCAGGAAAAGGGAACCGAATGCGATCGCACGGAACATTCTCGAATCAGTCATCGGGAGGCACTCTCTCTCAGGGACGAGCAGCCGGATCCTTCGACTCAACGCTTCGCAAGTGAAACCTTGCCGAATGGGCTCCGTTCTGCAACCGGGTATCAGTCGCTGGAGCCTTCTTCGTAACGTTGCTTGAGCCTCTCCACGACCTCCGGGTCGGCGAGGGTCGTCATGTCGCCGAGCGCACGCCCGTCTGCGATGTCGCGAAGGAGCCGTCGCATGATCTTTCCGCTCCGGGTCTTCGGGAGGTCCGCCGTGATAACCAGCTCCGCTGGCCGGGCGATCGCACCGATCTCCATCACCACGTGCTCCCGCAACTCCTCGCGCAGGGTCGGACCGGGCTCGATCCCCTCCTTCAGGGACACGAACGCCGCGATCGCCTGTCCCTTGATCTCGTCGGCGCGCCCGACGACGGCCGCCTCCGCCACCGCCTCGTGGCTGACCAGCGCGGACTCGACCTCCATCGTGCCGATTCTGTGGCCGGCGACGTTCAGCACGTCGTCCACCCGGCCCATGATCCAGAAGTAGCCGTCCTCGTCCACCCTGGCCCCATCTCCGGGGAAGTAGATCCCCTCGAACTTCGACCAGTAGGTATCGCGGTAGCGCTGTTCGTCGCCCCAGATCCCCCGGAGCATCGCGGGCCATGGAGAGGTGATCACGAGGTAGCCGGACTCGGCCTCGGCACCCTGCTGGTCCAGGATCGTGGCCTCGATTCCCGGAAACGGAACGGTCGTGGAGCCGGGCTTTGTCGTGGTCGTGCCCGGCAGCGGCGTGATCATGATCGCGCCGGTCTCCGTCTGCCACCACGTGTCGACGATCGGACAGCGTCCGCCGCCGATCACCCGCTGGTACCAGGTCCATGCCTCCGGATTGATCGGCTCGCCCACGGTGCCCAGCAGTCGCAGCGCCGAGATGTCGTAACGGTCGGGCCACTCGACGCCCCATTTCATGAACGCGCGGATCGCCGTGGGCGCGGTATAGAACACGGTCACACCGTACTTCTCGCACAGATCCCAGAACCGTCCCCGATCGGGCCAGTCCGGGGCGCCCTCGTACATCATGATCGTCGCGCCGAGCGCCAACGGTCCGTACACGACGTATGAATGGCCCGTGATCCAGCCGATGTCCGCCGTGCACCAGAACACGTCTTCGTCCTTCAGGTCGAATACCCACTTCGTGGTAGCCGTGACCTGCGTCAGGTAACCGCCGGTCGTATGCACGATCCCCTTCGGCTTCCCGGTGGTGCCCGAAGTATAGAGGATGAACAGGGGATCTTCCGCGTCCATCTCCTCGGCCGGACAATCGGAAGACGCTTCCTGGATCAGGCGGTGGTACCAGTGGTCACGTCCCTCTACGACATGCATGAAGCTCTCGTCGCCTTCGCCGCTGCCGCGTCGGCGCACGATCACCACGCTCTCCACCATGTCCAGCCCCTCGATCGCCTCGTCCGTCATGCGTTTCAATGGAACGATCTGGCCCCGGCGGTACCCGCCGTCCGCCGTGATCACGACCTTTGCTCCCACATCGACGATCCGGTCCCGCAGCGATCGCGCTGAGAATCCTCCGAACACGACCGAGTGTGGGGCGCCCAGCCGGGCGCAGGCGAGCATCGCGACGACGGCTTCGGGCACCATCGGCAAGTAGATCGCTACGCGGTCGCCGCGCTTCACGCCCAGCGACCGGAGGGCGTTGGCGAACAGGCACACTTCTCGGTGGAGTTGCCTGTAGGTGAGGACCTTGCGATCGCCTGGCTCACCCTCCCAGATCAGGGCCGCCTTGTTGGCGCGCCACGTCTCGAGGTGCCGGTCGAGGCAGTTGTAGGCCACGTTCAGTCGACCGCCCGAAAACCACTTCGCGAACGGGGCCTCCCACTCGAGCACCTTGTCCCACGGTTTGAACCAGTGCAGCTCTCGGGCCCGCCCCTCCCAGAAGCCCTCGCGGTCGCGGGCCGCATCCTCATATGGCGTCTGGTCGCTGACGAGCGCGCGGTCCCGGAATCCGGCAGGTGGCTCGAATCGGCGCTTCTCCTGCAGCAGTACGTCGATTTCCCTGCGCTGACCGTCGCTCATTCAGTCCTCCGCTCGAAGCCGTCTCCGGCCCGTATCATCCCATCGGATCAGCCGAGTAGCCGAGCCAGGTCATGATCAGTATGTAAGCCAGGATCGCGATACCGATCCATGTGAACAGGGGGCTCGGTTTCCCTCTCGCGGCATTCCGGTCGAGAAACGGAACCAGAAACAGGAACACCCCGCCCAGGGCGAACGCCATGACGCCCACCAGCTCTCCTTCGATGCCCAGGATATGCGCCGGAAGGAGCTTCAGCTGGTGGAACATGAACATGAAGTACCATTCCGGCTTGATCCCCGCCGGCGCCGGGGCGAACGGATCGGCCTTCACTCCCAGGTGGGCAGGGAGGAATGCGGCGAGGGTGATCAGCAGCGCTACAGCGATGAGCCATCCGATCGCATCCCGCAGGAAGAAGTCGGGAACGAACTTCATCGCTTTCTTCGGCGACCCGCTGTTCTCGATGGACGGCGGTACGCTCATCCCCAGCTTCTGGACCAGGAGAAGATGAAGTCCGAGAAGCAGAAACGCCGTGGCCGGCAGGATCGCGACGTGGACGGCGTAGAACCGGGTGAGCGTCGCCCCCGTCACGTCGGTGCCGCCGCGCGCGATCTTGAGCGCGAAGTCTCCCACGAGCGGGAACACGCCGAGGATTTCCGTGCCGACCCGCGTGGCGAAGAACGCGAGCTCGTTCCACGGAAGCAGGTATCCAGTGAAGCCGAATCCGAGTGACAGAGCGAGGAGGAGGACACCGGAAAACCAGGTGAGTTCGCGGGGCGGCCGGTAGGCCTTCATGAACAACACACTGAACAGGTGGACGAACGCCATGAAGATCATCAGGTTCGCGGCCCAGTGGTGGATCGATCGAATCAACCACCCGAACTTCACGTCGGTCATCAGAAACTGGACTGACTCGTACGCCTCCTCGGCGCTCGGCCGGTAGTAAATGAGCAGGAGAACACCGGTACCGATCTGCACCATGAAGAGGAAGAGCGTCATTCCCCCCATGTAGTACCAGATCGAGTGCTTGTGGATCGGGACTTCTTTCTTCCGGACGAGCGCGACGGCAGGAGTCAGACCTACGCGCTGGTCCAGCCAGTTCCAGATCGCGGACAGACGGGATTCGCGGTTCTCCATGCTCTTCACGCCTTCAGACTGACGACGATCTGATCGCCCCGGACGTTCACGTCGTATGTCTCGAGCGGACGGGGCGGTGGGCCCTGAACGTTCGTGCCGTTCAGGTCGAAGAAGCCGTTGTGGCAGGCGCACCAGATCCGCGATTCATCGGTCCTGTACTGCACGGTGCAGGAGAGGTGGGTGCACTCGGCCGAGAACGCTCGCAGGTCTCCCGATGGTGTGCGAACGAGAAGGCCGGGCCGATTCCCGAACCGGAACGACTTGCCCTGGTTGGTACCGATCTCGGCCGGAGAGAACGGCAGGGTCACACTGGAAGTGGCCGACTCCGCCTCCGGAGGTGGTACGACGAACCGGACGACGGGATAGAAGGCCGAGACAACGAACGCGACGGCGCTCGTGCCCAGGAGCCAGTTAACGAACCCCCTCCGGCTCGCATTGGCCGGACGATCTGGTTTGGACATGACGAACTCCTGTCAGGCTCGGCCGGACGAGTCGGCGGGGCCGGACCCGATCTGCCGAATCTTGAGGACGAGAGCGAGGATGAGTGCCAGGATGATTGCGACGGACGCGATAAGACCCATTCGGCGTACACGGAGATCCTGTAGGGCGGACTGTCCTTTTTCGAGACTCGTACCCGCGATTTCGCGGCCCGGTGCGAGCGCTTCCGTTACGGCATCCGGCGAAAACGAATGCATCGCGGCACGCCCCATGACCAGCGCGCTGTTCGAGTCCTTCAGATCCGCCTGGGCGGCGCTCACCTCCATGCCTGCCTGCTCCGCCTCGTGGAGGACATCAGTTGCCTGATCGATCTCCGCGACGAGTGAGTCGATCCCGGCACGCATGGCCATCGCGGCGCTACCCCCCGGATCGCCCTCCGTATGACAGGCGGCGCACACGGCGCCGTCTCCCAGGCCGAGGAGGGAGTCTCCCGCCTCGAGGATCTCGTGATTGCTGTGACATGTGGCACACCCGGGCATCCCCAACTCCGCGAATGTCTGCGCGTGCCGGCTCTGCTCGAACTGATCGGCCATCACCGCATGACACTGACCGCAGACGTTGCCCACCCACGAGACGCCCGGTGGCGCCGCTCCGTGGTTTCCATGACAGTCGTTGCAGGTGGGCGCCGAGATATCGCCGCCTTCGACCAGCGCCTCGTGATGCACCGAACGCGCGTACTGCTCATTCTGATCGACCGGAATATCGTAGACGCCCATCCGAGCGGAGTCGTCGTGGCACCGACCGCAGGTCGAAGCGACGTTTGGAGGGTAGACGGTTGACTTCGGGTCCGTTGCCGGTCGGATGCCGTGCGGAGCGTGACAGTCCGCGCAGGTCGCGACCGCCGTGTCTCCGGTGGCAGCCAGTCGCTGGCCATGGCGCGACGTCCAGTACTCCGCCACCTGGTCGATACGCAGCGATGGGTTGAACTGACGCATGAACTCGGCATCTGAATGACACCGCCCGCATACCGCGATGACCTCCTCGCCCTCGGGAGCCCCGAGGAATCCGAGTGCCGGGTCCATGCCTCCCGGTCCCGCGATAGAGGCATCGCCGCCATGGCAGTCCACGCATCCGAATCCGGCCTCCGCGTGGATGTCCACCTCGAACTGTTCCACCTGGCGCGACAGCGGCTCGGAGCCAAGCGCCCGGTGGCATTCGATGCACATGTCCGAGGAATCCTGCGCGAACAGCTCCGGCGTGACACACAGGGCGAGTCCGACGGCGACGACTGCGGCAACGGTCATGTTCTTGTTCATCGGGATGCCGCTCCGAGGTATTCGAGGAGGTCGACCATCTCCGACCGGTCGATCGATGACCAGTTTCCCTGCAATGGGTCCGACGCATCCAGCACGCTCAAGTGATTCCACAGTACGGCCAGCCGGTCTGCGACATCAGGGCGCGGAGTGATTTTCGACAGGTCCGCTGCGGCCGGCCCATCGACGCCCCAGCCATGGCATTCCAGGCAACCACTGTTTCGCACGACTCCGGCCCCCCGTGCGACATCGCCCGAGGTCTGGAAATACCCGAGCGATTGAAGATATGCGGTGAGATCAGCCATCTCCCCCGGCTCGAAGCTGGGGGGGAGTTCCCCTCGAGCGGCGAAGGCAGCGCGCATCGCGGGCCCCTTGTTCCACAGCGCCGCGAGATATGCCTCGGCGCTTCGTCGGCTTCCGCGCGCCGCCAGCTCGGGGGCGGTACCGGCTCCCCGCCCGCCGATCGTATGGCAGGCCTGGCAGTTCTGCCGCTCCACGAGCGACCGGCCCCGACCGGCGTCCCCCGGGAGGACCCACCCCGGAGAATCCGTCACGTGATCATCGCTCGGTGACGAGGCCACGAGAAACGCTCCCAGGTTCGACAGGTCCTCCGCAGACAGCGTCGGATACGGTATGCCCATCTCGCGCATCCTCGGAATCATGGCGCCCGAGTGGTTCCACAGTCCCGCTGCCAGCCCGTGCGGGGTTCGGAGGGATGGAATCCGGTCGAGCGCCGGTCCGATCACCCCTCCCGCGGTTCCGACGCGGTGGCAGCGGATGCACCCTGACTCCCGGAACAGCTCCGCGCCCGCGTCCGCCGAACCTGCTCCCTCCGCGCCGCCGATCATATAGAGGTAGGCCACGAGATCGCCCGCTTCACGTGCGCTCAATCGAGGTCGTCGGATGGATAGAGAGTCCATCCGGGCCGCCATCTCAGGCAGGTGGTTCCACAGCGCGGCCGTGATCCCGTACACGTCCGTGGACGACGAGGTCATCCGCAGGTCGGGCCCGACCGAGCCGCCACTGCCATTAACGCTGTGACACACGACGCATCCCTGCTCACCGAAGACAGCCGCCCCGGCGATCGCGCTTTGCGAGGCAGCCGATGGCTGCTGGGCGCAAAGGGGTGAAAACACCAGGAAGGAAACCAAACAGAACGCGGCCGAGAACAGCGGAAGAAGTGGAAGACGGGGATGAAGATGTACAATCGGCCTAGCTCTCATCCAGGACCATCCGTGTCACGGTGCTAGTGTACGGGCGCGCGACCCTCGTGTCCGCCACCATTGCTGGTCGATGCGAACGGCTCAGGTCCGAGCGTGAACACAACCTCGTTGGAGTGTAACGGGACTCATACTAAATACGTAGTTCAACCTGCGCGAGTGCAATCGACAATCAGTACCTGCCGCGGTTCTACAATCATGCCGCAGCGCTTCCCGTGTGGTGGCCGCCGGTTCGATCCGCGCATAGCTTGAATCTACAACGGTTCCCGCGTCAGCCTCTGGCGGCCGGGCCACCGGCGATCCTGATCCGTGGCAACCGCTCTCAATCCGGAACGACTGCGATGAGTTCCTCCGAACGCGGCTTCGAGTCGCTGCTGATCATCGGGCTCCTGGTTCTGCTCGGTCTGATGCTGACCCTGTTCGCCGTCCTCTACGCGATCCCCGCCGAGCACCTGACTCTTCCCGACAGACAGAGCGCGCTCAGGATGGGGCGCGTCGAAGAGATTCCCGTGGGCGGGAGCCGGGTGAACAACTGGGGAGACGAGATCGTGCTTCTCGTGCGGATCTCGGACGAGGAATTCTACGCCATACAGGGAACGTCTACCCTCGACGGTTGCATCCTCGAGTGGGACCAGCAGGCTTTCCGGGTCGTCTCCCCCTGCGGCCATCAGACGTATGACTTGCGCGGACGTGCCGTCGAAGGACTGACGACCCGCCCACTCCGGCGTTATGACGTGAGCGTTCAGCGCGGGCTCGTTTTCGTGACCCGCGAGCAGGGGTGAAGACGATGAGACAGCGGATCACTGCGTGGCTCAAACAGCTTGGCGACGACGCCAGGCAGAGTGCGGATCCCGCTCTGCTGGGCGGGCTTCGAGTGTTCGGCCTTCTGTACGGGAAAATCGACCGGGACGTCCCGATCGATCAGTCGCTGCGTCAGTCCTGGAACCGGCGTCTTCCCGCGAATGTCACATGGAAGCACGCCTTCGGAGGCATCGCCTATTTCCTGTTCATGATCCTCGTCGTGACCGGTGTTCTCCTGACGTTCTATTACAGGCCGTCGGTGGACGAGGCGTATCAAAGCATCCAGTTCATCGTGTCGGAGGCTCCATTCGGCTGGCTCCTGAGGGACATGCACGTGTGGGCTGCGAGTCTGATCGTCGTGGCGCTGCTGGCCCATATGGCGCGGATCCTGTTTGCAGGCGCCTACAAGCCCCCGCGCGAGACGAGCTGGTTCGTGGGGATCGCTCTGTTCGCCGTGGTCATCGTATTCGGTGTGACCGGGTACCTGCTCCCGTGGGACCAGTGGGCATACTGGGCGACCGCCGAGTTTACCTTCGGGATCGAGCGGATCCCGCTGATCGGCGGGATGATCGCGATGTTCATGCGCGGAGACCGGATTGTATCCAGCGCTACCCTGAGCCGGTTCTTCGCCCTGCACGTCATCGTGCTTCCCTGGCTGGCGTTCGGACTCATTTCCCTGCACTTCGTGATCGTCCGCGGCCAGGGAATCGCGGGCTCCGAGCAGGCGCCGGAAGGTGAGGGAACTCCGTTCTACCCGAACCATCTCATGCGGATCATCGTCGTCTCGGTGTTCCTCATTGCAGTTGTGGGGACCCTCGCGGCCCTGTTCCCGAGGCCCGTGGGCGACCCGGCTACGCCGTTCTACGCACCGGACGAGCTGGTCTCCACATGGGTGCTCGTGGACGTGACGATTGCACTGCTGCGGTTCGTGGGACCGGTCGGTGTGTTCGTGGCGCTGCTCCTCGTCGCAGCGCTCGCCCTCGTTCCGTTGTTCGACCGCAAACCGGAGACCGATCTCCGCAAGAGACCGGTCGTCGCGATCCTGGGGATCATCCTGTTCGGAGGATTTCTCCTCGCATGGGCGATAGGCCACCAGGTCACGGTTCCCATCGGCTCTGATACGATTCCCCAGGAGTTGCTGGAAGAACGCGCTCTGCCGCCGATTCCGCCGCCGACCCTGGGCGGCGAGACCGGGGGGATCGAATCGGGCGGAGAGGTAACGGAAGAGGTGGTCGAATGAGCAGTGTATCCACCCGTACCGTCCTGATCGCGGCCGCGCTGGCGGCGATCGCACAGCCGGCCCGCGCACAGGGAACGCGACCGGTGCTCACGACCCGGGCCGATGGGACCTCGTACGGTTGCCTGGTCTGCCATGCCGACAAGCGCCGGGCTTTCGTTCAGGGCGTGCATTCCGAATGGGGAATCCGCTGCCACGATTGCCACGGCGGGGATCCGGTAGCGCTCGAGGTCGAGCCGGCGCACGCGGGCGAATTCGTCGGCGTTCCCGACAAGCTCCAGACAGTCGAAATCTGCTCGAGTTGCCATGCGGATCCTGACCAGATGCGGCAATACGGGCTGCCTGCCGATCAGTTCGCGGAGTTGAGGACGAGTCGCCACGGTCAGCTCCTGGAGGCGGGGAATCGGGATGCGCCGACATGTTCGGACTGCCACGACCCGCATACGACGCTGCCATCGAGCGATGCCCGAAGCGCGGCGTTCCCGACGAACATCCCCGGAATGTGCGGTCGGTGCCATACCGATGCGGAGATGATGGAGCCGTACGGCCTGGCAATCGACCAGTTGGAGGAATTCCGTCAGAGCGCTCACGGCAGAGCCATTTTCGAAGACGGCAACTTCGCGGCGCCGAGCTGCATCGGCTGTCATGGGTCGCACGCGGCACTTCCCCCCGACGTCGGGGAGATCGTCAATGTGTGCGGCAGGTGTCACATCGACGTGCGGCGGGCACTGGCCAGCGGACCACACGGCGGAACCACGGAATCGGGGAGTGTCCTCCTCGGGTGTACGGCCTGTCACACGAATCACGGCACGGAGAGCATAGACTCGGAGTCGATAGCGGAGACCTGCGCGCGCTGCCACGCGGAAGATGAAGCGACACTTCGGGTCGGCGAGCAGATCGAGGAGGGAGTGCTCCGCGCCGAGCGGCAGATGGAGTCGGCCAGCGAGGCGATCTCTGAACTCGGCACAGCCGGGCGCCAGACGTCGGACGCTCGTTTCCGGTACAGGCATGCGCTGACGGAATTCCGGCAGATCGCCCAGGTTCAGCACAGTCTCGATCTCGACCAGTTGAATGACCTGGAGTTGAAGGTCTCTTCGATCACGAAAGGCATCGAGGCGGTGGCCGAAGTCGCGGACGAAGAACGCTGGGAGCACCGGCTGCTGCTCATTCCATTGTGGTTCTTCACGCTGTCGATTGCCGCGCTCGCGTATTTCCGTCTCCGCAGGGCTTAGCGAGAAAGGTCGCGCAAAGATGCCGACTCGATCGAAACTCGGCCCGAAGGGTCGGAAGACGGTCCGAACCGTGATCCTGATCGGAATCCTGGGTGTGATCATGCTCAGCCTGGGCGCGGTCGGGTTCATCGAGTACAGCGCGCAGCCGGCTTTCTGCACCAACTGCCACAACATGCAGCCGTACTACGATTCGTGGGCGGAATCGTCGCACAACAATGTGCCGTGCATTCGATGTCATTACGCGCCGGGCATCAAGGCCGAGGCGATGGGCAAGCTCCAGGCGGCGAACCAGGTGGTGAAGTACGTGACGGGCTCGTACGGGACGAAGCCTTGGGCCGAGATCGAGGATGCCGCCTGCCTGCGGTCCGGCTGCCACACCGAGCGGAAGCTGGAAGGCGATGTCGATTTTCGCGGAGTTCACTTCGACCACACCAGCCACCTCGGCGAGTTGCGTCGCGGCAAGGAGCTTCGCTGCACGAGCTGCCATTCCCAGATGGTGCAGGGCGACCACGTGGCGGTCACGGCCTCTACCTGCTTTCTGTGCCACTTCAAGGACCGGCCCGAGGGTCAACCGATCGCGGGATGCACCGGCTGTCACGTCGATCCCCCCCGCGTCCTCACGTCTGCCGGGATCGTGGTCGACCATCCGCAATATGTGCGAGACCTGGTGTCGTGCGTCTCCTGTCATGAGCGGGTGACATCGGGTGACGGAGCCGCGGATCAGTCCCGGTGCTACGGCTGTCACAATGACCCTGAACGGGTCGCCGAGTACGAGAACACGACCCTCGTACACCAGGTCCACCTGGCCGAGCACAACATCGAGTGCGAGTTGTGTCATCTCCCGATCGCGCACCGACTGGTGGAATTGCGGGAGACGTTCGAACTCGACTGCGTTTCCTGCCACCAGGGGACGCACGAAGCGCAACGGCAGCTGTACAGCGGGATCGGTGGACACGGCGCTGACGATGCCCCGAGCGCCATGTATCTCGCGCGAGTGTCATGTGGAAGCTGCCATGGCCTGGCCCGGGAAGTGAAAGGACATGAGCAGGTCCAGGTGGCCGGCGAAGCGACGTGCATGTCCTGTCACGGGATTCAGTACGCCAATATCCTGCCCTCGTGGCAGGACGAGATGGAGAAGCGGCTCGCTCAAGTCGAGCGCGTCGTCGGACAGGCGGAGCGTGCACGCGGCAGCGGATCGGCCGGAATGCGAGCGACATCGGACAGCCTGCTCAGCCTGGCGAGAGAAAACCTGGAGCTGGTACGGATCGGCCGGGGCGCCCACAACATCGTATTTGCCGACGAACTGCTCAGGGCGTCGCTCGAGTTCGTAAACCAGGCCAGCGCCGTCGGCGGTATCGAATTCGACATGCCGTCGGTGGACATTGGGCCAGCGGTGGGAGAGGACGTCTGCCTGCGTTGCCACCTCGGAATCGAAACCCGGGGAACGGAGTGGCTGGGAGGTCCGTTCTCTCACGCCCCGCACGTCGAGTCGGCGGGTCTGCCGTGCTCTACCTGCCATACGCCGCTCGACGATCATGGGGGAATCCGATTCGAAAGTCGGGCCGGATGTGCGTCCTGTCATCACGGACTCGGCGATGCCGTGCCGTGCACGAAATGTCACGAGTCGGGAACGGGAATTCCCTCGAGAGCGATCGATCGGCCGGAGGGTTCGTTCCTGCACTCTCCCCATGTCGACGCAGAGCTTTCCTGTTCGACCTGTCATTCCGGAGCGGCGAACAGCGCCTCCGGTGTTCAGTGCATGGCCTGTCACGAGTCTCACCACCGGCCGGAGTCCTCGTGCAGATCCTGCCACCGGACCGACGTGAAGGAGATTCACCCTGCTGAGGCCCACGGGAATTGCGGAGCATGTCACGGGGACGCCGTGTCGTGGCTGTCAGCGTGGACCCGCGAGGCCTGCCAGGTGTGCCACCGGGATCGTGAGCAGCACCATGTCGACAACGTCTGCACCGTTTGCCACACGATGCCCCTGAAATGAACGACCGTACGCTGCTGATCATTCTGATCGTCCTCGCGGTGCTCGCACTCGCCGTGGGCATCTGGGTGGGGCTCGGATATCCGGGACTGGTCGGGAAGTACGAGAAGACGGGAAAGGCGCCGCGGGTCACCCCGTTCGAGATGCTGATGGACTGGGTGGTCCGGCGGTTCGATCGCTGATGCCGTCCCACGGAGCGGGCGTGGTCGGCCGGCTCGACCAGGTCCGAAGGATCCTGTGGCTGGTCCTTGCCGCGAATCTCCTCATCGTCGCCGTAAAGCTGTTCGTCGGGCTGCGTGCCGGCTCGCTGGCCGTGCTGGGTGACGCTGCTCACTCAGGCGTCGATGCGCTGAACAACGTAGTCGGTCTTCTCGCGGTAAGGGTGGCCGCGGAGCCGCCGGACGAAGAGCACCCGTACGGACATGGAAAGTACGAAACGCTGGCGGCGCTGGCGGTCGTCAGTTTCCTGTCGATCGCGGGGTTCGAGCTCGTGTCGGGGGCCGTCGGACGGCTGTTCCAGACCACGACTGCGCCGCAGGTTGATCTGCTGACGTTCGCACTTCTCGGGGGGACGATGATCGTGAACACGCTCGTCGCCACGGGCGAAGCCCGGGCGGCCAGCCGGCTCCGGTCACCGGTCCTGTCGGCCGACGCCCGTCACACGGCCGCCGACGTGCTGGTCACGCTCAGCGTGATCGGCGGCCTCGGGCTCGTCGCCCTGGGCTGGGACGACGCCGACGCCTGGCTGGCGATCGTCGTCGCCGCGTTGATTGCGAAGAGTGGCTATGAAATCCTGCGCGGGACGATTCCCATGCTCGTGGATTCGCGGGCCATCGAAGCTTCCCGCATCCGGAACGCCATCGGAACGGTTCCCGGTGTGCTGAGCGTGACGGATGTGAAGTCGCGCGGCAGCCTGGAAGCGGAAGCATTCGCCGAGCTCACGGTGATCGTCGAAGGCGGGATCACGGTCGAACGGGGGCACGAGATCGCGGACGCCGTCGAGCGGAAGCTGCTGGATGCGGGGTTCACCGGCGTGGTGGTCCACGTCGAACCGCCGGCCGGCGGGATCGAAGCTGAACGGGTCAGTCCGCCGGACCAGGCTCCGAGGTGATCCACCGACAGCGGTCGTCGCCCCTGCCGACGCACATGGCGTGGCTCAGCAGAGTCGTGTCGCTTCCGACCCGAACGGCACATACGTCCAGGGCCGCGGTCATCATAGCGCACCCGGCTCCGTCGGCCGTGACTGTGGCCAGCGGGGGCTCGAGAACGTCGATGCCATCGGCTCCGCCGTCGGCGACGGGACGGATGGATGCCCCCGGCTCCAGGGCGCGGGCCACGCCGGTCATCGCCCGGACCAGCTTCCTGCGGCGTAGCCTGGCGGGTGTGAATCGGCGCCGGAAGCGGTCAATCCTGGTCGCCTCCGAAAACCGTGCTTCTGCGAGGCTCCTGCCGGCGGCGGCGAACACGGTGACGGCATCCGGTCGCCGGTCGATCAGCTGAAGCAGATTGCCGTACTCGTCAGGAGAGATCACGCCCCGGCGGTCCCTGATCTCGGCATATCGCCGCATCTGGGCATCGACCACCTCGCTCAGGCCGAGGCGCCTGGGCAGGCTGATGCGAAACGACTCGTCCTCGATGACTTCGTCCGGTGTGTCCGTGGTCCGGAGCGAATGCAACAGCGCGAGTGCGATCGCCGGGTTTACCCTGTCGGTTCCTCTGGTGGATTTCATACGCGAGCGACAGGCTAGCGACCCGTTCCGGGGTCGGCAACCGGGAAGCCGGAGGTGACGTACCCGATCGTCGGTGTGTTTCTCGGCGTCCTGGGTCTCGCACTGGCCGTTCGTCGAGGCTGGCTGACACGGCCGGGCGTCGGTGCGGGTCTGGTCGTCGGAGCGGCGTTGGTCACGGGAACGCATGCGGCCGGTCCGATCCTGCTGCTGGTGTTTCTCGCCAGCTCCTCCGGGCTGAGCCGACTCCGGATCGGCGGGCAACCCGGCCCGGATGCGGGGTCATCAGTCGGAGACGGACTCCGAAACGCCTGGCAGGTGCTGGCCAACTCGGCCGTCCCCGGCATCGCGGCTCTCCTGGCTGTCGTCGGAGTGCTTCCCTGTGCCGGCGTGGCGGTCGCCGGAGCGATCGCCGCGGTCACCGCGGACACCTGGGCGACCGAGATCGGGACTGCGCTGCGAGCACCCGCCCGCCTCGTGACGACCTGGCGCCGGGTGCCTCCCGGCCAATCGGGAGCGGTTTCCGTGGCCGGTACTGCAGCCGGGCTCGCCGGGGCTGCGACGATCGCGCTGATCGCTTCATATCTGCCCGCGGCCGCCTGGGGTCCGGCGCTGCCGGCAGAATTCACGCCCGTGCTGGTAGGGGGGCTCGTCGGGCTGTTCGCAGACTCGTTACTCGGGGCGACCGTCGAGGGCAGAATCCCCGGAATCAACAACGAGACCGTGAACCTGATCGGAAGCCTCGCCGGCGCGGTCACCGCCTGCCTCATGGCCTGAGTCCCGCTTCCGGGAGGCCGGCACATTGTCGCGGCCCGAGGGTTCCTGCATCTTCCCGGACTCGAATCGGCACGCTGACCGAGGAACAATGCGAGGTTGACCCGAACCGCGGAGCCGTTCCGGCACCGGAGTGCGATGTACGAACCGACTTTGACAGAGCAGAAGTGGCAGGGCCTGTGGGCCGAGCGACGGACCAACGAGCCGGATCTCGATGGCGCCGAGCACCCGTTCTACAACCTGATGATGTTCCCGTACCCGTCGGCCGAGGGCCTGCACGTCGGGAACCTGTATGCGTTCACGGGCGCCGATTTCCACGGGCGCTACCGTCGGCTGCGGGGCCTGGATGTGTTTCAGCCGATCGGGTTCGACGCGTTCGGGATCCACTCGGAGAACTACGCGCTGAAGGTAAACGTCCACCCGACGGAGCTGATCCCGCGCAGCATCGAGACGTTTACGCGTCAGCTCGAGCGGGCAGGGATCATGTACGACTGGTCGCACACCGTGACCACGACGGATCCCGATTACTACAAATGGACGCAGTGGATCTTCCTGCAGTTGTTCAAGGCCGGGCTGGCCGAGAAGAAGGAAGCGCCCGTCAACTGGTGTCCGTCCTGCAAGACGGTGCTCGCCAACGAGCAGGTCGAGGGGGGGCAGTGTGAGCGGTGTGGCACGGAGGTGGGCCAGCGGCTGCTCAGCCAGTGGTTCTTCCGCATCACGGACTACACCGAGAAGCTGCTCGCGAACCTGGACTGGATCGACTGGTCGCCTTCGACCCTGACGGCGCAGAGGAACTGGATCGGTCGCTCCGAGGGAGCGCTGCTCCGGTTCCGCCTGGCTTCCGACCCCGACGAGACGATCGAGGTGTTCACCACCCGCCCCGACACGCTGTTCGGGGCCACGTTCATGGTACTGGCTCCCGAGCACCCGCTGGTGGACGCGCTGACGACCGATGAAGCACGGGATGAGGTCGTGGCCTACCGGGACGCCGCCGCCGCGGTGGACCTCGTTGAACGCCGGAAGACCGACGATCAGA
>CBDUVN010000047.1:0-15143 GCA_965370685.1 uncultured bacterium | reverse complement strand
GGCGCCAGCCGGGCGGCAGGCCGCCGGACCATTGGACTCACCCTGAGGACGGCGGTTCTTCAGTACCGGATGCCTTCGACCCCGGCGTCCACCCGACGACCGGTGGACGGACAGGTCGCGGAAGTGCGGCGATTCCGATCACGACCAGGACCAGTCCACTCATTCCGACGAGCGCCGCCGACCCTCCCCGTCCGAGCGCGGCGAAGCTGAGGCCGGAGAACGCGAGAGCGAGCCCGCAGAATATGATCGTGAGAGCCACGATCCGGCGGGCGGTCACTTCGACGACTCGCTGATCTCGGAGTGATCGCCGAGCGATGCCGTCCCTCGCAGACCACTTACCCGGACATGGTCACCGATCAGGGACTGTTCGATCTCGCAGTCCTCGAGCACGCTGTCGGCCCCGATGATCGAATTCCGCACGCTCGAACCCCTGAGCACGCTGCCATCCGCTATGCTCACGTTCGGTCCAACCACTGAATTCTCGAGCACCACGCCCTCACCTACGCATACGGGCTGGAGGAACTCGACCCCGGAAATCGGGTCGGGAGCGGGAGCCGCTTCCTCATTCAACACCTTGAGGTTGGTGTCGAGCAACGTCTCCGGCTTGCCGCAGTCCCACCATTCCGAGACCTCGGAAGTCAGAAGTCTCGCGCCGTGATCGATCATGTACTGAAACGCGTCGGTAAGGAAATACTCTCCCAGCTTCGGCGGCTGCTCCATCACGTGCGAGATTCCCTCGAACAGGAGATCGACGTTCCGGATGTAGTACAGCCCGATGTTGGCGAGCTTCGACACGGGCTCTGTCGGCTTCTCGATGATCTTCTGCATGTACCCGTCGTCATCGTGGACGATCACCCCGAATCGCTGGTAGTCCTCGACTTCCTTCGCCCATACGATTCCGTCGAGCTCGGGACGGCGGCGAATCACGCTCAGATCGGCCCGGAACAGCGTGTCCACGAACACGATCAGCACCGGTCCGCGCACGTGAGGCTGCGCGAGACGGATGGCATCCGCGGTACCCAGTTGCTGAGTCTGCTCGACCGGAATGAACCCGAGATTCGGGTGCTCGGTCTTCAGGTGTGCTTCGATCTGGTCGGAGAGGTGACCCATGATCCCGATGATCTCGTCCACTCCCGCCTGTTCGAGCAGATCGAGCACCCGGTCGAGCACGGTTCGATTCCCCACGCGGAGCAGCGGCTTGGGCCGCGTGTGCGTATGGGGCCGGAGTCGGGTTCCCTTTCCGGCGAGCGGGAGTATGGCTTGCATGCGACGCTCACGGACGTTCTGATGGAGGGTGATCGGTCGGCCGGAACGTACCGACGTCGTATGGGCCCGGCAACCGAGTCGTCCGCTCCAGGTGGCTGATCCCGGAAATCCATGGCCGGCGGGGAAACGACAGGATGAACGACGAAGTTCACGCCCGAGACGGCGGCACCCGACCCGGAACCGCCACCGTCGACACGCGGCTCACCGGATCACCGGATAGTCGCGTATACGCGGCGCCGTTCGCGCACGTCTGGGACGCTCTGCACGCCGAGATCTCCCGGCGGCGGCTGTGGACCGTGGTTCACTCGGATGAAGACCTCGGGATTCTGACGGCCGTGTGCAGGACGCTGCTGCCGTGGGAGGTCGGCCACCTGACGGTGTGGGTACGGCTCGACGAATACGCACTCACGCGGGTGGACGTCCGCTCCACCTGCCGGACGAATCTCGCTCTGCCGGGTGGAAATCGACGCCGGGTGCAGGCACTGGTCTCGAGCCTCGACGACCAGATCGGAACCGGAACGCGCGTCCGGACCTGACTCGTGCCGGGAGGCCGAGGGAATGCCGGCGGGAGGTCAAGGGAATGCCGGCGTCAGGCCGCCCTCTCGCCTCCGTGCTTCAGGGCATGGTCGAATTCCGACCGCTCGATCACCGCCGCGGCCGTCAGGTCACCCGTTACGTTCACGGCGGTCCTGCACATGTCGAGGATCCGGTCCACGCCCAGCACCAGGGCGATGCCCGCGGCCGGATCGACACCCGATCCCGCCAGGGCCTGCTCCAGCACCACCACGAGGATGATGATTCCGGCGGACGGAACGCCGGCGGCACCGATCGAGGCGAGCGTCGCGGTGAGCACGATCGCGAACTGCGCCGTGAGCGAGATGTCCCCGATCAGCACCTGGGCGATGAACATCGTCGCGACCGCCTGATACAGCGCCGTTCCGTCCATGTTGATCGTCGCGCCGAGCGGCAGCACGAAACTGGCCACCTCCTTCTCGATGTCGAGATTTTCTTCGGCGACTTCCATCGTGACGGGCAGCGTCGCGTTCGAGCTCGATGTAGAGAAAGCGATCAGCTGGGCCTCCCGGATCCGTCGGAAGAAGTCGAGCGGCTTCCGCCTGGCGAGGAACCGGATGGCCAGTGTGTAGGTGAAGGCCACGTGAAGGAACAGCCCGAGGACCACGACGAGGCTGTAGACCAGCAGGCTCTGAAGCACGTCGAGTCCGAACCGCGCAATGACCGCCCCGATGAGCGCGAACACGGCGTACGGCGCGAGACGCATGATCCAGTGGATCATCACCATGGACGCCTCGTTCACGCCGTCGAAGAACCCCACGACGTGCTCCCGCCGTTCGGCCGGGAGTGCAGAGACGGCGGCCCCGAAGAAGATCGCGAAGAAGATGATCGGCAGCATATCACCCGATGCGAGTGCCTCGATCGGATTTTTCGGAATCATTCTGAGCAGAATCTCCAGCAGGCCCGGCGCTTCGTGCGCCAGATCCACCCGACTGGCGCTTTCCACCATGTAGGTCGCGCGAAGGCCCTCGAGCGCGGACGGGTCGATCCCGCTGCCCGGCCGGAACAGGTTCGACAGGACCAGGCCTATCGTCACGGCGATCGCCGTCGTCGCCAGGTAGTAGATCACCGTCTTCCCGCCGATGCGGCCCAGTTTCGTGACGTCTCCGAGACTGGCGGTCCCCACGACCAGGCTGGCGAACACGAGCGGGACCACGACCATCGTGATCAGTCGGATCCAGGCGGTTCCGATCGGCTCGATGGCGACCAGGAAGCTCGTGAGAGGGTCGATCCCGAGCAGGTTCGCAACCAGACCGGCCGTGGCTCCTGCCACGAGGGCAATCGAGATTTTCGTGTAGAGTTGCATGGATTCACAGGCAGCCAGGGACCGGAATATCGGGCCCGTCAACTTATGGGAGGGCCCTGATCGGTGACAGACCCGAAGGCGCCGGGTACCTTATCCGCGTGATGATACAGGAGACACACGGCCGGTCGGCGAGTTCGGCTCGAACATCTGTGGACACCGGGGCTCGCACGCCGCGGAGTCGGGTTCCGCGGCCCCCCGCTGTCGCGGCGGCGCTGTTCGTCTGCCTGGCGGTGCTGGGCGTCGGATGTGCGCCTGCCGAGTCCCCCCCGGCAGAGGAGCAGTCCGCACCGAGTACCGGAACGTCTGCCTCTACGACGCCGGAGGCGGTGTATCACACTGCGCTCACATTCGTGGGGTTCGGACCGGAACCGTCCCTGGTGCACCTGCGATTCGAGAACCGCACCGAGCCGGACCTTCTCCGGCTGGAGTACACCGGCTGGATTCCGGGTCCCGACGCCTGGACGTCCGTGCTCGGAGTCGTCGATTCGATTCCCGTGCCGCGCGCCGCGTGGCGCGTGCTTCCCGCCGGACCATTGCGGGTGGGAGTCGAGGATGGAGGCGAGCTATCCATGTTGAGGCTGGATCTCGAGGGTGGCCCGGTGCAAATCGATGCTCTCGAGGAAATCAGCTCGTGGAGCGGCTCGACGGGCCAGCGTGAGTCCCTTCGGTTCGCCGACCTGCAGGCGGGTGGCGGGGTCGAGAGCGGGTGGCTGCTCCAGCGCCAGCGGGCCCGGCTGCTGAATGAACCGGCGCCGGAGCGTCTGATCCAGGCATTCCTTTTCGCCGACACGCTGGGCAACGGACTGCTCATTCTCCGAGATCGGGCGTTCGCCGACGCTCCGGCGACCGTCTGGGCGTGGTTCGACGGAGTTCAACTCGACTGGTCCGATGCCGTTCTGCTGGATCTTCCGGGCTCCGCGGGAATTCCCGGCTCCTGGTCGTTCGAGGTGCCCGACGTCGGCCTGTTCGGCGAGATTACCGGCTCCGAGCCGTTGCTGGATGAGCTGCCGGAGGAGGGCATCGGGTTCAGGCTGTACCGCGTCACGGGGACCATCGGATTCGGAGACGAGCGACGATCGCTGGCAGGAATCGGCGTGGAGGAACGGGGACCGTGACGGAAGCCGCGGCGCTGGTTCTCCGCGATGCCATCACGGTGCTGTTCGGTGCGATGGCCGGCGGAGTGACGAACCGCGTCGCGATCATGATGCTGTTCCATCCGTACGAGCCGCCGAAAATACTCGGACGCCGCATCGAATGGCTCCAGGGCGCAGTCCCGAAGAACCGGGCGCGTCTGGCCGCAACGGTCGGCCGGACCATCGGCACGACGCTGCTGACACCTGCCGACGTGGCAGCGGAGTTGCAGGACGAGCGTCTCCGGGATGCGTTCGAGCAGCAACTTCGGAGTCTGCTGGCCGAGCTGCTGGAGGGTGAAAAGCCGGCCCTGTCCGAACTGCTCCCTGAGAGCGCCCTGCTCGAGCTGCGCCGGATTCTCGAGATGCTGCTCGACAGCGTCCGGGACCGGGTAATTGCGAATGCCGGCACCGAAGGATTCGCCGACGACGCCACGCGCATGCTGAGCACGGTCGCCGACGCGCTGGCGGACGAGTCTCTCGCCGACTCCCTCGGCGCCGAGCGAATCGCCGAGCTCAGGGATCAGTCGGGAGAATGGCTCACGCGGATCGTCGAGTCGGAGTCTTTCGCCTCCACCGTGAGAAGCCACCTCGACCGGGCGGCCGCCCGGATCCTGGTGCCGGGTCGATCGTTCGAGGAATTCCTCCCGGTAGGACTGGTCTCCGCCGTCGAGCACGCGATCGCCGATTATCTCCCGATCGCGATGGAGAGGCTCGGCCGACTGCTCGAGGACCCGAAGGCCCGCTCCCGCGTCGAGCGGTGGGTGCATGAATTGCTCGAGCGGTTCATGCAGGACCTGCGGTTCCACCAGCGAGTGGTGGCAAAGCTGATCATTACTGAAGACACTGTCGTTCGCGCTATCGACACGATCGAGGCGGAGGGAGCGGACCGGGTTGGAAATCTCCTGCGCGAGGGGGAAGTCCAGGACGCGATGGCCCGCAGCGTAAACGAAGCGATCGTGGAGTTTCTTCGGCGGCCGGTGATCGAGGTACTGGGCGAGCTGGAAGACCAGACGGTCCAGGAGGCGCTGGATTCCCTTACGACCTGGGTGCTGGACGCCATACAGGACCCGGAAGTGAGGGAATTCCTGATCGATCGCGGAGAATCCGCCGTTCTCAAGGCGGGCGAGCGGAGCTGGGCCGACGTCATCCGGCTCGTTCCCGCCCACAGGCTTGGTGGGTGGATCGAGAGCGTACTTCGATCAGATGCCGGCACTTCCCTGTACGAACGGTTCCGCTCGGGAACCGTGGACCGGATCCTCGCGCTTCCATTGGGTTCGCTCGGCCGATACGGCCGGGAAGGTGCCGCGGATCGCCTGGCGGAGACACTGGTCGAGCCCGTGTGGCAGTGGATCTCTGCCAAGATCCCGGAAGTCGCCGCAAATGTGAGGGTGGCGGAGCGGGTCGAGGAGAAGATCGTCAAGTTCCCGTTGAACGAACTCGAACATCTGATCCGCTCGGTCACGCAGCGGGAACTCAACCTGATCGTCCGCCTCGGTTACGTCCTCGGCGCCGGAATCGGCCTCGTTCTCGTGCTCATCCGCCACCTGCTGGGCTGACCCGCAGCTCTGGACGGATCTGGACGGAGCTGGCTCGGACCTGGCTCCGCGTCAGGACTTCTTCTTGAGCTCACGCGATCGGCGATACATCTCGGCGGCTCGATCGGGCTGACGCATGCGGTCGAACAGGATCCCCAGGGTCCGGTATGCGCGGTCGCTTTCGGGCTCGAGCTCGATCGTTCTCTCGAGGGCCGCCACCGCGTCCTCCGCGCGGCCCAGGCGATTCGCGCACTCCCCCAGGTAATAGAAGGAGATCGGACTCTCGGGGTTCAACTCCGAGGCCCGGCGGAACGACTCCAGCGCCGCGGGATACAGCCCCTTCCTGTACAGAACGAAACCGAGGTTCTGGTGCACGTCCGCACTGTCCGGTGTCAGCTTCAGCGCGCGGCGGAGTTCCGCTTCGGCCTCGGGATACCGGCCCAGCGTTCCGAGGACCGCCCCGACGTTGCTGAGCAGCTGCACGTTCTCCGGCTCGAGCTCGAGCGCGGCGCGGTACTGCTCCAGCGCGTCTTCGCTTCTTCCGAGGCGATCATACACGATCCCGAGGTTGTTCCGCGCCCGCATGTGCCGCGCGTCACGCTGCACGACCTCGTCGTACCTGGCGGCCGCTTCTTCGAGTTTCCCGGCATCCGCCAGTTCCCTCGCCTCCCGGAACAGCACCTCGGAATCTGATTCGGGCCGTGCTTCGTCGGCCGCGTCGCCCTCTTCGCTCACCGGCTCAGCCTCGGCCGGCGGTTGGACTTCATCGGTCGGCTGGGCCTCGTCCAGCTCGTCCACATCACTCACCTCGACAGTCTCTGTATCGCCCACCGGTTCGGCCACGCCGTCCACCTGGACCTTCTCGGCCTCATCCGTCGTCTCGGCCTCACTCACCTCGACAGTCTCGGTCTCATCCACCGGATCGAACAGCGACGCCTCCTGTGGCTCAGGACTGGCGGGCCCCGCCTTCCGGCCGGTCTGCGAACCGCGCGCTGCCAACTTCGATGCGTTTTTTCTCCTTCGACCGCTACGACGCCCCATCCCCACTCCCTTTCGTCACGGAATCTCTGATCCAATCCATGTACGTGCCCGAACCACCAGCTGTCTCGATAACCAGGATTTCTGGCACTTCATACGAATGCAACTCCCGGACACGGGCCTCGAGGAGTCGCATCCGGGCCGCCGTCGTCTTCACGATCGCCAGGGCCTCCCCGGATTCTTCGACGGAGTCCCGCCACCTGTAGATCGATGACGCACCGGGCAGGACGTTCACGCATGCCGCGAGTCGCTCTTCCACGAGGCGGGTTCCGATCGTCCGCAACTCGTCAGCCGTCGGCCCGGTGAGCAGGACGACCACGATCCGGGTCTCTTCCTCCTGGCCCGGACCCGTGCCCGGGTCATCTGCCGACACTCTCGGCCTCCGCCTCCGCGTACAGCTCATCGATCCGATCGGCGTATCGTCGGGCGATCTCCCTCCGCTTGATCTTGAGCGTCGGGGTCAGAAGGCCGTTGGCGACGCTGAACGTGTCGGCAACGATGAGGATGCGTTTCGGGCGCTCATGCCTTGCCAGGCCCGCGATCCGCGGCGCGATGTCGGACTCGACGACTTCGAGCAGCGCCGGGTGCTCCTGGAATCGCTTCCGGTCCTCTTCGTCCACCACGTTGCCCGGCAGCGCGATCCGGAACGCCTGGAAGCTCGGAACCACCAGGATGATCGGGAATTTTCGCTTGTCGCCCAGCATCACGACCTGGTCGATGTACGGCGAGCGCGCGATCCGCTCTTCGATCGGTTGTGGCGCGATGTTCTTCCCGGCTGCCGTGACGATGAGGTTCTTCTTCCGATCGGTAATGGTCAGGTATCCATCGTCGTCGAGATGGCCGATGTCGCCTGATCGAAGCCAACCCTCTGCGTCGATCACCTCGCGCGTCGCCTGCGGATTGCCGAAGTATCCTTTCATGATCTGCGGGCCCCGCATCAGGATCTCGCCATCCTCGGCGATCCGGACCTCCGTCCCCGGTATCGGCGGACCGACCGTTCCGAATCGGATGTCGTCGGGCCGGTTGACGTTGGTGACAGGTGAGGTCTCGGTCAGCCCGTACCCCTCGAGGATCGTGAGCCCGCCGGAATAGAAAAAGCGAGCGATCCCGGCCGACAGCGGTGCCGCTCCGCTTATGAAATAGCGGATCCGACCACCTGTGCGCTGCCTGAGTTTCGAGAACACGATGCCGTCGGACAGCCGGAACGCCGCTCTCAGTGCGGGTCCGGGCTTCCTGCCGGCGAGACGCTTCGTCGCGTGCAGGTCGCCGAACCACTTCGCGAGGCGGAATCCCGCCTTCTTCGCAGATCCGCCTTCTTCGACCGTTTCTTCGACCGCATCGTAGAACTTCTCGAACAGCCGGGGTACGCCGATCATGATCGTCGGATGGACTTCCATCATGTCACGGGCGACGAAGTCCGCGCCTTCCGAGTACGCGATCTGCGCTCCCGCCGCCCACATCAGGAAGTGCCCGACCGTGCGCTCGAACGCGTGAGACAGCGGCAACCAGCCGAGAACACGATCCGTGGGACCGATCGACAGACACGCCATCGCCTGGTAGGTGTTGGCGTGCAGGTTGGCGTGCGTCAGCATCACACCCTTCGGCCGACCGGTGGTACCCGACGTGTAGATCAGCGTGGCGAGATCCGAGGGGAGCGCCTTCCGGGCCCGGCTCTCCCAGCTGCCCGCCAGGTTCACGGCAGCGTCTCCCCTCGCCGCCAGGTCATCGAGAGACAGGATCTCGAGTCCATCGATCCTGGTCGCGACCGGCTCGAATACGACCGCGGCGGTCACCTCCGGGACAGCGCCCCGGACTTCCAGCAGCTTCGCGAGCAGCTCCGCATCTCCGGCGAATACCAGTCGGGCGCCCGAGTCACGCAGGATGTATTCGACCTGGTCAGGCGGGAGCGTGGGGTACACCGTAACGACGATGGCGCCCGACAGAAGCGATGCCCAGTCGGCCTGGGCCCAGCCCATCCCTGTGTGGGCCAGGATCGCGACCCTGTCTCCACGCTCGACTCCAATCGCCTGAAGCCCGAGCGAGATCGCACGCACCCTGTCCGTGACCTCGCGACGCGTGTACTCCCGCCACCCTCCGTCGGGACGACGCTGGAGCATGGCGATCTCTTGCGCACTTCGCGCGGCTCCGTCGAAGTACACGTCGACGAGAGTTCCGGAAGCGAGCGGCCGCCCGGAGGGTGATGTGACGGGATCGGTGTGTGCTTCAGTCCTCAAGCGTCGTCTCGTCGGCGCCGGCTCGCAGTTCGGCCAGGGTCGCCCGGGCATGCTCGACATGCTCATCGGAGTCGGGGATCGCCTCTCCGACACGGAGAAACTCCTCCAGGTGGAACGCGGTCTCGGTCACCAGTCCGAGATTCAGGTACAGGAAGGCGATACCGTAGTGAGCGCCCGCACTGCGCGGTTTCTTCTCGAGCGCCCGCTGGTACATCTTGATGGCCTCGTCCGTCATTCCCATCCGGGTGTATACGACGGCTATCTGCTCCAGGGTCGCCACATCTCCAGGTCGCTCGCGAAGGGCGAGCCGCAGCGAGGTCAGCGCCTCGTGGAACCGCTCCTGCCCGGCGAGGTCCAGGCCTTCCTGGTAATAGTCGGGCTTACCTTCGTCCCGCTCCCGACTCCCCATGAGAAAACTCCACCAGGGCACCGTTCAGCCCTCCTCGTCGGGTTCGTCACTCCAGTCGAACGGAGGCGGCGCCGGCGGAACGAGTACGATGTTGTAGACGAAGGCGAATGCGGCACCGAGCAGAAAGCCCCACGCGAAGGCCCACATCGCACCGATGAAGGCTCCAGCCACGCTGACTTTCCAGCCGAACAGCATGGCGCGCAGCAGTATCGGAGCCGAGCCCGCGGCACCGGCCGGAATCAGCAGCAGGGTCCACAGGAATACCACGGCTCCGGTGAGCAGCCCGCTGGCGGCCGCGAATGCTCGCGTCTGTAGGCGCATTCCCTCGTCCCGTCGGCCTGTGGGTGTGGATTCAGGGCTCTGCATCGTATGGGGGAGAAACTAGGAAGCGAGTCTACCGGTGGCAACGAGCGCCGACCGCGGGACCGCTCTGGAAACGTGGATCAGATTTTCCGGGCCACGATCGCCCGCGGATCGGCAGCGAGCAACTCGAACGGAGGGTGCTCCAGGACCGACGCGGCTTCGGGCACGGGCCTGATCACGGCGACACGCCCCCCGGGGATGAGCACCCGGGCCGCTTCGGCGAGGAGTACCTTCTCACCTCCCTCGAGCGCGACGCCGATCGCTTTCCCGGACAGCAACGGGATCATCCCGGTCGGGCCGCCGAGCAGCGGCGTCACTGCCGCCTGCCCGGGGACCGATTCCCCCTCCGATGCCGGGGAATAGTCGGCCGGAAGCCCCCGCGGCTCGAGCCGCACGACCTCACACCCGCCGCACAGGGAGCTGATCCGCGCCGCCGCGGCTCCGAGACCGGAATCGACCACGAGAAGGCCCCGACCGTGCCGGATTCCGAGCAGCGCCGCCGCGGTGACGGCGTCCTCGGGGTCGACCGCGGGGACCGACCGATCGGGGTCCGGCGCAGCCCCGAAGTCCACCACGCCGTCCCGCAGCGGAAACCGGGCCTCACACATCGGACAGTCGAGCCGGCCGTCGATCACCCGGCGATCCTCCATGCGCTCGACGAGCACGATGACCCCCTGCGGCGGCCCGCACGCGGGACAGGCCAGCGCCTCGGACAGGTCCAGGAGCATGGCGGTCCCGAACGCTCAGTAGAGCGAGTGAGAGGCGGATACCAGTCGCAGGAACTCCTCACGCGTCCTGATATCGGCCCGGAAGCGTCCCCGGAGCGCCGAAGTGATCGTCTTGCTGTGCTGTTTCTCGACGCCTCGCATCATCATGCACAGGTGGTTCGCCTCGATCACCACACCGACCCCGTCCGGCTGCAACGCATCCTGGAGTGCATCGGCGATCTGATCGGTGAGTCTCTCCTGCACCTGCAGCCGCCGCGCGAACACTTCCACGACACGCGGGATCTTGCTCAGCCCCAGGAGCCTCCCGTCGGGGATATACGCCACATGCGCCTTTCCGAAGAACGGCAGCATGTGGTGCTCGCACAGGGAGTAGAGCTCGATGTCCTTCACGAGAATCATGTTGTCGTGGGACTCCACGAAAATCCCGGTGCCGATCGCCTCCGCCGCGGTGGACCGGTACCCCTGCGTGAGCCATTTCAACGACTTCTCGATCCGCCCGGGAGTGTCGATCAGACCGGGGCGCGATGGGTCCTCGCCCAGCCGTCGCAGCTGCTCGCGCACGAGGTCCTCGTATGGAACCCCGCTCAGGTCGATCGCGCCCGACCCCCGTTCCTGCTCAGTCATTCGTTCCTCCCGGCTCCTGTTCGCCCCTGTATTCCACCATGTTCCGCTCGGTCTCCCACAGCCTGATGCTCACCAGGCGGACCGGTCCGAGATCTCCGTCGAGCCGGCCCCAGATCGCCACGGCCAGGTTCTCCGTCGTCGGGACGATGCCGTCCAGCCACGGCACGTCCAGGTTGAGGTTGGCGTGGTCGAGGTCGGCGAGCACTGACCGGCCGAGCAGGGCCTTGAGCCGCTTGAGGTCCATCACGAACCCCGTCTCCGGGTCGATCTCCCCCTCGACCGTCACCTCGAGATCGTAGTTATGCCCGTGACCGTTCGGCCTGTTGCACAGCCCGTACGTTTCCCGGTTCCGCTCTTCGTCGAACGACGGATTGTGGAGCCGGTGCCCGGCGCTGAAATGAACGCGGCGGGTGACGCGTGCTGTCGGCATCTCGATTCCCGGTCCAGGGCTGCGGGGAAAAAAAGGGGCGATCCATGCGGATCGCCCCAAGTGGTAAGGTGAGGGGGTCGATTGAGGCCCTTTCGGAACCTTTCGCTCTTCCTCCCGATTCTCCGTCTTCCCCTCGCGGGGCATGACGTCCGTCGCAAGATCAGAAGCGATCAAACCCAAGTGTTGGCTCAATCACTTATCCTCGACCTTTCCACTCACAAACATACGGCAGTCCCACATCCGCAGCAACGAATTCGTCTTCTGCCTAGAGAGAAAGCCACACACCCACGAGCGCGTAGCCGACCACCGCCACGGCGCCCGAGGCCAGGGCATACGGAATCTGGGTCCGTACGTGCTCGATGTGATCCGAAGCGGACGCGAGAGAAGAGACGATCGTCGTATCGCTGATCGGGCTGCAGTGATCACCAAATACTCCCCCGGAGATGGCGGCGGCGACGAACGGGGTGATCGGAAGTCCGAGAGCCACTCCGATCGGGACGGCGATCGGCAGCATGATCGCGAACGTGCCCCAGCTGCTTCCGGTCGCGAACGCGATCCCGGCCGCAACGAGAAACACGAGCGGGATGAGGAGAAACAGCGGGACCCGGCCTCCCACGATTCCCGCCACGTAATCGCCCGTGCCCAGTTCCTGCGTAACGGCCCCCAGCGTCAGTGCGAGCAACAGGACCAGCGCCATTCCCGTCAGTCCGCCTGCTCCGCGCACTCCGACCGCCCCGAGCTCCTCGAGACTCAGAAGCTTCTGCCCCAATGACAGGACCGACGCCATGCCGATCCCGGTCAGGACCGCCCACAGGACCGAGATAGAGCCGGATCCCGCCATCAGGTCGCCACCGCCCGTGATCAGCATCGCGACCGGCATCATCAGCACCATCGAGGCGATCGGAAGGACCATATTCACGGGCCTGAGCGGGATCCCCTCCTTCGGCGGCGGCGCGATCTCCTCTGGATCGGCGATCGCGATCGCATGATCCCAATGCAGTTTCCCCGCTGCGGTTCGCTCCTGCGCCGCCGCCATCGGACCGATGTCGAGGCCACGCCATGCACTCACGCCGGCGATCGCCAGCGCCGACAGTGCATAAAAATTGAGCGGGATCGTGGCGATGAGCACGGGGACGGCGTTCTCCACCCCCAGTCCCAGGAGCAGGCTCAGGATATAGGCTCCCCAGGCGTTGAACGGGATCAGGATGCACACCGGGGCGGATGTCGAGTCGATCAGGTAGGCGAGCTTTTCGCGGGACACCCGGAACCGGTCGAACAGGGGTCGGCAGATCGAGCCGGCGACGAGCACGGTAATGTTCGACTCGATGAAGATCACCACGCCGATCGTCCACGCGAGCATCTGCGCCCGCCGGCCGTTCGTCACCCAACGGCGCCGTTCTACCCACTCCACGAATCCCCTGACCCCACCGTTCGCTTCGACCAGCGCGATCAGGGCACCGATGGCGAACGTGAACAGCAGGACCCGGGTATTGCCGGGCACTGTCACCGTATCGACGATCGCGTCCACCGAGGCAGCGGTACCTGCGAGCGGATTCCAGCCGGACAGGACCGTCCACCCCAGCCAGATTCCTGCCGCCAGCGACAGATACACCTGGCGGGTCTTGATCGCGAGCCCGATGGCCAGCAACGGCGGAAGAAGCGACAGCGCTCCGTAGTGGATCGTGGCCTCCGGTCAGGGGAGCACGGCTTCGAGCGTCCGAAGCCAGTTCGCCCCAAGAAACGCGCGCAACGCCGGCTCGTCAAATCCGCGAGCGGCGAGCCCGGCTGAAATCCGGTCGAGCGGACCCCGGGCGAGCTCACCGGAAGTTGCGTCGGCCGCCTCCAGGAGGCCGCGGGCTGTCCGGACGACTAGGACAGTCGGGATCGACGTCGAGAATGGCCACGGGGTGCCTGAGGCCGCTCAGAGCCCGCTCAGGGGGTCGGGAAGCTCCGGATCGTTCCGCGACACGGCGACGATCCCGCATTGCTCAGCGTCGCGATACCCATGAGCTCCTCGCGTCATACCAGCGCCACCGCCGGTCCGCCGCCAGGCGGATACCGATACGTGTGGTGCGGATCCTGTCCACCGGATCGACCGGGTGTCCGGATTCGATCCACACCGGGGCACGATCGAGCGGGTGTCGCTGCAGATCCGGGCCGAGATCGAATGCCTGCCCGAGTCGGCCCGGACCGTTCGTAAGCTCGGACCGTCCCCTGCGCCGGAGCATCAGCTCACGCCCCACCAGCGGCTCCACGGCGCGGATCAGGACGCCTTCCGGCTTCTCCTCCTCCGCGGCGACCGCGTTCAGACACCAGTGAACGCCGTAGTTGCAGTGCATGTACACGGTTCCGGGGGGACCAAAAAGGGGGTCGTTGCGCCGCGTTCGACCGATCCGCGCGGCAGCGTGTGAGGCCGGGTCCCCCGGACCCGGGTAGGCCTCGGTCTCGACGATCCGGCCGGACGTCAGACCGTCAGCGGAGAGTCGTACCAGAACACGTCCGAGAAGATCGGGAGCGAGCTCGATCGCCGGGCGTGCATAGAACTCCACGGGAAGAGCCCGCGCCGGGTCACCGCCGCGGGCTCCGTGTTCGCCCCTGTGCCGCATCGGATCGAGGCGGTCCTGATCAGCCGTCCCGGGACTCCGAAGTCCGCTCGGCTTCCCGCCCCGCGAGCACGGCCTTCGCCCGATGCTCGGGAAGCACGGCACGGATCCTCTCCGGCTGCTCATCGATCACCTGGTATACTCGATCACCAAACTCCCGGAACAGCACATCCGCGGTCCGACGCCCGACACCCGGATAGTTCCGCGACATCGCCTCGATCTGCTCCCGGAACTGTGAGGGTTCCGACGTTCCAGCCGACTGCGAGTCCTCCGGCGTCGTGGCCGGCGGCGAGTCCCGCCTTGCAGCCGGCCGGGCCTGACTGCTGCCTCCTCGTCCACGCTGGCGGCCCGAAACGGACCTGCGCGGCTGGTCGCCCGGTGCAGCGCTCGAGTCCTTCACCGGAGAGGCCTCGTCGCTCGACGGGGCCGGGACCGCGGGCGCGGGCGCGGTTTCCGCCTCCACCTTCGGCGCTTCCGCCTCCACCGGGCCCGGCGCGGTCGTCCGGCTGGCCGACGGCGCCGGGCGACTTCGCGAGCCACGGCGGAACCGGCCCATCCCGATGGGACGAGTGGGCTCGGGGGTGGCCCCGGGAGGAACCGGGGTGGTGCTCTCGAGCTTCTCTGCCACGACCTCCACCGTCTCAGGCGCGACTTGCCCTGTCTCTGCCGCAACTTCGACCGTCTCAGGCACGACCTCCACCGTCTTTTCCGGGCGTGAGTCCGGCTTCTTGCCCCGATCACGGTCTCGATCCGGCCTGGCTCCCCGGTCGGAGCGCTCCGACCTCCCACGACGGGTTCCGCCCGACGTCGCCTCGGAGTCTCCGACTGCGGCTGCCGCCTTGGCCGGTGGGCCCTTCCCCGTCGTCTGCGCGGAAGCACCGGCTGCGCCACCGATCGGGGC
>CBDUVN010000046.1:0-15179 GCA_965370685.1 uncultured bacterium | reverse complement strand
ACACTCCACCATCCTCAACTTCACCCTGATCTGCTCTTCAGGCGGCATCCCGGGTTGAAGCCGGAGAATTTCGGAGAAGTGCTCGCGCGCGGAGGCAAGCTGAGCGGACGCGAGTTCCGATTCCGCCATGATCTCCAGTGCCGCGAGTTCCTCCGTCTGGTTGGCCGCTGTGTTCCGGGCAAGACCGGCCATCACGGCTGCTTCGGCGTGTCCGCCTGATTCGCTGTCTCGTCGCGCTGCCTCCATTGCGTAGCGGTATGCGAGGGTGGGCTCGTCTCCGAGCTGGTAGTGACGCGCCAGCTTGCCCGGGCTTGGATCCGGTTCCCGCTCGAGTTGCCTGGCGGCGCGAAGGTGAAGAGAGGCTCGACGCATCCCGCTCATCTCGCCGTACACGTAATCGCGCATGATGTCGTTAACGAAATCCAGCCGATTCTCATCATCGTGCAGGAGACCTCTCGCGTAGAGCTCTGCGCTCTCGTCCGCGGCTGCGTCGAGCTCCAGTCCGGAGACGGCCGCTACGAGCCTCGGAGTCGCGGCACGCTCCAGCACCGCGACGCATTGCAGCAGCCGCGTCGCGTTCGATGGCAGACCCTTGAACCGGACAGCGAGGACATACCGCAAGCGCTCGTCGTTCAGCGGGTCCCAGTCTTTCATGGTCTGCGCCCATTCCGCAGCCGCCATCACGGCCAGGAATACCTCCAGGGCATAGAACGGATTCCCCGCTGACAGGCGCTGCGCGATCTCGACAGCCGGGTGTTGCTTCGCATCCGGCCGACCGTGAAGCAGGAGCTCTCGGATCTGCTCTGGTGTGAGCGGAGGCAGCCGGATTTCCTGTGTGTACCCGCTCCCGTCGGGAGGCGTGACGGGGAGCTTGGTTGGCAGTTTCCCCGTCCTGGGAGCCCGGACCGTCACGATGAGCAGGAATCGGGTGCCTTCGAGACGCCGCGAAACGTAGTGCAGCAAACCGGCCGAGGTTGCGTCGATCCACTGGGCGTCATCGATGACCCAGACGATCGGCCGGTCCTCTATCGACAACCGCAGCAACGTGGCGACTTCCTCGAACAGGCGGCGGCGCCACGCGGCGGGATCCACGCCTTCGTCTTCCGGTACTGGCTTTCTCGGGAAATCGGGGAGCAGGTAGCCGAGTCGAGGGAAACGGCCCGCCACCCCGGATCCCGCCAGCACTTCCCTGGCGATTGGAGAAATTGCATCGACGATTGGCCCGTAAGGAAGTTCCTCTTCGGCCGGATAACATCGGCTTTCAATAAGCCGCACTCCCTGCAACGCGAGCGACCGACTGAACTCCCGGATCAATCGCGACTTGCCGATGCCAGCCTCACCCGCGATCAGGACTGCCGTTGTGCGGGTCTCTCCCATGTCACGCACAGCGGCACGAAGAGTGTCGAACTCCGCTTCGCGCCCAAGGAACGGGGTCTCCCGCTCGCCTGTTCTGAGCTGCACCGGGTTTGCCGACGGGGCGGCGCGAATCCGGTCGGCGAGGTCCGTCATGCGATCGGACGGACCGACCGGCAATTCCCGTTTGAGCAATTCGGTCGCTGAATTGTAGTGCTTCAGCGCGGCAGTCGGATCGCCATGAAGCCAGAGTCCACGCATCAGGCAGAGGTGCGCTTCTTCGTCGAGCGGCGTCATGTCCGTCAGTCGCATTGCCGCCACGCACATCTCACCCCAGCGGCCCTTCGATTCACACTCGCCGGCGAATCTGCGAAAAGTGACTTCGGCCAGTCGCCCGATGCGGAGGCGTTCCGTCTCCACCCAACGATCGAATTCCGCGGTTCCCGCTCCGGCCAGGTTCTGCGCGAACGGTCCTCGATATATCTCGATCGCAGTTCCGAGCCGGCCTTCTTTCACCGCCCGCTCAAACTCGATGGCATCGAATTCGAGGTTCCGGCCGTCGAGCGACAGCTGTTCTCCTGAGCCTCGCACGAGCGCGCCCTGCAGGTGAGTACGCAGATCATATGCGGCCTGGCTGAGCGAATGCCGTGCCCGTTCCGGTGGCGTGGTCCAGAAGAGCGAAGTCAGGTGCTCCCGCGTGAACATCCGTCGGCCCGACATGGCGAGGTACAGGAGCAGACCCACGTGCTTTCGGGAGCGCAGCCGGATCGGCATTCCGTCTGGACCCTGAAGGCCTATTCCACCAAGACTCTGGATCTGGATCATCGACCGCCTGCTCCAGTGTTGGTCATTATCAGGCACGACAGCTGGACTCGGGGATGTGGAAGAACACACTGACCTCGATTCTCATCGCAGTATCATCATAGTATCATCGGGCCGTCCCCGGGTTCCTGGTCCCTGGTTGAGATGTGGAGGAGACGTGGCGGGCTTGGAACTGTCGGCTCCACGTTGTAGAATCCCGCGTCATCATTCAGAAGCGAACTGGACCTGGTTTCTATCCAGGTCCGGCTACTGGTCTGGAGAGTTCATCACATGCGTTCATTTTCCGCCTCGCCTGCACTCCTTGCTCGCTCGGGGGTTTCATTGGCCCTGATCACGCAACTGCTCTGCGCGATCGGATGTACCGATTACGACGGCGCTCACGGGGCATCCGGGTTTGCGTTGCAGGCCGAAGCAGTTGAGTTGTGGGCAGAGGCTGATTCAGCACCTCTTCCGACTTCCCACTCACTGGACATGAAGGCTGAGTCACGAACCGTCGTCTGGCTCGCGGACCGAGTCACCGGAGGGATATTCAGGATCGATCCGACAAGACGGGATTACCGTCTGATGGGTGCGGTTGACAATCCACCCGAGGAAATCGAACGACCGCTGCGGGTTGCCGTCTCGCCGGAGCACGGGGTGTTCGTATTCGATTTGATCACCCGGCGCGTTGACCAGTTCACCCCCGACGGGACTCCGGTACACTCATTCGAGCCGGGATTCGTCCCGTCCCGCATGGACGTCGTTAAACGTCCTATCGCCATGCAGTTCGCTGTCGTGGAAACTGATAGCGCCGAGATGATCCCGCGACTCATGATCATTCGCACTGATCTGAGAGGTGACCAGCCCGATACTGTGCTGTTCCCGGGGGCCGTCGGCCCGGAGGCTCTCTGGTCTGCGACCGCAGAACCGGGACACCTGGCACTGGATGCCGGTGCCACAGCCATGTGGGTATGGGCGAGGGTGGCAGCTGACACCGTATTCGAAGTCACGCCTGCTTCGAACGCCCGGAAGAGAGTGCTGCGACTACAGGACCAGGATCCGCTGGGGATCCTGGTGGATAGCGAACGGGAGATCCTGTGGGTTGTCAGCCCGGACGAAGAAAATCGTCTCCGGTATGCCGCTTACGACACCCGGACGCCCGGCCTGACGGGGCCGGAGGAGTCGTTCCTCGGCGAGAGAACAACCACCGGGTTCGATCCCAAGCTCGCCAAGGATGGCGTGGTTATCGGTCGTGTCCAATCGATCGGCTCGCGAACGAAGCTGGCTGCTTACGACATGCTGGTCCCGCTCAAACGCTGAGCGGGACACCCCACCAAGCAATGCGAGGCAATGGTGTGTAGTGTTGCTCTACACTCCCCTGTGAACGACTTCGTCGTACAGACGAGCGATCGTCTCGATTCCGCGGTGGTAGTCTGACAGATCCATCCACTCGTTCGGAGCATGCGCGTTGCCGCCTGGAGGGGCGAATCCGAGCAGCAGGACCGGACATTCGAAGATCTCCTCGAACAGCGGAACGATCGGAATCGAGCCGCCTTCCCCTACGTAAACGGGCTCCCTGCCAAATGATCTCTCGAGTGCTGCCGCCGCGGCGTCGAACAGGGGACTTTCCAGGTTCGCAGCCCAGGGCCGGCCACCGTGCAGGGCCTTCACCCGAACTCGGACTCCGTCCGGAGCGAGGTCGCGGATATACCGGCTGAACAGCTCAGCGATCTCGTCCGGATCCTGGTCCGGGACCAGGCGCATGGAGACTTTGGCCCGAGCGTGGGCCGGCAGAACCGTCTTGGCGCCTTCTCCGGTGAAGCCGGAGATCATCCCGTTCACGTCCAGGGCTGGTCGGTACCAGAGTCTTTCCAGGGTCGAGTACCCCGCTTCTCCCCCCAGCGACACGGCACCGGTTTCCGCACGAAACTCATCCTCGTCGAACGGAAGAGCCTCCATGGCCTCACGCTCCTCCGCCGTTATCGGGCGCACCCGGTCGTAGAACCCGGGAATCGTGATGCGCCCGTTTTCGTCCTTCAGCGCCGTCAGCATTCCTGCGAGCGCCAGGGCTGGATTCACCACTGCTCCCCCGTAACTGCCCGAATGCAGGTCACCGGCGGGCCCGTCTACGAACACCTCGAGATACGCGAGGCCCCGCAGTCCCGTCCCGATCGACGGAATGTCCGGCCCGAGCATTCCAGTATCGCTGATGACCACCGCGTCGCAGGCCAGACGCTGTGCGTTCTCCCGCAGGAACGCCTCGAGGTGGACACTCCCGATTTCCTCTTCCCCCTCGATGACCAACTTCACGTTGACCGGCATTCCCAGGCCCGTCTTCAGGCGGGCCTCCAGGGCCTTGATATGCATGTGAACCTGGCCCTTGTCGTCATTCGAGCCCCTGGCGTACACGCACCCGTCCCGAACCGTCGCCTCGAACGGAGGAGAGTCCCACAGTTCGACCGGATCCACCGGCTGTACGTCATAGTGACCGTACACGAGCAGTGTGGGCAGATCAGGATTTACGATGTGTTCCGCGACCACGATCGGCTTTCCGTCCGTGGCAATGATCTCGACGGTTCCGACTCCCGCACGACGGATGTGCTCAGCTACCCACTCAGCGCAGCGCTCGACGTCCCTGGAGTGACGTGACTCGGTGCTGACGCTTGGAATCGCGAGGAACTCGCCGAGCTCCTTCTCGAAACGATCGCGATTTTCATGCAGGTACTCAGAAAGGGAATGGCTCATGTCTCGCTTCCGGTTCGGTTTCGTGGGGAATTCGTCGCTTTACGTCAACTCGAGCACGGACGACCGCAACGCTCCAGGGCAAGCTCGAGCGCCCCGACAAGCAGACCGTGCTCGGCGCTGCCTGATCGCCGAACGGCCTCGTCCACCGCACCTTCGACCGTTTCTCGGATCGACTCGAACAACACCTCGGGACTCAGGGGAAACTCGCTGCATGCCTGGCAGGCGAATGCGTGCGCAGTGCCGCAGCTCGCGATCACGTCCGCGATCACGGCAAACCGCCGATCGGCTTCCTGCTCCAGCGTCGTGTCGCCGGGCTCTGAAGCCCAGAAAGGATGATTCGCGCCCGCTACGATCGATCGCACCCCCGCCGAGGCCAGTGAATCGAGCCGATTCGCATCGAGGCTGCCCGATCCAGCCGCCGCGACGAACAGCTCGGCCGGAGTCGACCAGAATTCTTCGTGCGCCTCCGATCCAGCCCGCACCTCCGCCTCAGGCGGGAGAGTGTTGCCGGAGCGGGTGAGGAGAAGCGACTCGACGTCGCCCACGGTCAGTCCTTCCGGTCGCAGCAGTGCACTGCGGGCGTCGATGATCCCGACGATCTTCAACCCCGCCCGAGCCATGTACAGGGCGGCCGCTCCCCCGACGGTCCCGAATCCCTGCAACAGCACCCGCGTCTGCTCCGGTGTCCGTCCCTGGTGGTGCAGGAGGCGAATGACAGAGCTGGCGACGCTGTGGCCCGTGACGAGCCCCAGCACCCGGGTCTCTTTACCCACGAGTCCGAGCTCGTCGGGTACCGGCTGGTCGAGTCCGATGTGCATCAGTTCGGACCGCCGGCCGAGGGCCTCGCCATCCAGCCCGAGATGTCCACGAAGCACGCCGAGCTGCGGGTGGTTGATCCCGATTTCCTTGCAGCACGGGATCACTTCCTCGATCTCGCTCACGTTCAGGTCGCCGGCAGTCCCGTAGCGCGAAACCAGTTCCGTGCGGATGGCCTTGAACCACCGTCTCAACACTTCGGACTTCCGGGGATCCGCCGGATCGAAGTCGATCCCGGACTTTGCTCCGCCGATCGGCGGACCGGCGAACGCGAACTTGAGCTCCATCGCCTTGGCCAGAAACGTCACCTCGTCCCGCGTCAGACCGGAGTGCATCCGGGTGCCGCCTCCCGCCGCTCCCCCTTTCAGGCTGTTGATCACCAGCCAGCCCCGTGCCGGGGTCTCAGAGTCGTTCCACTCGAAGACGATCTCCGGCGGGGCCCTGAAGAACCGTTCGTAGCGCTCCCAGACCGTCCCCTGGATGGTCCCCTGGATGGGGTGCTCGTCAACTGCCATCAGCTCGTCGGTCGCTTCCAGCTGTTGTTCGCGCGATCGATGTCCGGATACCACTGGTCGGGGTCGATCTCGACTTCATCGACCGTGCCGTCGAACGGGATGGTCCGCGTAACGCTGCGAGTTCCGGCCCACACCGACGCCGGCCAGGTTACCGTCCTGGTCGCACCGTCCTTCGTGCTGACGCGAATTTCGACGGGCATGACGCCCCCCCTCAGGTTTTCGACGGTCACATCGACGCCCGTCGCCGTTGGCTGCACCGACGCGATCGACTGGTCCAGGACCACTGTCTCGTAGAACCAGCTCTGCCAGAACCAATCGAGGTCCGTACCCGCGGCCTGTTCCGCCATCGCGAAGAAGTCCCATGGCATCGGGTGCTTGAACGCCCACGTGCGGGCGTAGTCCTGGTAGAAAGCGTCGAACGTCTCCGTGCCCAGCATGTGCCGCAGGCTGTGCAGCAGAGTTCCGGGCTTGCTGTACGCCGCGACCGAACGGCCGAACGGATTCTCGGCAAAGTCCGTGTGCCCCATGATCGGCACTTCCGCTTCGAACCTCGCGGCCTGCAGGTACCCGTTCATCCCTCCGAGCCGACTGTTCGACGTCTCGTACCAGTCATCCATCGCGAGACCGGTGTTGAACGTCGTGAATCCCTCGTCCATCCACGCGTACGCCGCCTCCCTGGTGCCGACGATCATCGGCATCCAGAAGTGGCTCAGCTCGTGCGTCACGGTCCCGTTCAGTCCCCGCCCCGATGCCTGGTGAGTGATGAACGTGATCATCGGGTACTCCATCCCGTTCACCTGCGGTGGGCCCATCGCCGCGGTGGCCTGCGGGTACGGGTATGGCAGGATGAAGCCCGAGTAGAATTCGATTGCGTGTCTGGCGTAGAGCGTGGCCTCGGCCCAGTGCTCGTTGTCCGGGGTGAATACGTTCTGAATCAGCACCCGACCGCGCGGACCGCCACTCTCGGCACCCGTAACGTGCCACACGTAGCGGTCGGACGTCGCGAACGCGAAGTCACGCACGCTGTCCGCTACGAAGCGCCAGGTCAGCTTGCCCCCGGCGCTCCCGAGCGTCGTACTGCCCGTCTCGACATCCTCCGCTGACACGACCGCGATCACCGTGTCGAGGACAGGAGCCGCCCGCAGAGCTTCGATCTGCTCCGGGCGCAGCACCTCTTCCGCGTTCGCCAGCATTCCGGTCCCGACCACGACCCACCCGTCCGGAACCGTGACGTCTACCTCGAACCGTCCGTACCCGACGTAGAATTCACCGTTTCCGAGATATTGGCTCATGTCCCAGCCGAACACGTCATCGTA
This sequence comes from uncultured bacterium, assembly GCA_965370685.1. GTDB lineage: Bacteria > Gemmatimonadota > Gemmatimonadetes > Palauibacterales > Palauibacteraceae > Carthagonibacter. The sequence goes on along the minus strand of CBDUVN010000046.1, from coordinate 7,633 downwards.
GACGGAGAGCTGCGGATACCACTGCGCGAGGTTGAACACTGAGTTGTCCAGGTGCCCGTTCCGGAAACCGCCTCCGCCCGAGACCGTGAACCCCCAGTCGATCTCCAGTTCGGCCGAACCACCACTCGGAATCGGCTCGTCGAGCCGGATCACGGCCAGCGTCCCGTTCATTCGATATCCCGGCCCCTCGGGTCGAATGACCCGCCCGTTCTCGAATCGGGGGCTAGCGAGCACGCTCAACTCCGTTCCGTTCAGTGCCATCCGATCCAGCTCCATGCCGCCCGTGAGGGTGACGGAGCGATTTCGGGCGACGCCTTCGGAGAACACGTTTTGATAGAACCGCACGACGATCGTGCTCAGTTCGTCAGGACTCTCGTTGTAGTACGTGATCGTCTCACTGCCGGTGAGTCTTGCCGTCTCCGGCTCGATCCCGACCGCGATCCGGTAGTCCGCCCGCTGCTGCCAGTATTCCCCACCCGGACGTCCGTCCGTACTGCGGGTTCCGTTGTCGATCGCGTCCTGGTAGCGGGATGGCAAGACGACCGGCGTGAATACGGGGGCGTCTGATATCAGGCCCGTTCCGTCGGCAGGGGCCACTTCCTGGGCCAGGGATACAGCCGGCATCACCGCCGCGCCGAGCAACACGATCAGACCGACCACGACCAACGCGGCCTGCTTCCTCACCACACGCTCCGCCCACTCGATCGATCGCATCGGATCTCCCTCCATCCTCCCTTTCGCGCCGCGTACACGGCCCCAGGGACCGTCCGTAAATGAGCCCGGAAGCTACCCCCGGGCACACGTCCTCGCCAAGCCACTCACAACGTCGGTTCCCAGTCCGTCCACGTCAGAAGCGGAAGCAGCCGGTGTCGTCCATCGTGTCGCCAGTCGGGTGGCGGCCATGCCATCTCACCGAGCGCGCAGATCCGGCTCACCCCCAGCCGAGCCGCCATTCGCGCCAGCTCATCTTCTCGCTCCCGTCCCGCGTAGCCGATGGTCTGGATTCGCCCCTCGAACGGCCGGAGAAGCGCGTTCAGCGCATCGACTGACGGGACGCCGTACACCCAGACCGCACGAGGTAGCGCCTCCGACTCGACACCGGCGTCCCGGTAAGCCAGCACCGTCCACGACAGCTCCGGCGGACCCGACACCCGCGTACTTCCGTCCTCGAACCCCGCGAACTCGCACCCGGCACGAGCCGACCGCAGCGCGACGGCCTCCGTATCCGACAGCGGAGGAGGTGGCACCCTGTCAGCTTCCTTCTCCATTGCAGCCGCGATCCGGTCAGACAGGGCGAGAGGGTCCGCGCCGACCACGTACGCGATCCGCGGGGACACACACCCCCGCTGCTCGTACGCGCAGACATCGCGCGCCAGGCGTCCGGCGGCTTCATCAGAAGCATCTGGCAGGAACACGGCGAGGCTCACCCGCGGACCATAGACGATCAACTCCACCTCCGGCGGAATTTGCCGTCGAACGGCGCGAACAGCTGATTCTCCGCCGTAGATCACCGCTTTACCTGCTTCCTTACCCCATCGACCGAATGCTGGAGGCATCTCATCGCCCGGCCACCACGTAACCGCCACGCACGTGGCCAGGAGTGGATCCGCTGCGGCCAGTGCACGGGCAAACAGCGGCAACAGCCCCGGCTCATCCGCTCCCGTCTTCGCCAGCAGACCCGAGCGGGCAATCAGCGTGAGCAGCGCCGCGGTGACCGGCACGCCCGGCACGTTCCCGGCGTGGATCTGAAACACCAGTGGTGGCCCGACCGCCGTTCTGCGGCGACCATTCCTCGTCGGGTCCGCAACGAAGCGCTCGAGCAGGGCAGGGTCACCGAGCTCCGCCTCGACGAGCGCGCTCAGGGCTTCTTCCGTCCACTCTCGCGACATGCCGGCGAGCGCTTCCCGTGCTGCCTCCCGGGACCAGCCCAGCCCGATGGAGAGCAGGCGCTCCGCCTCCTGGCCCACGGTATCGGACGGGTCAGCGAGTCTCAGCGCCGCACCGGAGATCGCCCGAAGCACATCGGCATGTGTCCGGACGGATCGTGCCTCGAGAGCAGCGGACCTGACGGATGCGGCGATCTCCGACGCCTCGCGATCGGAAAGTCGGGGTGTCTGTACCAACTGCCCCGTCGAGGTCCGGGTCTCGTGCCACTCACGGGCACTCGCCGCAGCCGATGAACCGAGTCCGGCACCCTCCCCGGGCTCATCTGCCGGCTCGACGCCGGGAAGATGCCACATCGGCCCCAGCGCTGTGTCAGCCATCGTCCTGCGCGGCGAGTATTTCCGCGGTCGCGAGCGAGCAGCCACGGGGGGGTGCTCCGGACGAGCGCCCCAGCCACACCAGCCCTTCCTTCCCGATGCGGCCGCGGTCATCGGTCAGAACTCCGATCACCGAGCCGGCATTGGCGAGATCGAAGTGACAGAGGATTCCGTCTGAGCCGTCAGGTCGAGGTTCGAGGCTGACCGGATCGAGAACCAGGGTCCGGAGCCAGGGCGGGCCGTTCAGCGGCGGATTCTCAGTGCCGCGTCCATACAACTGCGACAGGAGTTCCGTCATCCCGAACTCGTTCACCACCTGGTCTGCCTCCAGGCCGAGGACAGACAGAAGACGGCCAAGCATCTCGCCACGATCGAGGCCGGAACCTCCCTTCACTCCACCAGTGTCCATCAGAACGGACCCGAAAGGCAGCGAGAACCGCGTTTTTTCCCGCTCCAGCCGATCTGTCCACCCGGCGTACGCGACGGTCGTACCCATGAGGCAGACGGGGATCTCCTGCTCTTCCGCGGAGCGGCAGACGGCCTCGAGCACATGCCAGTCGATTCCGCTCTCATCTGCCACCGACTTCGAGCCCGGCACTGCGAAGGCGTCGATCAGATCGTCCAGCATCCAGGCGAGCGACGAGTCCCTGGTCGTGGAAAACGGCGGAACCAGGCTCAACAGCAGCGGCGCCTTCTGCCGGTCCTCGAGAACGAAGTGACGAAAGCTCTCGCGCAGCGACGCGCGATACAGCTCCGGGAACGGAACGACGTGCCGCCCCCTCTCCTTCAGTCCGCGGGTCGTACCACTCGTGAGGAACAGCAGCTCATCCGCGCCAGCTGACGTACGGAATTCGACCTGGCGGAATGCCGCCGTGGGAACCGGGGGAATCTCGCGCCAGTCTCGTATCCCACCCGGATCCGCGCCGCGTGATGCACAGTATTTTCGATACGGCACACTGGCTTCGAACTGCAGCGTGAAGATCCGACGGGCCAGTTCGTCAAACCTGGCGTCGGACCAGGCTTCTCCCCGCCAGGCGCCAAACTGCTCTGCCAGCTCGGCGGTAAGTGCGGCGACCTGCATGCGGCAGTCAGCTTCGAGGGGTGTCGCGCTCATGGCTGGAATCTGGCGCGGGGGAGGCGGCGGCGACAACCACCCGCCGAAGGTGCGATCGGCCACTGAATCCTGTCATCCGCGAACCGGGCTCAGGGCCCGGTCAGGCGACCGTCGACCTCAACACCTTTACGCATCCACTTTACAGCAATGCCTTGCTGGTCCGCGTCGTAAATCCGGGTCCTGAACACTTCGATCGTTCGAACTGGATTGCCGTCGGTCTCGATCACGACGTCGCCGTCCCGCAGGCCGAGTTGACTCGCCGGCGTCTTCGGGATTACCCGCAGCACGAGGAGTCCGTCCTGGACCCCCGCAAAGTACTCCGCCAGTTCCGGTGTCAGGGCCAGGAACTCGGCGCCGGCGACGCGTCGATTCGACGCGACCGGGACTTCGACGCCCCCACCCTGCAGACGCACGAGGTGATCGAGCTGGATCCGGGCGATCCGGAGCGTCCTCTCCCGGACTTCCTCCAGCCGCTTCGCCAGTTCCCGACTCTCGACCACGTAGCCCGTCGTCACACCCTCCCACGTCCCGGCCTCAACACCCGATCTGGGGGCGATGCGGTCGGTACCAACGATTTCCACCCGGAGCTGACCGTCCGAATCGGGTCCGAACATGACGAATGCTCTCTCCGACCCGTCGGCGACGATCGAGTCGAGACGAATCTCGAATTCACCGTTTGCCTCGTCCAACGGGAAGCGGAACATCCGGATCTGCTCGCGCACGCCTGCCGCGTCCGGGCTATGCCACTCGAATTGCATCACCCGAGCCGGTGCACGGAACTCCGGTACGACGGATATCTCCCGCCGACCCTCCGGTCCCGAGAGAGACAGGAGAACGGAGGTCCCCGACTCGAGCGACTGCAGCGCGCGTCGTCCCTCGGATGTCGAAAGTGACCTTCCATCCAGGGCGATGAGTGTGTCTCTCTGCCTGACTCCGGCGCGATCCGCGGGTCCGTCCTCCACGACCGACACCACGACTGGCGACCGGTCGCAAACGACTGCAGAGTCCGGGAGTGCGCAGCTCGCATCGAGGAATAGCCCCAGGCGCGCCCTCGGCTGATCTGTCCGCACCTGGGCTTGCGCCGTCGACCCGAGCGGGGACAGCAGAGCGAGCACCAGGCCGGCCGTGAGCAGAGCGTCCTTCGTCGGCATGCTCAGTACTCCACCGAAGTGTAGCGGAGCGACCGGTCCATCTGCCCGGCCAACGATTGACGCTCGTCCACGACATCGAACAGGAGGTTGTTGAGGACCGGGTCCGTCGGAGCCGTCCTGAGGGCCTCCCGGGACGCTTCGATCAGCGCGTCCAACCGCATCAGACGCTCCGCCGCGAGAGAGGGATTGTCCATCATGGCCTCACCCGACGGGCCTTCGTCCCTGAGATTCTGGATTTGTGCAACCGTGCGCAGATATGCCTCGGCCGGATCCTCCGCCTCACTTCGAGACGCCGCTGCACCCGGCCCCGCTTCTCCTGCGGACGACAGCTGCCGGCCTACTCCCAGCCCCGCCACGAACAGCGCTATGACGGCCGCGGCCCACACCGGCCGGAACCTCGTTGCATGCAGAGCGGGGACCCGACGTTCGATCGGTGAAACCTGAGCACCCAGACGTGTGCCGATCTTCTTCCATTCGTCGGCCGGCGGCACGAGATCCGGCAGCGCGGAAAGTGCCATCCGCGTCCGTACCATCTGCTCGTATTCACGCTTGCAATCCTCGCAGCCGTCAAGGTGCTCCCGGTCTGTACCGGGCGCCTCCGGCTCATCCAGCAGTGCAGCGATCCGTTCCCGACTCAGGTGATCAGGCATGGTTTCCGGCTTCATTCCTTCCCACGGTCGGAGCGAGTAGATCCCGCATCCGGGCCCGCGCTTTGTGCAACTGAGACTTCGAAGTTCCGATCGCGACACCCAACCGGTCGGCGATCTCTTCGTGCGTCATTCCCTCCACATCGTGCATGACCAGCACCCGTCGATATCCGTCCGGCAACCGATCGAGGGCCTGTCCGAGAACCCTCTGGTTCAGAATCCTGTCGGCGGCGTCGCTCGGTGCCGTCGGAGGCTCGGCCGCGGACTCTACCTCGGGCCGGCGGTCCCGTCTTCGGAGCCGATTCAGCGCCGTGTTCACCGCCAGTCTGTGCATCCAGGTCCCGAACGCCGCTTCCCCCCTGAACGATCCGAGCTTCTCGAACGCTCGGACCCATGCGTCCTGTGATACGTCCTCGGCCAGGTGATCATCCCCGACCAGTCGACGCACTACCGTGAAGACCCGACCCGAATGGGCCGTGTACAGGGCCTCCATCGCCCGCATGTCGCCGGCGCGCGCCGCCTCTAGGAGCCGCGCCTCGGACACCTGGATCTCGTCGAGTCTTCCATGGTCACCAACTGTTGGACCGTCGATACGCCCGGGAGGGTTGCCCGAATCGGAGGACGGGCGCTGATGCTACGGTCGATTACCCAGGCGACGGATCAGCGGCGGCGCCGCGAAGAACGCCGTGAACGCGAATACGAGCCCGGCCACCATGTCGATACCGTAGTGGAACCTCCCGTACACCGTCCCCAGTGTCAGGGACACCGCGAACGGTGCGAGGATCCAGAACACGCGCGGATTCACGGCCCCGCCTGCCAGCCATGCCGAGACCGTGGCCGCCACGTGCGAGCTGGGAAATGCCGTCCCCTTCGAGGAGCCGCTCTCGAGAATCGTGTGCACGATTCCGAACACGAACCCATCCGACGGAGGACCGGTGATCTTCGCGAAGTCATAGCGCGGACCTGCCACCGGGAATACTGCGAAGCAGAGGTAGCAGAGGAAGAACGCCAGGGCGGTCGTGAATGCCGCCCGTTCGAGACCTTCCCGGCCGGCCGCTCGCCACGCGGCGATGAGGGCGGTCGGTACGATGAGGTAATAGGAGACATAGCCGAAGTGCAGGATCTCCGAGAACCAGCGATACGGAATCCAGTCACTCGCTTTGACGCTGAGCTGCACACCGAACATCGCTTCTTCCCACACCTGCACGGCCGGGTCGAAGTAACCGGGGAACAGGAGCTGGTTCAGCGTCGCCAGCTCCATGTAGAACAGGGGAGTCACGGCCACCGGATACGCGATTCGCAGCACCGCACCGAGTGTGCCGCGCGGGCGAGGCAGGCGTCCGAGACCCAGCACCACGCCGATGCCCAGGAGATGAACCAGCGCGAGCCACAGCCCCGTCTCGGTGCGGGAGATGAGAGCGATGATCGCCGTCGACGCGAGATAGGCCGCCGTGAGCACATCCACGGTCAGCAGACCCGACCTGTTCATGCTCGATCCATCTGAGCTTCCGCTCAACGTCCCAGCCATCCAGCCTCCCTGTACCAGTCCGCTGCTTCCGCGAGCCCCTGTCGGAGCGAAACTTCAGGCCGCCATCCGAGCTCCTGCTTGACCGGACCCAGCTCGCATGTCCAATCCAGCCGGGTCAGGTCCCGCGCACGTCTTCGATCCAGATCCGGGGCCTTGCGTCGGATGAACGCAGCGAGCTCAGACAACGATCCCGCCGCGAGGAACAACGCCGCCGGAACCCGGACCGGCCGCACCTCGCGGCCGATCGCCGCGCCCAGCGCGCTGGCGATCTCCTCCCATGTGTGAATCTCGGGTCCGCCGAGATGGAACGGCCCGTCCGCGCTCCATTCCACGTCCAGCGCCTGGAGCACCGCCGTGGCGACATCCGAAGCGTAGACCGGCTGCAGCCGGCCGACCCCCCTGGGAACCGGTACGAACCCGCTCCGCGCCACCTGAAACAGCGGCAGCAGCTCCCGGTCCCGGGGACCGTACACCCCACCCGGTCGCAGGACACGTGGCTCCAGACTTCCGCCCGATTCGACAACCGCCCGCAGTCGCTTCTCGGATTCCAACTTGCTGGCGCCGTACGCGCTCGCGGGCCCTCGGGAGCCATCCGGGCCCCGCGCCGCCAGGCTGCTGATGAGCACGAACCGCTGTACGGATGCGCGGACTGCTGCCTCGGCAAGTATTTGTGTAACTTCCGCATTGACAGAATAATACTCCGCTTCCTTCAAGGCCCTTGTTATACCTGCCGCGTGGATGATGTGAGTGACGCCTTGCAGCGCTTCATCGATGGAAGCTGGAGATGCCAGGTCGATCGCCCTGGTCTCGACCGTCTCGGCCGGCAGGCCGCGCAGCCATCGGGTGTCGCTCGTGGTCCGGATCGCACACCGGACCCGGAAGCCGCTGCGGCTCCGGGCTTCGGCAATGTGACTGCCGACACACCCCGTGGC
>CBDUVN010000045.1:0-15261 GCA_965370685.1 uncultured bacterium | reverse complement strand
TGTGGGTCGTGCTGCGCCGGCGGGTCTCGTGGTGGCGACGGTTGGTCAGCGCCGCCGATTCCGGTCCTCCCGGCCACATCGAGCGGCGGGCCCTGCCGGAGACGCGTGGATGATGTTCGGGAGTTTCGGGGTCGGAAGCTGGCTCGGCATCCGAATCCGGATCGACGTCTCGTGGTTCATCGTGTTCGCGCTCGTCACCTGGACGTTCGCGGTGTGGGAACTGCCGGTAAAGCTGCCGGGCATGCAAGCACCCCTGTACCTGTTTCTCGGGGTCATCGGAGCCCTGCTGCTGTTCCTCTCCGTGCTGCTGCACGAGCTGGCCCACTCCGTGGTCGCCAGGTCCCGGGGCATACCCGTGCGGGGGATCACGCTGTTCATCTTCGGCGGCGTTGCCGAGATGTCCGTGGAACCCCGCACACCGGGGGACGAGTTCGCGCTCACAGTGGCAGGACCGCTCGCGAGCCTCACGCTCGCCGCCCTGTTCGGTCTCCTGAGCCGTGCCGGCTGGGGCCTCGGAATCGAGGCGGTCGGAGCGCTTGCCGGGACGCTGGCGTTTCTCAACCTCGTGCTTGCCGTGTTCAACATGATCCCGGCGTTCCCGCTCGACGGCGGTCGGGTTCTGCGCGCGGCGATCTGGAAAATCACCGGCAACCTGAGCCTGGCTACGCGTTGGGCGGCATTCGTCGGACGAGCGTTCGGCTGGCTGCTGGTCGGGTTCGGGCTCGCGCTGATCTTCGCGAGTTTCCAGTCCCCGGGCCTGCAGGGGGCCCGGCTGTCCGGTGTCTGGATGATCCTCCTGGGCTGGTTCCTCAACAGTGCCGCCGCGGCCGCGGCGCGCTCCGAGCGGTTTCAAAGCCGGCTCGGCAACGTTCCGGTCAGTCGGGCACTCAGGGGCGCGCGGATCACGGTGCCGGAGACGATGAGCGTGCAGGAGCTGGTTCGGAGCCTGCTGCTCACGAGTGACGCGGGCGGGTTTCCGGTCGAGCGGCGGGGCAGGATCGTGGGGGCCGTCACCCCCGCGGACGTGGCCGGGGTTCGACCGGCAGAGCGCCGCGAGATTCCTCTGCTCGAGGTAATGCTGCCGATCGAGGAGGTGGCAGGCGTGGACGAGAACGCATCGCTGGCGGAAGTCACGGCCGGTCTGCGCGCGCGTGGAGCGGATCGAGTGTTCGTGACGCGCGAGGAGGAGATCCTCGGCGTGTTGACTCTGCAGGACGTGAACCGGTGGATCGAGCGGACTCGCGAGCTCGGCCTCGATTCGGCGGAACTGATCGACGATGGCTGAGCGGCTCGCCTCCCTGGCCCGGCGCCGCGATCGTGCGGCCCGGCTCGTCCCGCGCCTGGCGGAACTCTACCCCGGTCTCGCGATCAGCCTCGGGTGGGACACTCCGCTGGAGCTGCTCGTGGCGACGATTCTCAGCGCCCAGTGCACCGACGAACGGGTGAACCTGGTGACGCCGGAGCTGTTCCGACGCTACCGGACGGCGGAAGACTACGCCGGGGCGGACAGCGAGGAGCTCGAGGGTCTCATCCACTCCACCGGGTTCTACCGGAACAAGGCCAGGCACATCCGCGGCATGGCCGCCCGTCTCGTGGCCGAGCACGGTGGTGAGGTACCGGACTCGATGGAGGAGCTGACGCTGCTTCCGGGGGTCGCGCGGAAGACGGCGAATGTCGTTCTGAACAACGCGTTCTCGAAGTCGGAAGGGATCGTGGTCGACACGCACGTGAAGCGCGTCGCGACCCGGCTCGGGCTCACCGCGGCGAACACACCGGAGGCGATCGAGCGTGACCTGATGGAGGTGCTTCCCCGCGAGGAGTGGCACCCGTTTTCCTGGCGACTCATCCGTCACGGCAGGGCCCGGTGCAACGCGCGCCGACCGGACTGCTCCGGATGCGAGATCTCCGACGAATGTCCGAGCGCGTCCACGTTTTCCTGATCCGACCACTTTGATCACCGGCGGCGAGGACCCGAAAGAATCGATCCGGAGCGCGGCGCTCGACCTCGGGTTCTCATCGGTGGGATTCGCACCGGCCGACCCTCCTGCGCATCGAGCCGCTTACCTCGAGTGGCTGCGTCTCGGCCGGCACGCCGACATGGGCTGGATGGCCAGGGAGGATTCCGTCAGGCGGCGGCTCGACCCGACGGAAGTGCTGCCGGGCTGCCGCACTGTCGTGGTGGCCTCGCTGAGCTACGCTCCGCCATCGGAAACGGAATCCAGGGTCGACCCACGCTCGTTCGCCGCTTCGCCCGTCTCGGATCCCGGCCGGTCTCCGGGTGACGCCGTCATCGCGCGCTACGCTCTCGGCCGCGATTACCACGATGTGTTCGAGGAGAAGCTCGCGGTCCTGGCCGAGCGGATCCGGACTCTCGATCCGGGGGGCGGCTGCAAGCTGTACGTGGACTATGGGCCGGTGCTCGAGAGAGAGCACGCCCAACGGGCCGGGCTCGGGTGGATCGGGAAGAACACGCTCCTGATCGATCCCGATCTCGGATCCTACCTCCTGCTCGGCGAGATTCTCACGACGCTCGAACTTGTTCCCGACGCGCCATTTCTGCCGGACCACTGCGGGACGTGCTCCAGGTGCATCGAAGCGTGTCCGACCGACGCGATCGTCTCACCACGTGTCCTCGACGCGCGACGCTGCATCTCCTGGCTGACGATCGAAAACCGTGGCCCGATCCCGCTCGATCTGCGGAGCGCGATCGGTAACCGGGTGTTCGGCTGCGACATCTGCCAGGAGGTGTGCCCGTGGAACCGTGATCCTGTTTCCGGAAACTCCGGTGTGCTGGAGCTCGGCCGGCCGGTCGCGCCGGCAACGCTTCAGATCTGGGCCGAGGAGCTGGTGGGAATGGACACGGAAGAGTTCCGCGCCCGGTATCGGGGCACGGCGCTGGCGCGACCGGGCCGGGAAGGACTTCTCAGGAACCTGTGCGTAGGATTGGGGAACGCCGGCGATGAGCGGGCCGTCCCGATCCTCGTGCGCTGCGCAGCCGACGAGTCGGAGCTGGTGCGGGAACACGCCCGCTGGGCTCTCTCCCGGCTCAGCTAGATCCGCTCCGCCCGTCGATCGAGGCCAGTCCAGGTCCCCCGAACACGAGCATCATCAGTGCGGCGGCCAGGAGAACGCTGAACTCGACGCCGCCGCTCGCGTCCGGTCCGAGGACGTACCAGCCGCGCGGCGCGTGGACGAGCACGATCCCGGCGAACATGTGGATGACGAGCAGCAGGCTTACCGGTGTAACGAGAAGTCCGATCAGGAGGGCGATTCCGCCGAAGAACTCGAGCAGACTGATTGCCCACGCGGCAACCACGGGAAGCGGGATCCCCAGCGAGTTGAAGAACTCCGCCTGGCCTTCCATGCCGCCGAACAGGCTGGGAGCCCCGTGCGAGATGAAGATCACGCCGACCACGACGCGAAGCAGCGCCAGGCCGAGTTCCGGGTTCACGCCTTTTTCCATTACCGTCTCCTTTTCGATCCCTACAGCTCGATGATTCGTCCGCTGCCCGGCTCTTCGGGATTGCTCTCATCCGCGATCCGTGCCGCCTCGACCGATGTCTCGAGGCGCTTGCGGATCCGCTTTGCCACCCAGTTCCGCCCGGGTCGCGTCATCAGGGCGAACCCCACCGCGTCGGTGAGGATTCCCGGTGTGATCAGGACGACGCCGGCGAGCAGGACCAGTACGGCATCCAGCAGTTCTCGACCGGGAACCTGCCCCCGGGCCAACTGTTGCTGAACGGCGTTCCACGCCCGCACGCCTTCGCGCCTGGCCAGCCAGGCACCCACGAAACCGGTCCCGAGAACAAGCCCGAGCGTCGGGCCGGCCCCGAGCCAGTTCCCGATCCGCAGGAGCAGCGACAGCTCCAGCAGCGGGACGATCGTGAACAGCAGGATGAGTCGTATCAGCACGGCGGAGAAGATAACGACCGGACCACGAAACGCGAGCGCGGGAGTGGAGCAGTTACAAACGAAGACGAATCCGAATCGTCCCTTGCGGCCCCACAGGTAACGATCCGAATTCGCCTTCGCACCGTTGAAACTGAGCGGGGGGCGTCATTCTGCCGTCACACGGTGAGGATGGGCTTGAAATTCTGGGCATTTCGTGGACGTGAACAGGGGGTAAAACGGCGAAGGGGGGCCAGACCAGCATCCCTGCGCCCCACCGGAAGCGGTCGACCCCTCCTTCACCAGGAGACGTACGCCCCGAGTCCGGAGCCATGCGCGCCAGCTCCGGAGATTCGTCACCGCCTCCTGACGCATACTCTACGGTGAGTCGTCAACGTAGTATCAACACAGTGTGAATATGTAAGTTACGAGCGCTTCAAAGCGAGGCGCCGGTGCGGCGCCCCGCGGGTGGTCAGGTGGGAATCAGAATCCGAGCACGGCGCGCACGGCGGGATCGATCCGGTCCTGGGTCCAGAATGGCTTCCACACGAGGTTTACCTCCGCCTCGTCCACGCCCTCCACCGTACCGGCGGCTGCCTGGGCCGATGCCAGGATCTGGGGACCGACCGGACATCCGGGACTCGTGAGTGTCATCGAGACAACGGCCTTCCCGTCTTCGACCTGCACGTCGTAAATCAGTCCCAGGTCGACGATGTTGAGGCCGAGCTCCGGGTCGATGACCTGCTTCAACGCCTCCCGCACTTCCTCGGCCAGCCCGTCCGTGTCCAACTCGCCCGTGTCCAGCTCGCTCGTTTCGCTCATTGTTCGCGCTCCATCGAGAATCAGTCGCCTGTACGCGGTTCCGTGACGCGATACTCGGTCCGCCGCTCCGCGTTCCCATCGGCCGCGTCTACGAGCTCCACCGGATGAACCACGGCCACCTCGAGTCCGGCACGTCTGAGGCCGGCCCCGAGGAACATCATGCACCCCGGGTTGCCCGTCGCTACCACGTCGTACGCTCCCTCCCGGATCTCCTCGAGCTTTCGCTCCAGGATCCGGTCGGACAGCTCCGGCTGCTGCAGGTTGTACAGGCCGGCTCCACCGCAGCAGCGCTCCCACGATGGGAGCGGCTCGACCCTGTACCCCGAAGCGGCGAGTGCTTCGAGAGGCGCATCTCGAATGCCCTGCGCATGCAGCAGGTGGCAGGGCGCGTCGTAGGCCACGCGAGGTCCGTCGTCGGCGACGGGAGCCGGATCAGCGGCGTCCGCTGTCTCCGTCGTCTCCGCGAGGAGCTCTGAAACGTCACGTACCCGTCCTGCGAGCGTTTCCGCCCTCCGCCGCCAGTCCGGTTCGTCCCGCAGCCACTCCGGATAGTCGCGCAGCGCCGCTCCGCAGCCGGCGGAGTCGGTGACGATGAGCTCGGCACGCGACCTTTCGAACGCCTCGATGTTCCTCCGGGCCAGTGCCCGTGCGGCATCCAGTCGGCCCGCGTGCGCGTGAAGGGCCCCACAGCACCCCTGCCCGCTGGCCGATCGCTCGGTATGACCTCGCCGTCGAAGCGTCCGGCGCGTGGAATCGTGGACGTAGGAGTACAGGCCCGACATCACGCAGCCCTCGAGCAGCACGTAGGTCTCCGCCGTTCGTGCGAGCTGTGGGCCAGAAAGATGTTCAGAGTCCCAACTGCCGGTCGTCCCGATCGACCGACGGGTGGCTGCAAGCATACCCGAGGCCAGTCCCGCCCGACCCGGCAGGAAGCGGGCGCCGAATTCCGCGATCCGGAGATTCCTCAACAGCCGGGCCAGCGCCCAGGTCAGCCGGGAGGTCCTCCGACCGGTGAGCGCTTCGAGCGTGAAGTCCACGAAGCGGCCGCCGGTACTCTCACGGAGCGTGTGTTCGCGGGCCTTTTCCAGCAGAGTTCCGTACCGGACGCCGGCGGGACAGGCGGTTTCGCAGGCGCGGCATCCGAGGCAGCGATCCACGTGGCTCGTGAACGCGCCTTCGACTCCAATCCGCCCTTCGGCCACTGCCCGCATGAGGTAGATCCGACCCCGCGGCGAGTCGTTCTCCTCACCCAATACCTCGTAGGTAGGGCAGACAGGCAGACAGAATCCACAGTGAACGCAGGAGAGAAGGTCCTCCAGCCACCCCCCGGCCTGTGACTCGGCATCGGAGAGGGTCGTTTGCGCCGATCCATCCATCGGCCCGCCGGTCATCCTGGCTTCACCGCCCGCTCAGTTCGCGGCCGGCGCGGAGTCGGAGACCGCGGAGTCGGAGACCGCGGAGTCGGAGGCCGCCGGGTCAACAGGCGCGGGGTCGGAGGACGAGTGATCGTGAGTGATTTTCCAGCCTGCTCTCGTCCGGCGCATGATAAGCGTGAATGGTCCGGCCGCCTGCGTCACCCCGTCTTCGTGGAGCACCCAACGGGCGGTCACGATGCCGATCATTGGCGTGAGCGTGCGGACCCGGATCGACTCGAACCTGAGGCTGTCACGCTCCGCGCCCGGCCCGAACCTGGAGGCGTAGTTGTCCCGGATCTCGTCGACGCCCGCCAGGATCCCTCGCGATCCGACGAACGTGGTGCTGGGAGCGTCCTGGTAGTCGGACAGAAATGCCTCCAGGTCGCCCCGATTCCAGGCGGCGGCCGACGTCTCGAGCATTAGCTGGATGTATGGCTCGAGGGCCACGTCCTTTTCCGGCTCGACTTCAATCCGACACCCGGACAGAATCGTCGGCAGAACGATGAGAGCGGCAACCAGTGACCAGGCGAACGCCCCTCTCCGGGCACCGATTCGGCGGGTGTGGATCATGGAGTCAGCCATGTCAAAGCTCCTTCGGGAGGAGGTGCTTCCGGAAGTGGGCCGCCGTGCGTGCGATGGCCCGCTCCAGGGCAGGCGTGGAGCCCGCGTACGGATGCCGGACATCGAAGGTGTGCCCCGTGGATTCGAGCACGAAGAGCTCCGCATCAGTTCCGGCGTTCGCGTACATCTGCGCGTCGTCCGTCGATACGGCTTCGTCGCGCTCGCCGTGGACCACGAGAAGCGGAGGACCGCCGGAGCGCAGAGCCGCCAGCGGGTCGAGTGTCTCGTGGTTCTTCCGCAGGTCGTCGAGCACATCTCGACGCAGCAGAAGAATCTCGCCTGTCCGCATGTTCCGGATTTCCACCGGACGGTCCGGATCGGCCTCCGATGGAAACAGCTCCGCGTAGCGCCCCGGTCGGGCGAGCCCTGCCCAGGTCGCGACTGCCCGCACGGCCGGCCGCCGGGATCCGACCAGGACCACCGCGATCGCGCCCCGGCTGTGGCCGACCAGGCCGATGCGCGACGGCGGCGTCAATGTGGCCTCGCCGAGTCGTCCCACCGACATCCCGTTCAGCACCGCCTCGAGGTCCGCGACTTCGCGGCTGAACGTGTTGGTAGCAAACGCCTCCGGCTCCGAAAAGGTCCCGAGATCAGGACCGACGCCGGAGCCACTGAAATTGATGCTGATCACCGGGCAGCCGACCCGGATCGCGAGCTCCTCGCAGACCGCCGGGAAGAAGCCCCAGTCCTTGAACCCCTTGAAACCGTGGCATACGACCAGCGCCGTGTCCGCCAGCCCGTCGGGCGGGACCGTCGAGCGGTCCACCCGCGGCGTGCCCGAGGAGCGGCCGCCGGTCGGAAAGCGGATGTCCCCGCGCACCACACCGGGGTCCGCCTCGAGCCTGAAAGGTACCCGCGCGACGGGCTCCACCCGTGTCAGGCGACGAATTCGGAGACCCGGATGCCGTAGCGCTCCGGGTCCGTGGAACGGGCGATCGTCCGGCGCGGTCGTCCGGTGTCCGGATCGAGCTCCGTCAGGTCGCGGACCGGACCATGGGCCAGCCGCTGTCCGTCCGGACTGGCGATGATCCTGACCATCGGCCGATGGATGGCCTTCGGATTCGGGCTCGGGGCGACCACTACGCCCAACTCGCCGGTGTCGAGGATCACGAGCGTAGCCACCGGATAGATTCCCATCATGTTCACGAACGCCCGCGTCAGGACGCGGTCGTACGCACCCGATTCGCTCTCTCGCAACTGGCGAATCGCCTCGTCGGGAGAGCAGGGGAGGAACTGCCTGCTGTAACGGGAGATCGCCGCATCATACGATTCTGTCAGCGCGATGATGCGGGCGAACAGGCCCTGGCGACGCCGACGGATGACCCTCGGATATCCGGACAGGTCCGTCTTCATGTGATGCTCGTATGCGGTCAACATCGCCCGATACGGTGGTTCCTCGAATCCTTCGACATTGAACAGCATCAACAGTCCGAAGTCCGGATGCTGGCTCACCAGCCGCCATTCCTCCTCGTTCAGCCAACCTTCCTTGTTCAACACGCTGGTCGGAATCAGCACCTTGCCGATGTCGTGGAACAGGGCAGAGAATCCGAGCTCGAACAGATACGCCTTCGAGAATCCGAGATGATCTCCGAGCGCCACGCTGAGAATCGACACATTGACCGCGTGGATCAGGGAGTGATCGTCGTAGTCCCGCAGCGTGAGCATGCCGAGCATCGAGGCCCGGTCCTGGAGCACCTGGTCCACTACGCGGAGTACTGCTCGCTGCGCCCGTCTGGCTCCAATCGCCTGGCCCAGCACCAGGCCGCTCATCATTTCCTTTGCCACCTTCACGGAGTAGGCGTACGTACGCCGGGCGGCCTCGACCGCCTCCGCCCCCTCGTGTCCTTCGAACAGCGGTGAGGGAGGGCCGACCTGCAGGCGCCTTACTTCCGCCTGCTCCAACCGTGAGCGAAACGCCTCGAGCGGAGGCTGACCCGGGATCGGCTCCGCGCTCAGGGTCGTGAGGAACGCGACCCACTCGTCGGACAGGATCTTGGGCTGAATGTCGATCCGCCCGATACCGTGCGTGCGCAGAGACTCCCGCAGGGCCGACAGGGTCGCATAGTCCGCCAGGTCCAGCTTCACCTGCAGGTCGTTCAGGAACAGGTAATTCCCGGCGACCCAGATGCTGATCCCACCTTCTTTTTCGAACACCTGGCGCGCGGTCGCTTCCACGTCGGCGATGGCCCGGCGCACGGCTTCGTTCTCCAGCGGGTACAACTGAATCGCCTTCGTGGCACTGTAGAGTGCCAGGAGGACCGCCGGGCTGCCCGCTACCGATTGCTTCTGGTTCATCGGACACTCACCTCCCCCGACTCGAGGTCCCGGAGCGCGGCACGAACCGCGCTGTTCACCGAAGCCGTCTTGTCACCGGCACTCTTCTGGAGTTCCCGACGGGCTTCGTCGGTGCCCACAAGGCCGAGCGCACGTGCCGCACTGGCCCGGAAGGCGGGGGGACGCCGGCTGCCCCACCAACGCCGGCCGTTGAGGATCTGCGACAGCTCCGCCACGATCGTGTCTCCGCACACGGCGACACACGTCTTGAGAAAGTTCATCTGCTCTACATCGTCGTAGCCTCGCACAGCACCCGCCCGGAGCCGGTGCTGCAATTCCTCGGCAGCGCCTGGAGGTCGGATACGCTCGATCGCATCGGTGGCCGCCGTCCGGATCTCCCGGTCGGGGTCGCCCATCGCGGTGAACAACGCCTTGACCCCGGTCGCCGACTCCAGGCTGGCGAGGGCCTCGAGCGCGGCGAGCCGGACGACGGTTTCGGGGCGCTGTGATAGCTCCGTAAGAGCGGATTCGGCCTTGCCGATGCGCAGGCGAGCGACGATCCGTGCCGCCTCCGCCGCCAGCATCGGATCCTCGGCACGCAACAGTGTCAGGATGGAATCGGGGTGCGCCGACACGAGACGATCCAGCGCGTCTGACAGGTGGTCCTGCATCTCCGTCGCCTGCAGTGACGGGACCGCCCGGACGAGGATCGGAATCGCCTCCGCCTGGAGCGCGCCGAGGAGAGCTGTCAGCTCGTCCTCTTCCGGTCCCCCTGCCTCTCGATCCGCGGACACGCTGATCAGCTCGGCCATGGCCTCGCTCATGTCGCGAAGCAGTGAGGTGACGAGTTCCTGCGTGTCGACCTCTCCGGTCTTGTTCGCCAGCAGCTGGAGCTCCGTGACGATGAGCGCCACGGTCGAGAAGTCCCGCTGGTCGAGCAGTCGTGGCAACAGCGCTCGTACGATGTCCACGACCTGCCGGCGGCGCTCCGTGTCCCGCATCTCGAACTGGTCGAGCAGGGACAGGGTCACATCCCGCACGAGAGGACGGTTGAATTCCGCTTCCATCTCCCGCCGCAGATACGCTTCGTCCGCCTCTCCCAGCACCAGGTCCGCGAACTCGGCTTCCTCCTCTTCGGGCAGTGGGCTTCCGGACATGACGTCCTGGATCTCGGACAGATCGTTCAGCGACTCGTCGTCACCGACCCCCTCACCGCTGGTCGGAATCTCCAGCGCCTCTTCGTCCGACACGTCGATGTATTCCATGCGAATGAAGTCGAAGTCCCTGTGCCACAGCGTCGCGAGCAGGTCCGTGTTTCGTCCCGGCCTGATGTCGGCCAGGATCTGGAGGAACTCCCGGACCTCATTTTCTCCGCCGGGAAGAAAGGCCAGTTGACGGATCCCGTCCCGGAAGAACTTGAACGCGAGATTGTCGTGTCCCACGGGATGCGAGTAGACCTCGTGGTCCCGCCACGTGAGCCGGCTCTCGTCCACCGCGAGGCTGAGGTGGGGAAGCTCATCCCACAGCATCGCGAAACGATCCTGCACGTCTCTGTGAAACCGGTCTATGAGGGGATTGCCCGCGACGTAGGTCTGTCGGGCCCGAATTTCTTTGATGATCGCCGTGATCAGCTCACCGACTTCGGCGGCGGTCTGAACGTCCTGCTCCGACGGATCATCGGCCGGTTCGCGATCCTGTACTTCCGGGTCCGTGGGACGGTCCATCATCTGCTGTCCGTGTTCGGGTCAGGGGCGCTGGAATCCGCACTGGAATCCCCGGACGGCCGCTCCCGCATCGGAAGCCAGCGATCCTCGGGACGACCGGCCCGCGCGTTGACGGCCCGGGCCAGTGTGAACAGAAGATCCGACAGGCGGTTCACGTAGGGAAGAACCACGAGCCGAAGCCCCGGCTGCTCCGCGAGCAGGGACGTGATCGAGCGTTCGGCGCGACGGCAGATCGTCCGGGCGACGTGCAGCTGTGCGCCTGCCGGGCCTCCGCCGGGAAGCACGAATGAATCGAGCGGCTCGAGCTCCTCATCCAGGGCATCGATCCAGCTCTCGAGCGCTGCGATCCGCCCCTGTTCCAGCCGCGGAATCAAGCCGCGGCTCTCCGCCCGCTCCGGGTCCGCTGCCGCGAGCCGGGATCCGAGCACGAGCAGGTCTTCCTGTACCTGGCGCAGCCCGTCCAGCCCCAGTCGGGAGTCCGGGTCGAGCGCGAGCGCGTAGCCGATCGTCGCGTTGAGCTCGTCGAGGGTGCCGTACGCGGCGACCCGCGGATCGTCCTTGAGGACCGGGTCTCCTCCGTACAGCTTCGTCAGCCCCTCGTCACCGGTCCTGGTATAGATCTTCATTGAGATGCCCCGGGCTTACAGGTAGTCGGCCTGCCAGGCTCGCGGCCACGCGCCGAATGTCGGTTCCAGCCGACGTTCGATTGCCCGTGTCTCCGGCATGCGCATCGCCTCCGCAGCCTCGTGCTCGGCCGGGCCGCCTCGTTCGATTCCGAATTCCAGTCGTCTCTCGGCACCGCCGCCGGCCCGCGGTGTCGGCAGCGAGCAGTGCGGCAGGATCGCGCGGGAGGCGTCAGCGCCCACGCGGTCCACCGGGTCCAGGAACACCAGCAGCGTGCCCGATTCCGGGAACGCCTCGACAGTCGCGAGTCGAGCGTCGTCAAGCGCGACCAGGTCACGGAACACCTCCGGAAGATAGCGGCGCCCGGGTGTCAGTCGGTAGACGGCCGAGCCGGGGGGGCGCTCCCTCGGACCGCAGCCGGGAGAACGCTCACTCGTGCCGCTGCCCGGAGCCAGCCCGGTGTCCACTTCCACGATCTCGGCTCCCGAGGCCCGCCCGCTCGTCACGAGCGAGCGCTCCCGCCGCCGCATGGAGCTCGCGCTTCCCGTGAACATCGCGGTGAAATGCTCTCCCCCTGCCCGGGTCCAGCTCCAGGCGACCGCATCGGCGTCTGCAGATTCGAGCAAGTTCATATCGATCCGGCCCCGGATCTCCCACGCCGTGATCGCTCCCGGCCGGGGCCACAGTCTGATCGTCACGCGCGTCAGGACCCCGAGACGGCCCCGACTCCCGGCCATCAGGCGAGGCAGGTCGTATCCCGCGACGTTCTTCATCACGGCACGGCCCCAGGTGAGGTCGCTGCCATCGGGGGCGATCACCCGGCAGGCGAGGAGTTGTCGGCGCACGGGTCCGCGAGATGCGTCCCACACGGCGGGGGAGGCCGCGGCGATCCACCCGCCGATGGACCGGGCCGCTCCGATCCCCGCCGTGGGAATCCACAGCCCCTCGTCGTCCACGATCTCCCGCAGTCGCTGCATGCGGAGGCCCGCGCCGACTTCGATCGTCAGGTTTCTCGGTTGGAACGAGGCCACTTCGGCCATGCGCGAAGTCGATACGACGGTGAGTCCGGTCCCGCCCTCGCCATCCGGCAGCGACGAGCCCGGCTGGAGATCGCCCGTCCCTGTCACGGCCGGCGTGGGCGCTGAGGTCCGGGACCGGAGCCAGTCGGACAGCTCGCGCTCCGCAGACGGGAGAAACAGCTCGGGGCTACCCATCTACTCCGGCTCCCCGGGGCCGGTTGCCGGGAGCAGCTTGCCCGGGTTTGAACTTCCGTCCGGATCGAACGCATCGTGCAGCCGGTTCATCAGGTCGAGCTCCCCCGGTCCGAATACCAGCGGCATGTAGCGGACCTTGTCCGACCCGACACCGTGTTCTCCGGTGATCGTGCCGCCGGCCTCGACACACAGCCGCATGATCTCCGCGCCCGCGCGCTCGACACGTTCGACCTCGTCCGGGTCACGACGGTCGAACAGGAGGTTCGGGTGGAGGTTGCCGTCTCCCGCGTGGAAGAAATTCGCCAACCGGAGCCCGTGGCTGCGGGCGATCCGCTCGATCTCGGGGAGGAGTCGCTCGAGTTCGGTGCGTGGCACGACGGCGTCCTGCACGAACACGTCGGGGGCCGCGCGGCCCAGCACACCGTACGCCTTCTTCCGGGCCTGCCAGATCGCCAGGCGCTCCCGCTCGTCCCGGGCGATCCGGACCTCACGGGCACCGTGCTTCCGGCATGCGGCGGCCGCGATCTCGAGGTCAGCCTCGACGTCTTCGGGATCACCCTCGCACTCGATCACCAGCGCCGCCGCCACATCGGTCGGGATTCCGACCGCGAAGATCGACGCCTCGACGAGTTCGATGGTGGCCTGGTCAATGAGCTCGAGCGCCACGGGAACGAGACCGCGCTCGAACACCTCCGACACGGCGGCACCCGCGGCTCCCACTCCGTCGAACAGCCCGAGCAGGGCGCGCGTCTCGGTGGCGAGCGGAGACAGGCCCACCAGCACCGACAAGACGATTCCGATCGTGCCTTCCGAGCCGATGAACAGGCCGGCGAGATCGAGTCCGCCATCGGCTCCGCGTCCCAACCAGGCCGTCGTGCCGTCGGGGAGCAGGATCTCGAGGCCGAGCACGTGGTCGCTCGTGACCCCGTGCTTGAGGCAATGCGGTCCCCCCGCGTTCGTCGCCACGTTGCCGCCGATCGTACAGGCGGTGGCGCTCGCCGGATCGGGGAGGTAGCGAAGACCGTGAGGCTCGGCGGCCACGGAGATCTCCGCAGTGACGACTCCAGGCTCGACCAGCGCCGTACGGTCCTCGGGGTCGATCCGGAGGATCCGGTTCAGGCGAGTCGTCGTCACGATCACCGTGTCGTGCGCGACGGCACCACCTGACAGTCCGGTACCGGCACCGCGGGGAACGAACGGAAGTCCGGCGGAATGCAGCAGGCGAACGACCTCGATGAGCGCCTGCCGCGAATCCGGAAGCAACACGGCCCGAGGCGTGCCGCGTCGCGTCGTGAGAGCGTCCGCTTCGTAGGCCAGGAGCCGGCCCGGGTCCGTGATCAGACCATCCGAACCGACGACGGCCAGCAGGGCGCGTTCTACGTCCGATGGAAGCGGGTGCAATGCTCGCATCAGACGAGGTTAGCGGCCGTCGGAAACAGGCGGCAAGCGAGAGGGCAGAGGAGTGATTCAGCCGATCGATCGCCGCTGGACCCGCGCAGGCCCGGAATTCGCTACAAACGCTGCCATAAAGAGGTTGACACTTTGGGGTGCGGATAGTAGGATCGTCGGTCCCGTTGCGGGGTGGAGCAGTCTGGTAGCTCGTCGGGCTCATAACCCGAAGGTCGCGGGTTCGAATCCCGCCCCCGCTACTTTGCCGGGTCGGAGCCCCGTTCGCCGATGGATGGCTGGCGGGGCCTTTTGCTTGGATCAACGGGTTGTTTGACAGGGTAGTGTGCGATGACGGCTGTGAGAGTTCAGTCGTTCCTTCCGGGGTAGCTCAGCGGCCAGAGCGGGTGGCTGTTAACCACTAGGTCGGGGGTTCGAATCCCCCCCCCGGAGTTCGGGTTCCGCTACACGTGCTGGATCCGGCTGGGTAGCTCAGGTTGGTAGAGCACCGCGCTGAAAACGCGGGTGTCGGCGGTTCAAATCCGCCCCCAGCCACTCCGGAACGGTGAAGGGGCGTAGCTCAACTGGTAGAGCACCGGTCTCCAAAACCGGCGGCTGGGGGTTCGAGTCCCTCCGCCCCTGTCCGGCCGGACCCGACGGGATACCGGCTCGCGTAGCTCAGTGGTAGAGCGCATCCTTGGTAAGGATGAGGTCATGGGTTCAATCCCCATCGCGAGCTCCTTGTAAAGGAACGAACGAGACGTCGACCACGGAACGGGCTTGCGTCCGTAGCTCAGCCTGGAAAGAGCATCGGCCTTCTAAGCCGAGGGTCGCAGGTTCGAATCCTGCCGGACGCGTCGGGAACCGGGATGAAGGGGGTCGGTATGACGGAGCGCCTCCGGGCGAGACGATGATCCGGAGGTCGGTGCGTCGGAGGCAATAAACGAACGATGTCCCCATCGTCTAACGGTCAGGACGCCACTCTTTCAAGGTGGAGATAGGGGTTCGATTCCCCTTGGGGGCATGCAGGTCGAAGTCGGAAACATTGGGGCCGTAGCTCAGTGCTTTTCGTGCCTGCGGCACAAAAAGGGTCGCGTCTGCGCCGCGACGCGGGAGAGCTTAACGGGGTTTCAAGCAGGATAGACAGAGTAGACTTAGGGGCCGTAGCTCAGTTGGGAGAGCGCCTGAATGGCATTCAGGAGGTCAGGGGTTCGACTCCCCTCGGCTCCACTTCGCACGCGCCGCTAGCTCAACTGGTAGAGCAACTGACTCTTAATCAGTAGGTTCGGGGTT
>CBDUVN010000044.1:0-15266 GCA_965370685.1 uncultured bacterium | reverse complement strand
CGTCCGCATCTTCCGCCACCGGAACCGACTCGTCTTCCGCCACCTCTTCGTCCGCGTCCCCGGCCTCAGCGACGGGTTCAGAGGAATCGGACTCCTCTGCCGATTTCTCTTCGGCCGGCGGCGTCTCGTCTTCCGTCTCGTCCTCGCCGATCGCGAAGATCGAACCCGACTCCCTGGCCGGTTCAGCCGGCTCATCCACGACCGTCAATTCGTCGATCAATGCGACCAGGCAATCAGCGTCAGCCTCGTCGATTCCAGGAACTTTCAGGAAGTCATCCTTCTCCATGTCCAGCACATTCAGAAAGGTGTCGATCCCCGCAGCCTGCAGCGCGGCCAGAGTCGCCGAGGTTAGTCCCTCGAGCTCAGCCAGCGGAAAGTCCGCGATTTCGTATTCATCTCCGCCGCCGAACAATGCCGATTCCGCCCCCCGGGCCAACCAATCCCGGCTGGAATACAGGTCGAGCTGCCAGCCGATCAGCTGGGACGCGAGCCGCACGTTCTGACCGTTCCGGCCAATGGCAAGCGACAGCTGGTCCTCGTCAACGATCGCCGTGATAACGTGGCGCTCCGTGTCCGCAATGACCTTCGAGACCCGGGCAGGAGCAAGAGCTCTGCGAGCGAAAATCTCCGGGTCCGGATGCCAGGGCACGATGTCGATCCGCTCTCCACCGAGCTCCGACACGACGGCCTGAACCCTCGAACCTTTGAGACCTACGCACGCACCGACCGGGTCTACAGTCTCGTCGCGCGAGGAAACGGCGATTTTCGTCCGCCCCCCGGCCTCCCGGACGATCTCCCGGATCTCGACGATCGATTGATAGATCTCCGGTACTTCCAGCCCGAAAAGAGCCTTGACGAACAGCGGATCCGCGCGCGACAGGATCAGTCGCGGTCCGCGGGGCGTCTCTTCGAGTTTCTTCAGCACGGCACGAATCGCTTCGCCCTGGCGGAACCGCTCACGCGGATTCTGTTCGCGCCACGGGATGATTGCCTCGGCTTCGCGGGCGCGATTGAGCATTACGACGATCTTTCCGCGCTCGATCTGCTGAACTTCACCGGAGACCAATTCGCCCTCGATGCCGGCGAACTCCTGCCGGATCTTGTCGCGCTCGCCCTCACGGACCCGCTGGATGATCCGCTGCTTCGCCGCCATGACGGCATTGCGACCGAATTCCGAGAACGCCATCGGAATTTCGATCAGATCTCCGACCTCGAATTCCGCGTCGTCGAACCGGGCTTCCGCGAGCAGGATCTGCCGAGCCGGATCTTCTACCTTATCTACCACTTCCTTGAGCACCACGATCTTGATGTCCCCATTATCCTGGATCGCGATCTCCGCCTCCACCGGCCCCCCATAGTGGCGGGCCAGGGCTGCGTGAATGCCATCCCGGATCAGATCGTGCAGATCCGCGTCGGACAGTGACTTGTTCGCCGTCATGACACGAAACGCTTCTACTACTGGAATCTGGTCGCTCATCTCCCTCTTCCGATCTCCCTTGTTGCATCCGCACCCACGTGACGGCCGGTTTCCCTCGACCGGTTCACAAATCGCCCTCTGGACGATAGACGAGGTTTGCCTTCGCGATGCCGGCCAGCGGCACGCGCAGTTCCTCACTCTCGACCTCGAGTACGACAACCGGTCCTTCGTCGCCCTCCTCACTTACGCCACGGAGGATCCCCTCCACCTGTCGCTCGCCACCCGCCAGCGGTCCGAACCCCCGCAGACGCACCGCGAGCCCTGCAAATCTCTCGTAGTCGTCCTGCCGTACCAGCGGTCGTTCCACACCGGGCGAGGACACCTCGAGGATGTAGCTTTCGCCCGCATGGCCCGTCTCGTCCAACCATTCCCGGACCGCCCGGCTGATCACCGCGCAGTTGTCGACCGTCAACTCCGACCTGCCGGGGACGCCCCCCTGTCTGTCGACTCGAAGCCTGAGGAGAGGACGACGTCGTCCTCCGCCCCTGTCGATGGCTACCAGCTCGAAGCCGAGTCGCGTAACAACTGCTTCGATCCCACGCTCGATCGTATCGACAGTCACCGGCACTCCCACATCTCGCGGGTCGTCCCGTTCGAATACCGCGAACGAGACCTACCCCAAACAAAAAAGTGGGGCCGCGAACGTTTCCCCACTTCAGGTCCAGACGTAGACGTCCGGGCGGCCTGCCCCGGACGTGCTTCTCAGCCGCAGAAGATAGTGTCGAAACTGCTTGAAGGCAAACCCGTCACTCGTTCCGCACACGCCATCCAAGAAAGGCCGCCATCCGTCCGGCGGCGCCCTGTGAACCTCTGTGGGAGTGCAGAACATCGGCGCTGCATCGAGTACACCAGATCGACTCCGAGATCGCGCTCGCGGGAACGCCAAGCCGCAACAATTCCTCCGTCAACCAGGCCCGCAGGTCGAGTCTGCCATGGTCGTTTCCCGGACGCCCGAACTCTCGCAAGACCTCGGGCCCGACCTCATAACAATCTCCACAGATCGCCGGGCCCAGGTGGACCCGCAGTCCAGACGGGACTACACCTTTCAAGGCCTCGAGAGTCCGAATGCCCCGTTCCACGATTCCCGCGACGGCTCCGCGCCAGCCCGCATGAAGCAGAGCAAACGCACGAGAATCGGGATCAAGAAGATATACAGGCACGCAATCGGCCGTGGTCACCGTCAGGAGAACACCGGGTCCGTCCGACGCCAGGCCGTCCGCCTCGCCGGCGATACAGACGCCGGAGACGGGAGGCGGATCGACGATTATTACCCTGGACCCGTGAACCTGCCGACAGACGACGCTCGCGCGGCAGCCCAGTGCGCGCGTCATTGCTTCGAACCTCTCCGTGATTCCCCAGGTGGAAGCGGAGCTCGAGAGACCATAGTCCTGCGGGGCGACCGTCGTTCCGGCGACGAGACCGGGAAACTCCCTTTCCCAGCCTGCATGAACGAGCAGGTCGATATCAGCAATCCTCGTCCACGTCTCCCCGGTCAGCAAGGAATCTCGATGATCTCGATTTCCGCCCCCAGCGCCCGCAGGCGCACGTCGATCCGCTCATATCCGCGTTCGATCTGCCCGATGTTGTAAATCCGACTCTCACCTTCGGCTGCCAGCGCCGCTATCAGCAACGCCATCCCGGCCCTGATGTCCGGACTCTCCATGACCGAGCCTCGCAAACGCGATGGACCAATCACAACCGCCCGGTGCGGATCACACAGCACGACACGCGCGCCCATCGCGATCACCTTGTCCGCGAAGTACATCCGGGACTCGAACAGCTTCTCGTGGATCAGGATCGTGCCCCGGCACTGCGTGGCCACCACCAACGCGATCGACATCAGGTCGGCTGGAAACGCCGGCCAGGGTCCGTCCCCGAGGACCGGAATCTGGTCCCCCAGGTCCGGCTGGATTTCCAGCGCCTGGTCGGACGGGACGTGGAGCTCACCGTCGCGCAGCGTGCACTGAATCCCCACCTTCTCGAACCCGACCCGCAACGGATCGAAATGCTCGGCCTCGACGGCTTCGATCACCAGATCCGATCCCGTGATCGCCGCGAGACCAACCATGCTGCCCACTTCGATGTGGTCGGTGCCGATTCTCCACACCCCGCCGTCGAGGTGCGACGCGCCTTGAATCGTCAGCCGCTGCGTTCCGATCCCCTCGATCTCCGCCCCGAGGCTGACCAGGAAATTGCACAGGTCCTGCACATGTGGCTCGGCCGCGGCGTTCCGGATCGTAGTCTCGCCGTCGGCCCGTACGGCGGCGAGCACCGCGTTTTCCGTTCCCGTGACCGACGGCTCGTCCAGGAAGATATCGGCTCCCCGCAGCTCTTTCGCGCGCAGCTCGTAGCTTTCACCTGCCTCGATTTTCGATCCGAGGCGGCCGAGCGCGAGGAAATGCGTGTCGAGACGTCGACGTCCGATCACGTCCCCGCCCGGCGGTGGCAGCACCACTTCCCCGAGACGGGCCAGCAGCGGCCCGGCGAGCAGGATCGACGCCCGAATGCGTCGGGAAAGCTCCGGGTCCACCGATCCCGTGTGCAGGCCGCTGGCGTCTACCCGGAAGCTGTTGTCAGACAGATGTTCGACCTCCACCCCGAGTTTCCGCATCAGGTCGATCATCGTGAACACGTCGCGGATCTCTGGCACATTCTCCAGCACGACCGGCTCGTCCGCCAGAATACATGCCGCGAGAATCGGCAGAGCACCGTTCTTGTTACCTGAAGGACGAAACCGCCCGCCCAGTCTGGCCGGACCTTGAATGTGATAATGCACGAGCGTGCTCCTTTCCCTGGCGACCGGGGATCCGCTACTGGCCCGGAGGGCAAGGTAGAGGATTGTTAGAATGGCTGGCAACGCGGTGTGCACCCGGCACCGCCGGGAAAAGTGAGGTACATCTTGACAGCTTCCGTCGGCGGGGTCATGCTCAACAGGTAGCCGTTGCGGACGTTGTCCGGGATGGCCCATGGCGCCCAGCGAGGAGGAGCCGGCAACGTGAAGCTCACCGAGTATCTGGAAGCGGATCTAGTCATTTTTGACGTCCAGCCCGGCGAGGTCGACGAGATTCTGTCTCAACTCATCGAGCCCCTGGTGCGTGACGGCACCCTGACTGGCTCGGAACGGGTACTCGAGGCGCTGCTCGCGAGAGAGAAGGTTCTGAGTACAGGCATAGGCCAGGGAATCGCCGTTCCCCACGCGATCTGCGAGGTGATCCGGTCGCCCCAGCTCATCGTCGGACTGGCGCCGGACGGCGTCGATTATCATTCGATGGACGATGAGCCCGTGAATGTGTTCTTCGTCCTGCTGTCTCCCCCCGATCGTGCGGGACACCACATCCGGCTTCTCGCTCGGATCGCGCGTCTGGCCCGTCATCCGGAGTTCGTCGATGCGCTGCGGAGCTGCGAGACGGGGGAGCAGGTGGTGAGTCACATTCACAAATATGAGCAGGAGCACGTTTAGGCCCGACCGGGAAGGGCCGGTCGCCAGATTTCCCGGCGAAGCCGAGGAGCCGCAGTGGAACTGCTGATCGCCGTGATCAACGATGTGGACCGGATAGACGAGGTCCTGGCGGGATTCCTCGAGATCGGAATCACCGGCGCTACCGTCCTCGACAGCGAGGGGATGGGGCGGGTCCTCAGTCACGACATCCCGATCTTCGCAGGCCTCCAGACTCTGATCTCGCGCTCCCGCCCCCAGAACCGGACTCTGTTCAGCGTGATCAACGAGCCCGAGAAGGTGGATCAGGCGATCGCCCTGCTGCAGGATGTATGCGGACGTTTCGAAGACCCCGCAACGGGGATCGCGTTCACAATCCCCGTCCACCGGGTGGTGGGGCTCGCGCCGGAACTGGGTGAACCCGAAGGGTGAGGCTCCTCCTCACCGTCCTCGCCCTCGTCCTTCTCAGCCTCCTCGGATCAAGACTCGGCTTCCGGAGCCAGCGAGCCTCGCTGGGAATCCGCCTGTTCGTCTCTTCAGGATCCCACTACGTGCTCATGGGATTCCTGCTGGGGCCGCATGGGGCCGGCCTC
Source organism: uncultured bacterium (assembly GCA_965370685.1). GTDB lineage: Bacteria > Gemmatimonadota > Gemmatimonadetes > Palauibacterales > Palauibacteraceae > Carthagonibacter. The sequence goes on along the minus strand of CBDUVN010000044.1, from coordinate 9,760 downwards.
GTTACCGAAGGGTTGACGGACTCTCTTGCTCCGTTCATCGCCCTCGGCCTCGGGTGGATCGGTCTCCTGTTCGGCCTTCAGTTCGACCGTCAGACCCTCCGAGCGTTCGACAGGCGCGAGCACGCGGTCCTGATCGGCCAGTCGGTCGTCACCTGGACCGTCCTGGCGGGCGGGCTGACCGGGCTTCTCCTGCTCGCCGGACGCGACGACCCGGCATCGCTCGCGGCAGCCTGCGCCGCGGCCGCGGCGGGCTGCGCTTCGAGTCCGACGGGAGCTGCGGTCGTGTTCGGCTCGGCACGGGTGAGTGGACCGTTTTCGCGTCTCGCCACTCTCGCGACGAGTCTCGACGGGGCGATCGGTATCGTATTCCTCGCGGCCATATATGCCGCCGTACACCCGCCCGTACCGGTCGCGCTGGTCGATCTCGGACCCTTGCGCTGGATCGCCGCCCCGATCCTGCTGGCCCTGCTGTTCGGCTGGCTGTTCCTGTCCCTGTCGCGCGAGAAGCCCCCACCGGACGAGTTCGTGCTGTTCCTGCTGGCCCTGGCGCTCATCGTTGCGGGAACGAGCCTGTCGATGGCGGCATCGGCGCTGTTCGCCTCCTGGTTGACAGGCGTGTTCATCGCGAATCTCTCGCCCCTGCGCAAGCGGGTGTACACTGCGCTGGCCAGGTGGGAGAAACCGCTCCACGTACTGTTCCTGCTTCTGGCAGGTGCCCTGCTCAACTTCGGCACGTGGTATGTTGTGCTGCTTCTGGCGGGATACCTTGTCCTGCGGACGGTGGGAAAGCTCCTTGGAGGCAGGCTCGCCCGGCCGCTCCTCGAGCCGCTGCCTGGAAGTAAGAGGTTTGGCGCCACCCTTCTGTCGCAGGGGGGAGTCTCGATCGCGATCGCCATGTCCGCACTTCTGGTGCTCCGCTCACGATTTCCGGGATCCGTGGTGGTTCCGGCGCTGTTCGACGCCGTCATTCTCGGGATCATGGTGTTCGAGATCCTCGGACCGGTTACCATGCGTCGATTCCTGGCCGGCGTCGGGGAGATTTTCGAGGCCGGCGACACCGGCGAGCCCCCCTCCAGGAAAGGGGATCAAGCCGGCGACGGCGGAACCGGCTCGCTTCCTGCTGTGAGCCCCGGTTGAACCGCGCCCCGCCGGGGTCTATTTTCGAGTAGTTACGAACGGTGGAAAACCGCCGACAGGAGCAGTCCCGTGGCCTTTTATGACACACTCGTATTGATTTCCCTGGTCCTGTGGATCCTGATTGCTTCCGGACTCATCATCACTCTTGTGGTCGTTGTGCCGCGACTCCTCAGGAGTTTTTCTGAGCTCGACCGACTTACAAACCTGGTCACGACTCAACTCCTGCCGGTGATCGGGAGCATCGAGGGAGTCGCCGAGTCCGTGGAGAAGATCGCCGATGCGGCACTGGCGGACATGGAGCTCGTGGATCGCATGGTCGTTCGCACCACGGATTCGGTCGAGCGGATGCTGGGGATCGCCGAAGAACGGGTATCCGAAGTCAACGCGCTCGTCTCGGTGGCGGTGGAAGAGGCCGAGGAGACGTTTCTCTCCACCGCCGGGATCCTGCGGGCCGTGCGTGGCGGAGGCCGCCGGAAGAAACGGAAGAAGCGGAAGAAGAAAGACGACAGATGGCTCCGAGGCGGAGAGCGACGGCGGCTCGGTTGACCCGAGTTCCGTTACTCGTAGTTCCGTTGCTGGCGGCGGCACTGCTCCTGCTGCTGCCCGAGGCCGCCTTTGCATGGGGACCGGCGACACACGTCCAGATCGGTATGGAAGCCCTGCGCTCGCTGAACCTCTTCCCGCCGAACATTGCTGGCGTGATCGCCCAGTATCCGATCGACTTCCTGTACGGAAATCTCGCAGCAGACATCTCGCTCGGTAAGAAGTACGCCCAGATCGGGCGGCACTGCCACAACTGGGAAGTCGCTCGCGAGATCCACAGAGCGGCGGGAGACGACGAACGTCTGCAGGCGGCCATGCTGGGCTACCTGTGCCACCTGTCCGCCGACGTACTGGCGCACAATTCGTACGTTCCCCGGATGCTGCTTCTGACCTCCTCTACTCGGGGCCTCGGGCATTCGTACTGGGAGCACCGGATGGACACGGATGTGGGAATCGAGCACTCCCAACTCGCCCGCTGGATCGTTACCCGCCACGACCATTCAGCCACTGACGCGCTGTTCCGCCGCGTGTTGTCGAGCACGTTGTTCAGCTTCAGCACGAATCGCAGGATCTTCAGGGGGATGATCCGGATCAACGGGAACGAGAGCTGGCAGGCGATCATGGACACGGTCGTCGACAACTCCCGGTGGGACCTCGACCCGACCACGGTCGCCAGGTACCTTCGCCACAGTTTCGAGCTCGTGGCGGATTTTCTGGCCAACGATGAAGAATCGCGAGCGGCCTCGCAGGACCCGATCGGGGACACTGCCCTCACGGAGGCCAAGCAGATACGCCGGCGGGTGCTCATCGCGGGCGGGTGGAAGAGCCTGGACGCGATCGACCGGACGGCCGACCACCACTTCCCTCTTCCGCACGGATCATCTGTCTACTGGGATCAGCGTGGAGACACTTCGGCAGATGCATCCCGGCGAGTCGAGAGCGCCCTGTCAGCGTCGATCACCCCGCCCCCTGCTACCGTCATGGACGCCGTACTCGATCCGGCCGGAACCGGAGTCGGATTCCGGCCGACCGAACCGGACTGATCAGCTACCCCGCTCGAACACGGTCTCGCCTCCGACGATCGTCATCTCGACCCCAATATCCTGAATCCTTTCCGGCTCGACATCGAACGGGCTCCGATCCAGCACCACGATGTCAGCCAGCATTCCCGGTCTGAGAATCCCAACTCGTTCGTCCATGAATCCAGCCCGCGCAGCATCATGCGTATAGGCCCTGAGCGCCTCGTCGACTGTCAATTTCTGTTCTGGAACCCAGCCATCGGGGTGGGCGCCGTCCAGCGTCTGCCTGGTCACCGCGGCGTAAACCCCGAGCAGCGGATTCAGTGGACCGACCGTCCAGTCGGAGCCGAAAGCCGGTCGCGCCCCCGCCTCGACGAGGGAGCGGAAAGCATATGTCGATCGGGCTCGTTCGGGACCGATTTTCCGCTCGGCCCACCGACCGTCATCGATCGCGTGATACGGTTGCATTGCCGGGATGATTCCGAGCTCCGAGAAACGGACGTAGTCTTCAGGTCTGAGATGCTGCGCGTGTTCGATCCGATAACGCCGATCCCGTTTCCCGTGCTCCCGCACCAGCTCCCCGTACAGGTCGAGCAGTTCGGCGTTGGCCCGATCGCCGATTGCGTGAATCGCGACCTGCAGTCCGGCCGCTTCGGCCGCCCTGACGCGGTCCGCCAGCTCGTCCATCCCGATTACCACCAGGCCGCTCGTTTCAGGCGCATCGAGATATGGATCGTAGAACAGGGCCGTGGATGACCCCAGCGACCCATCCACGAATCCCTTCAGGCCTCCCCAGCTGAGCATGTCGTCCCCGGTTCCTCCGCGTTCGTCGACGAACGTCGCGAGGCGCGCCACAGTCGACAGGGGCACGAAGGCGCGTACCCTGAGCGTCAACGCTCCCCGACCATTCGCCCGCTCGTAGGCTGCGAGACCAGCCCACGTACCCATGTCGTGGACTCCCGTGATGCCGAGCCCGGCCGCGAACCGCATCGCCGCCGACAGCGCAGAGTCCTGCTCCGCTGCCGTCGGATCTGGAACAGCCGCGTAGAGAAACGTCATTGCCTCGTCTTTGAACACTCCGGTCGGCCTCCCGGTCTCGTCCCGCACGATCTCCCCACCGGCCGGGTCCAGAGCCTGCGGGTCAAACCCTGCCAGCTCGAGTGCCACGCTGTTGGCCAGCGCCATGTGCCAGTCGAGCCGGGTTACAAATACCGGGTGCTCGGGCGTGACCTCATCGATCCACGCACGGTCCGGCAGTTCCCCTCCCCACATCTCGTGGTCCCAGTCACCGCCGAGAATCCAGGTGCCGGGGGGAAGCTGCTCGGCGTGCTCCGCCAGGCGGCGCGACAACTCCTCCCGAGACGCAGCGTCTCTCAGATCCACCGACGCGAGGCGAAAACCCCCGTCCAGAAAGTGGGTGTGCGTGTCGATGAACCCGGGCATGACGAATCGCCCGTCGAGCTCGATCACCTCCGTCGCAGCTCCCGAGAGCTCCCGGATCGCTTCGCTGCCCCCCACGGCGATGATCCGTCCTCCTGCAATCGCGATGGCTTCGGCCGTCGGAGAATCCACGTCCCCCGTCCAGACCGAACCTCCGACCAGGACCCGCTCCGGGGTTTCAGCCTTGTTCACGCCGCAGCCCCAGGCGACGACGATCGCTGACAGCAAACCGAACCGGAAGCAGCCATGCACGTGCTTTTCCTCTCTCAGGCGGGCCGCAGACCCGCGTGGGCGACCATTACCTTGCGCACTCCGGACTCGCCGAAGTCGATCTCCGCCTTCACTCCGCTTCCACGACCGCTGACCGTGACGATCTCGCCTTCCCCAAACTCCGGGTGGACGACCCGGGCTCCCACCTGAATCCGCAGATCCTCCTGCGTGTCGCTGAAATCGTAGCGAACTTCCCGGTCCTTCGGTGCGGCTGAACGACGCGGAATCGGCCGCTTCCAACTCCATTCCTTCGTGTCGGTGTCCTGCAGAGTCGATGTGCGTCGGACCCGCGGCTGGCTCGCTGCGGACCAGTGACGGTGAACCGGCCCATCCGGAAGTTCCGCAAGAAATTGAGACGGAGACGATCGCTGTTCGGTTCCGTATCGCCACCGACGCTGTGCATGTGTGAGGAACAGTCGATCCTCGGCACGGGTCACTCCGACGTAGAACAGGCGTCGCTCCTCTTCCAGCTCTTCCGTCGTCTCCATCGCCCGGGACAGCGGAAACAGCCCATCTTCGAGGCCGACCACGAACACGACCGGAAACTCGAGTCCCTTCGCGTTGTGCAGGGTCATCAGCGTGACCCCGGGCGCCCGCTCATTGTAGTCGTCGATATCGGCTCTCAGAGCGGCGGACTGCAGATACAATTCGAGCTCCGTAGCTTCTTCCGCACCATCTTCAACCTCAGACGAATCGAATGTGGAGGCCGCTGCCAGCAGCTCGGTCAGGTTGGCGATCCGATCCGCGCCGTCGTCTTCCGACTCGAGAGCCTGAACGAGACCGAAGCTCCGGATGCACTCGCGGATGACTTCCTCGGTATCAGCGCCAGCGGAGAGCTCGGACAGGGCCGAGATCCCGGCTGCGAAGTCTCGCAGGGCGTTCCCCCCGGCCGGAGAGATCCCCACGAATTCAGGTGCCATCTCCGCGGCGGCGAGCAGTGACAGGCCCCGGGCACCCGCCTCGGTCCTGAGCCGCTCCAGCGTCACCGAGCCGACGCCGCGACGTGGCCAGGAAACGGCCCTGGCGAATGCCGCCTCGTCCGCCGAATTCACCGCGAGCTGCAGGTACGCGAACACGTCCTTGATTTCCCTTCGGTCGTAGAACCTGACGCCGCCCACGATGCGGTACGGCAAACGGGCCCGGCGGAGAGCGTCCTCGAACGGCCTCGACTGCGCGTTTGTCCGGTACAGGATCACGGCCTGATCGGGCCGATATCCGCCCTCGCCCGCCTCGATCTCCCCGACAACCCAGTATGCCTCGGCCCGCTCGTCCGTGAATTGACGCAACGTGACAGGCTCACCCGCCGGACGTGTCGTACGCAGGCGCTTGTCCTTGCGCGATCGGTTGTTGGAGATCACTTCGTTCGCGACTTCCAGGATCGAAGGCGTGGATCGGTAATTCTCTTCGAGCCGAACGACGGCCGCGCCGGCAAAATCACGCTCGAAATCGAGAATGTTCCGCACGTCGGCTCCTCGCCAGCCGTAGATGGACTGGTCGTCATCTCCCACCACGCAGAGATTGCCGTGACCCTTCGCGAGTCGGCGGACGATCCTGTACTGGGCGTGATTCGTGTCCTGGTACTCATCGACCAGTACGTGGAGGAAACGTTCCGCGTATCGGTCCCCGATGTCCTGGTGGTCCTCGACCAGGCGCACCGTGTGGAAGAGAAGATCGTCGAAGTCGTATGCGTTGGAGCGTACGAGCACCTTTTCGTAGGCAGGGTAGACCTTAGCAACGGCCTGCGACATGAGGTCGAACGCCTGTGTACCGTACTCGTCCGGTCCCACGAGCGCGTTTTTCGCGTCTGAGATTCTCGCACGGAGGGCGTTCGGTGCCCAGCGGGACGGGTCCAGATCCACTTCCTCCATTGCCCGTTTCAGCGCCCGGCGGGAATCATCCTCGTCGTAGATCGTGAATCGAGCGCCCCTCGGGAGACGGTCACCTTCTCTGCGCAGGAGACGCGCGCAGACCGAGTGAAACGTCCCGACCCAGAGTCCGCGGGGCTCCTCGCCCAGTTGCTCCGCGATGCGATCGCGCATCACCCCTGCGGCCTTATTGGTGAACGTCACGGCCAGGATCCGCCGGGGAGGGATCCCCTTCTCCGCCACGAGCCGGGCCACCCGCGCAGTGAGCACCCGCGTCTTACCTGAACCCGCGCCCGCGAGGATGAGCAGGGGACCGTCGCCATGCTCGACCGCGGCCTGCTGTTCGGGATTGAGGGAAATTCCGCTCACACCACGTCTTCAGCCAGCGGCAGTTCCACGGTGAACACAGCCCCTCTGTCCGACTCTTCCAGACGAATGACCCCTCCGTGCACCTCGACCACGATGCGCCGGGTGAGCGACAATCCGACCCCCCAACCACCCTGCTTCGTGGTCACGCCGACATCGAACAGCGAAGCTCGCAGCTGTTCCGGTACTCCGTCTCCGTTATCCTCCACCCGATACACCGCCCGCCCGCCATCAACTCCGCCGTACACGATACGGATCGTGCCCTCCCGACCCGCCAGCGAATCGAGCGCGTTCTTCACCAGGTTCTCGAACGCCCACTCCAGCAGAGTTTCCTCTCCCTGCACCATCGGAGCGACTTCCGGCAACTCTGTCTCGAGTCGAATCCGGTCACCCAGCGACGGCAGCCTGGCTGCGAAGTACCGGGACAGGTTCCGAAGCAAATCGGGCACATCTACCGGTCTCAACTCCGGTGCGTGGCCGATCGCCTCGAATCGTCGGGACACTTTCTTCAACCGCCGGAGATCGTGACGCATCTCTTCCCGCACATCCACTTCGTCACCGGGCAGGCCGAGATCGTACCACGGACCGGATCCGCCCGAGCCCGCGTCCGCCTCCAGCAATTCCAACCAGCCGACGAGAGAACTGAGCGGGGTTCCCATCTGATGCGCCGATTCCCTGGCCATACCGGACCAGATCCTCTCCTTCTCCACCTGGTAGCTGGTTCGGATGATCCACGCACCGATCCCCACTACCGCCAGGAGCAATGCCGCCTGCAACCACGGGATCCACTTCAAACGCCGGAGGAAACCGGGCTCCCCGTAGTGCACGATGAACCCTGCCGTCTCGTCCACATGGGGCGGATTCGCATCATCCAGGCGACCGACGTACTCGCGTACTCGCTCCCGGTCGGCCGTCACCTCGAGATCTGCAGGAAACGGCAGGTTCACGCTGAGTGTCGGATTCCCTTCGAGGTCCGTCTGCACGACCGGGATCCCCAGGGCATACAACTCCCGGAGCAGAGCAAACTCACCCTCAGCTGTGAAGCCTTCCGGTGATGCCGCAGCCTGAACAGTCTGGAAGTAGATCCGGCTGAACACCGAGGCGTCGTGCCGTAACTCCTGCGCGATCTGCCAGCTGTACACGAGATAGGAGACCAGAATTGCCGCAAACAGAAAAAAAATCGCCACGGGGACGACCCGACGCCCTGCCGAGATCCTCCCGATCACGGCGGCGAGAGCCGATCAAAGCCCGTGTACGGTCGGAGCACGTCCGGGATCGAGACGCTTCCATCCGCCTCCCGCCGGTTCTCGAGGATCGCGACCAGCGTGCGAGCCAGCGCTACACCCGATCCGTTGAGCGTGTGAACGTATCTCGGCTTGCCCGACCCTTCCTCCCGGAACCGGATGTTGGCGCGCCGTGCCTGGAAGTCCGTGTACGAAGAGCAGCTCGAGACTTCGAGCCAGCGGTCCACGCCTGGAGACCAGACTTCCAGGTCGTAGGTGATCGCATTTGCGAACCCGAGATCACCTGCGGGCAGGAGGATCCGCCGATATGGAAGTTCCAGTCGTTCCAGCACCGTCTCCGCGTGTCGGGTGAGCAGCTCGAGCTGCTCCGCCGACTCCTCCGGTCGGGTGAACCGGACAAGCTCGACCTTGTCGAACTGGTGCACCCGGAGCAGGCCTCGCGTGTCCCTGCCGGCAGCGCCCGCCTCTCGACGGAAACAGGGGGTATAGGCGACATATGCGATCGTCAGCTCCGAGGCGTCCAGAATCTCGTCCCGGTGGAGGTTCGTGACCGGAACCTCAGCCGTCGGAACGAGAAACAGGTCGTCCGGCTCGGTCCGATACTGATCCTCCTCGAACTTCGGGAGCTGTCCCGTGCTGACCAGGCTGGCCCGGTTCGCGAGAAATGGAGGCGCGACCTCGATGTAACCGTGCTCTTCTGTGTGGAGGTCCAGCATGAACTGGATCAGCGCCCGATTCAGACGGGCTCCGGATCCGAACAGGACCGGAAATCCGGAACCGGCGATCTTCGACCCTCGTTCCAGGTCGAGAATTGCGAGCCGCTCACCGATCTCCCAGTGTGGCTCATCATCGGGTGTCGTCGGCCGCAGTTCACCCACGGTGTGAACGACCGCGAAGTCTCCCTCTCCGCCACGCGGTACGCGTTCATCGGGCAGATTCGGGATCTGCAGCAGCGCGGTCCCGAGATCATCCTCGACTGACCCGAGGTCGCCATCCAGCTCCCGGACCCGCTCCGCTACAGCCTGCATCTCGGCCAGCAGGTCGTCGGCTGACTCCCCTCGTCGTTTCCTGTCTCCGATTTCGCGCGACGACTCGTTGCGGCGCTGCTTGAGAACCTCGACTTCGCCGAGGATCTCCCTCCGGCGTTCGTCAAGCGCCAGGGCGCGATCGAGCAGCTCGTCCACACCGGCATCCTCGCGCACGGCAAGTCGCTCTCTCACGACGTCCGGTTCCGAGCGGAGTCGCCGGACATCGATCACGGATTCAGGCTGGGATCGAGGTTGCGGTTCTCGCAGTTCGGGTTCACGAGGTGGATCAGCGTCAGTGTTCCTTCGGTCTCATCGATCGCCTCGATACCAAACTTGCCGAAGTACCGGCAACGCAGGCCTCCGAAGTTCTGGTCCTGGCGGCTCCGGCTTACGACCACATCGCCGACCGAGATCGGGACCGGGTCCAGCACGACATACCCATGTTCGGGAGCCGTCGTGAGATCATCGAAGCTCGACAGCACGGTCTGGATCCCCGGCTCTTGGTCCTCTTCCTCGGTGTACACTCCCCGCGAAGCCAGGGTCGGACCATCGGTCTCATCGAGGTAGAACACGAAGTCCCAACCGGCGAACTGGTCGGTCCTGATCACGCTCCTCGTGATCAGGTCGAACGCCGACGGATCGAGCAGCGAACCAGAGATGAAATCAGTCAGTTCGACTTCCTCCGGGTTCTCTGGAAGCGGGAGGAGTATCAGTTCAGTCGAGTCTCCGCACGCAGAGATCGCCACCATCAGCATCCCTGTCGCCACGACGCCGCGAATCGAATATGCTCTCAATGTATACCTCGCTCATAGTTCGCTCGGGTTGCTCAAACGCCCGGTATTATAGCA
>CBDUVN010000043.1:0-15281 GCA_965370685.1 uncultured bacterium | reverse complement strand
TTCTCTCCCGATCAGGTACCGGAGATCTGGCAGCGCCTGTCCGCTCATGCGGGCCTGGTTCCCCGTACGCTCGCTTTTCACCTCGGGTCCGGGCTCGATTCCGTCGATCCCTACGAGCAGGCGTTCGACCTGCTTCTGTCGCTGATCCGGTCGCTGGACGGGTGCGGTGCACCGGTGCGCGAGCTCGACGCAGGCGGCGGACTGGGGATCGACTACGGGGGTGGGGTGGATCCCGAGCCGATGGACCTCGTCCGCAAGCTGACCGGGATGCTCGGTGGGGCCGGGCCGGAATTGCGGTTCGAGCCCGGGCGCTCGGTCGTCGCCAGGGCGGGTCTGCTCCTCACGCGCGTCCTCTATTTGCGGGACCGGAGTGAGAATCCGGCCGTCGTGTGCGATGCCGGACACACGGACTTCGCCCGGCACGCGATGTACGGCGCTCAGCACGCGATCGTCCCGGTCGATGGGGATCTGTCCGGCGACCCGACGGTGGAGGTCCTCGGCCCGACGTGCGAATCGGGTGACGTGCTCGGAACGGGACGACGTTTGCACGGCACCCGGCCGGGCGACCTGCTCCAGCTCTGCGATGCGGGGGCGTACGGTTTCGTGATGGCGTCCAACTACAACAGCCGTCCCCGGCCACCGGAGATCCTGGTGGAGGGGAGTTCCTGGCAGATCGTGCGACAGCGCGAGAGCCTGGAAGACCTGTGGCGTGGCGAGGAGATTCCGTGACCCGCGAAACCTCTGCGGGCCAGATCGTCGTGCGTGGCGCTCGCGAGCACAATCTGCGAAACATCGACGTCGAGATCCCCCGTAACGCCCTCACCGTGGTCACGGGTCTGTCCGGATCGGGGAAATCCTCGCTCGCGTTCGACACGATCTACGCGGAAGGCCAGCGCCGGTACGTCGAGTCGCTGTCCGCGTACGCCCGCCAGTTCCTGGGCGTGATGGAAAAACCAGACGTGGACCGGATCGAGGGCCTGTCTCCGGCGATCGCGATCGAGCAGCGGGGCTCGAGCCGCAATCCGCGCAGCACCGTCGGCACGGTGACCGAAATCTACGACTATCTCCGACTGCTGTGGGCGCGCGTAGGGATTCCGCACTGTCCGTCGTGCGGCCGGCCCGTGCGCCGCCAGTCCGCGACGCAGATCGCCGAGCAGATCGCCGCGTGGCCGGAAGTTTCGAGGGTGGAGATCCTCGCCCCTCTGGTGCAGGGACGCAAAGGCGAGTTCCGGGATCTGTTCGATGAGGCCCTGCAGGAGGGGTTCGTCCGGGCCCGGGTGGACGGCGAGCTCGTGGAGCTCAGCGAGCCCCCGAAACTGAACCGGCGCGTCAACCACGACATCTCTGTGGTCGTGGACCGGTTGATGGCGCGCGGGGAGGAGCGCGCGCGGATAGCCGAATCGGTAGAGACAGCTCTGCGCATGGCGGGCGGAATGGTCGAGATCCGAACGCACACCGGAACGGGTGACGAAGAAGGCGAGCGGCACCTGTTCAGTGAGCGGTACGCGTGCGCGGCGTGCGGGATCAACATCTCCGAGCTCGAGCCGCGCCAGTTCTCGTTCAACTCTCCCTACGGTGCATGCCCGGACTGCGACGGTCTCGGCGTCCGACTCGAGCCGAACCCCGAGTTGCTGCTCGGAGACGCGAGAATCTCCATCCTGGAGGGGGTGATCCTGCCCTGGGGGAGCCCCACGGGGCGCCTGCGTCGGGTCACGCTCCCCGCACTCGCCGAATCTCATGGTTTCGAGCTCAACTCGGCATGGGGTGACCTGAGCGATGCCCAGCGCGAGGCGGTGCTCCAGGGCGACCCGGAACTGGAGTGGGAGGGGGCGCTCGAGCACGTACGCCGGCAGTACCACGAAACGGAAAGCGAGATGCTGCACCGGCAGCTCCACGAGTACATGACTGCGCGGGTCTGCCCCTCGTGCGAGGGCGGACGCCTGCGTGCGGAGAGCCGGGCGGTCACCGTAGCGGACCGACGCCTGACCGAGGTGATCGACGAGTCGGTGGAACAGGCTCTCGCCCTGTTCGAAAGCCTGCGAGACGATCCGGGATCGGCGCACCTCGACCCGGAGATCGCCCTGCCGATCCTGAAGGAGGTGTGCGACCGGCTCGGGTTCATGACACGGGTCGGACTGGGCTACCTGACGCTGGGGCGCTCGGCCGACACCCTGGCGGGCGGCGAGGCGCAGCGGATCCGGCTCGCGACACAGATCGGAAGCCGTCTCGTGGGCGTGCTGTACGTGCTCGACGAGCCGAGCATCGGGCTGCACCCGCGGGACAACCGGCGACTGCTCGGGACGCTCGAGAGCCTGAGGGACCTCGGAAATACGGTACTGGTGATCGAGCACGACGAGGCGACCGTCCGGTCGGCCGATCACGTCGTGGACCTGGGGCCGGGCGCCGGACGTCGCGGTGGGCGGGTGCTGGTGTCGGGAACCGTGGAGGAACTCCTCGAGTCGAGCGAGTCGCTCACCGCGGCCTACCTGCGGGGTGACCGGAAGATCCCGGTACCGGAAACCCGCCGGAAGGGACGCGAGGGAGAGGACCTCGTAGTGCGCGGGGCCCGCGAGCACAACCTGAAACGGATCGACGTTCGGCTGCCGCTCGGGACGTTCATCGCCGTCACCGGAGTGTCCGGATCGGGGAAATCGACGCTGGTCGAGAACATCCTGTACCGTCGGCTCGCGCGCGAGTTGCACCGCGCCCGGGCCGTCCCCGGCGCGCACGACGGAATCGACGGTATGGATCGGATCGACAAGGTGATCGACGTCGATCAGAGCCCGATCGGCCGCACGCCTCGCTCGAACCCGGCGACGTATACCGGCGTGTTCACGCCGATTCGCGACCTGTACTCGAAGCTCCCGGAATCGCGGATCCGCGGGTACCGGCCGGGCCGGTTCAGCTTCAACGTCAAGGGTGGGCGTTGCGAGGCGTGCCGCGGTGACGGCCTGCTGAAAATCGAGATGCACTTCCTGCCGGATGTCTACGTCCCATGCGACGTGTGCCGAGGGAAGCGCTACAACCGCGAGACGCTCGAGGTCCTGTGGAAGGGCAGGAGCATAGCGGATGTGCTCGACATGACCGTGGCGGAGGCCCGGGAGTTCTTCGACGCCATTCCCACGCTGCGCGCGAAGCTGCAGACGCTGTGCGATGTCGGCCTCGGATACATCACCCTCGGCCAGTCGGCGACCACGCTGTCCGGCGGGGAGGCACAGCGGGTGAAGCTCGCCTCGGAGCTGGCCAAGCGCAGTACCGGCCGCACACTGTACATTCTGGACGAGCCCACCACCGGCCTGCACTTCGAGGACATCCGGATCCTGCTCGAGGTCCTGCATCGGCTGGTGGACAAGGGGAATACGGTTCTGGTGATCGAACATCACCTGGACGTGGTGAAGACGGCGGACTGGGTAGTAGATCTTGGTCCCGAGGGTGGCGTGGGCGGTGGCGATGTCGTCGTGGCGGGGACGCCCGAGCAGGTGGCGGACTCGAAGCACAGCCACACCGGGCGGTTTCTGCGTAAGACGCTCGCGGCGCACTCGCCGAGCCGTTGATCCGCACGCTATGAATACGTTACCCTGTCCCCCTGTGGGCCGGCGCCTCGAGGCGCCCCGCCTGAAACTCCGTGCCCCCGGGCCGCGTAGGGCGAATCGGCAAGAGGGCCCGGACCCGAACGGATTCGGTCGGAGAGAATGACGTCGATTGTCCTGATTCTGCTCGTGGTTTTCGTGATCGCGCCGATCGCGGTCGCGGTCGCCCGGCGTCTCGAATCGGGGGCGGACCGCCCACCCGCCGTCTCGGGCGGAGCGGATCCGGAGCGCATCGCGCAACTCGAAGGACAGATCGAGGCCCTCGTCGACCAGGTGCAAGAACTGGCGGAGCATCAGGAGTTCCTGACCCGGCTGCTCGAGGGCACAACTGAGAGCAGCCGGCCTGCCCTCACTGAGGATGGAGACCGATGATCAGTCGCGAAGACCTCGAGAGCTTCCTGATCCGCACGGAGATGGACTACGAGGAGATCGGCGAGTGCCTGTGGATTGTCGACCCTCCGGGCGGTACCGCGACCGGTGAGCCGGCCGTGGTGCTTTCGTATTTACCGCCGCTCGTCGTATTCCGGGCGAAGATCGGAACGGCGCCCGACGGCACCGAGGACCGGCTCAAGCTGTATGAACAACTGTTGACATTGAATGCTACGGATCTCGTTCATGGCGCGTATGGCCTGGAGGAACAGGACGTCATCCTGACCGACGCACTCGAGATCGAGAACCTGGACTACTCGGAATTCCTGGCGTCGCTGGAGAGCCTCGCGCTCGCCGTGACCTCGCACAGACACACACTCGGATTGGACTGACAGGGCCATGGGACTCTTCGAACGACTGTCGCGGCTTCTCCGGTCGAACATCAACGATCTCATCGCCAAGGCGGAGAACCCGGAGAAGATGCTCGTCCAGGTCATCGAAGACATGCGACGCCAGCTCGCGCAGGCGAAGCAGGAAGTCGCGATGGCCATCGCCGACGAGCGCCGCCTGAGGGCGCAGGTGGAGTCGGAGCGAAAGGAAGCTCAGAACTGGGAGCGGCGGGCCCGCCTGGCGATCGGCCAGGAGCGGGACGACCTGGCGAAACAGGCGCTGATGCGCGGCCAGGAGCATGCGCGACATGCCGCCGAGATGGAGGAACAGTGGCTCAAGCACCGCGAGGAAACGGAGCGCCTGAAGGAATCCCTGCGCCAGCTGAACTCGAAGATCGAGGAAGCGAAGCGTAAGAAGAACCTGCTGATCGCGAAGCAGAAGCGGGCGCAGGCGCAGAAGCGGATTCACGAAACGATGGCGGGCCTGCAGGACAAGAGCGCGTTTCGGGCCTTTGATCAGATGGTGGAGAAGATCGAGGAAACGGAGCGGCAGGCCCTCGCGTCGGCCGAGGTCACGGAGGACCTCACGGGCGACAGTCTCGTGAGGGAATTCGCGTTGCTCGAGGAGGGCGGAGAAACCGACGTCGAAGACCGCCTGCTTGCGCTGAAGCGTGACATGGGCCTGATCGGCCCGGCCGAGACGGGAGAGCCGAAGGCGCTGGAGGCGGGAGATCCTCCCGAGGTGAAGGAGGCGGAGGCCGAGCTCGCCGAGGCCGAGATCCTCGAGGCCGAGCTGGTGGCCGAACTCGAGGCGATCGAGCAGGAGGCCGCATCATCCGCCGCGGGGGACGAGGATGAGACGGAGGAAGAAAAGACCGGGAAGAACGGATAGCCGACGATTCTGCGGCCGCGCGCCGGGGTGGCGTCGTGGCTGATACCGGCGGCGTCCGCCGAGGACCGCTGGGGTACCTGCTCGCGGCGGTCCTCGTTGTCCTGTTTCTCGTGCTCGCGTGGCAGGCGCTCGACCTGCTGCTCCTGCTGTTCATCTCGATCCTGTTCGCGGTGTATCTTTCCGCCGTAACCGACTGGTTCCAGACACGACTGCACCTGCCCCGTCCCCTGGGGATCGCCCTCGGGCTGTTTGCCACGCTGCTCGGAATCGGCACCATCGGAGTGCTGCTCGTGCCCCCGCTCCTCGAGCAGGTCGCCGATCTCCTCGGCGTTCTCCCCGCCCGGCTCATGGTGTGGGAATCCTCGCTCGTCCGTCTCGCGGAACGGTTTCCGCTGGCACGGGACGTACTTGGTCCGGTGGAAGAGGGACGGAGCTACTTCGGCACGCTGTTCGGAGAGATCGGGCAGTACTTCACGGACGTGTTCCCCTACCTGTTCGGCGGGCTGTATTTTCTGGTGCACGCCTTCGCGGTGCTTGCGATGAGTATTTTTCTGGCGGCCCGGCCGGGCCTGTACAGGGCGGAGATCCTTCGCCTCGTGCCGCCCGCGAACCGTGGCCTCGCGCTGGACATCATGAACGAGCTGTCGGAGACCCTGAGGCTGTGGCTGGGTGGGCAGCTCGTGGCGATGACGGTGCTCGGAGTGTTCACGTGGATCGGCCTCGAACTGCTCCGGGTGCCCTATGCGCTCGCGTTCGGCGCGTTCACCGGGCTGGCTGTGATCGTGCCATTCTTCGGCAGTCTGTTCTCCACCATTCTGCCCGCCCTGTACGTGCTGCCGGCCGGCGGTCTGTGGTACGCCCTCGCGGTAATCGCGCTCGGAGTCGTCGTGCACGTGGTCGAGGCGAACGTGGTAGCGCCGAAGGTATTCGAGCGGCAGGTCCAGCTTCCGCCCGTGTGGACGCTTTTGTCGGTGCTGATCGCGCTGAAGCTGCTCGGCCCGATCGGGATGATCGTGGCCGTGCCGATCCTCGCGGTTCTCAGAGTGCTGGTGCAGCGCCTGTACGTGGATCGGATTCTCGAGGGTGGCAGGCTCCACCCGCTGCCGGAAGACGGGCCGATCACGATCCCGGTTTCCGGCGACTCCGGTCTGATGCTGGCCGGAGATGCGGCGACCGTGTCCGTGCCCGATGCCCTCGAACGGCTGGAGAGCTGAAGGTCACTCGCCCGAGTAGGCACATCCGGACGTGCATGTCTCACTGATCTCGAGGCGGCTGAGGCCCGGCAGAGCTGGCTGCAGGCGGTCCCAGATCCACTTCACAAGCATCTCGCTGGTCGGGTTCTCGAGGCCCTCGATCTCGTTCAGGTAATAGTGGTCGAGCCGTTTCCTGATCGGCTCGCAGGCCGCCCCGATATCGGCGAAGTCCACGATCCAGCCGAGCGAGTGGTCCGGCTCACCACCCACCACGACCCGGACACGGTAGGAATGGCCGTGCAGGCGCCGGCACTTGTGGCCTTCCGGAACATGGGGCAGCAGATGCGCCGCTTCGAACGTGAAATCCTTCCAGATCTCCATGGAGCCTCGTTCAGTCGAGTCCGATGTACTTGTGTGTCTGCAGGCTGAGCCGCCATTGCGGGTGCGCGAGGCAGTAAGCGATCGCGAGCCTCGTGTTCTCTTCACGTCGCGGGCCGTCCATCGGCTGCAGGAAAAAGTATTCGAATTCCAGCTTCGCGAACTCTTCAGGAGGAGCACCCGACTGGGGATATACCAGCTTCAGTTCGTGACCTCTCCTGAGCTCGAGTGGTGCCCCTGCCTTGGGGCTCACGCAGATCCAGTCGAGCCCGGCCGGCGGTTCCAGCGTGCCGTTCGTTTCGACGGCCACCTCGAATCCGGCTTCGTGAAAAGCCGCCACGGCATCCTCGTCGAGCTGGAGCAACGGCTCGCCCCCCGTGCACACCACGAGCGGCTTCTCGCGCGATTCCGATCCTCCTGGATCACCGGGCCACGCTGCCGTCACGGCCCGGGCGAGGTCGACGGCCGTCCGGAACCTGCCGCCGCCCGGCCCGTCGGTTCCGACGAACTCCGTGTCACAGAACGGGCAGGTTGCGGTCGAGCGGTCCGGCTCGTGACCCGACCACAAATTGCAGCCGGCGAATCGGCAGAACACGGCGGGTCGGCCCGTGTGCATGCCTTCCCCCTGCAAGGTGAAGTAGACTTCCTTAACGGAATACGCCATCAGATCCTAAGAGTCCTTCTGTTGCAGTTCCGACTCTCGAACCAGGGCCCGGAACGGGTCGGCGAGCACCGCGTTCGCGGCAAGAAATCCACCCTGTGTGAGTCGTCCTCCATCTCTCGCAGGGGAATCTACGCGCTGTTCGTCCTCGCTCACGAGACCGGGTACCGGCAGCCGTTCGAACACCCCGCCTGCCTCCCGGACTATGAGTGCGCCAGCCGCCACATCCCAGGGCATCAGCCAGTACTCGAAGAACGCGTCCAGCCGTCCGCACGCGAGGTCGCACAGATCGAGCGCCGCGGCCCCGGCCCGGCGGATGCCGCTCGTTTCCCGGAGCACCCGCTCGAAGGTGGTGAGATAGGCCGGCAGAACGTCCAGCCTCTTGAATGGAAATCCCGTTCCGACCAGCGCATGCCTGAGGTCGGCGACGGTGGAGACGTGAATCTGCGATCCGTCGAGGAAGGCGCCACTCCCCCGAATCGCCTCGAACCGTTCACCCGTAGCCGAGTTGAGAACCAGCGCTACCAGCGGTCCCTGCTCGTCCTCCGCCGCCAGCGACACGGCGTATTCGGGATATCCGTGCAGCCAGTTCGTGGTTCCGTCGAGCGGGTCGATCACCCAGCGGATTCCGCTCGTGCCGGTCGCGCTGTCGTCCGTTCCTTCCTCGGCCAGGATGTCGTGATCCGGGAACGTCTCCCGGATGATGTCCACGATCCGCCGTTCGGCCTCCACGTCCACCTCGGTCACGAAGTCCGAGCGGCCCTTCTCGCTCCATGCCGACGGCTCGATCCGTCCCCGCCCCTCCCGGTGTACTTCGGCCGCGGCGTCCGCTGCCCGACTGGCCACTTCCAGCATTGCTGTCGGATCTGCAATTACGCTCACCTGGTTCTCGCTTGCTCGCGTTCGGGTGGTTCGGCTACCTTCGAGGTGGCCTTGAAAGGCCACCGAAAGCCGGCAATCGACCACTATCCACCCCTATCGACGACTCCGGAATGACCCCTGGCAAAGCCCGTGTGTTCAGCGGTATTCAGCCCTCCGGTGACCTGCACCTGGGCAACTATCTCGGCGCGATCCAGAACTGGGTCGACCTGACCGACAGCTACGAGTGCATCTACTCGATTGTCGATCTGCACGCCATAACGATCCCGTACGAGCCCGAGGCGTTGAAGCAACGGGTGTTCGACATGGCAGTCGGGTTGCTGGCTGCGGGCCTCGATCCGGAGAACTGCATCCTGTTCGTGCAGTCGGCGGTGCCGGAGCACGCGCAGCTCGAGTGGCTGCTCAATACCGTGACGCCGCTCGGCGAGCTGAGCCGGATGACGCAGTTCAAGGACAAGTCGGAGCGGGCGCAGATGATCAACGCGGGCCTGCTCAACTACCCGATCCTGCAGGCGGCCGACATCCTGCTGTATCATGCGGAGCTCGTTCCGGTCGGCGAGGACCAGAGGCAGCACCTCGAATTCACGCGCGAGATCGCCCGCAAGTGGAATACCCGGTTCGGGGAGTACTTCCCGGAGCCGCAACCGATGATCGGCGGGGGAAAGAAGATCCTCGGGCTCGACGGCGTCTCGAAGATGTCGAAATCGCAGGACAACACGATCCCGATGCTCGCCGAGCCGGAGGAACTGTGGGCCACGGTGCGGACCGCCGTAACCGATCCGGCACGTGTCCGCAGGACCGACCCGGGCAATCCCGACGTGTGCAACGTGTACGCGCTGCACACGTTCTTCACGGATCCGGTGGAGCGCGAGGAGATCGGGGTTCGCTGCCGGGCCGCCACGATCGGCTGTGTCGACTGCAAGCGGATGCTGGCCGATGGGATCGCACAGCGCATGGCCCCGATCCGGGACAGGGCGCGGGAGCTGCGTGAGCACCCCGACCGGGTACACGAGATCCTCGCGGACGGCGCGTCGCGAGCCCGCGTGATCGCCCGGGTCACACTGAAACAGGCCTACGAACGGATGGGACTGGACACCCCTGCCGATGAGTGACGCGGAAGCACCGCGCCGGATCCTCCTGATCTGGATGCACTCCGATCGGTATCCCGCCTGGCGGATCCCCGAGGCGGTCGTCGAGCAACTCGCGGCCGATGGGGCCGGAGAATGGGCCGTCCGGGCGATCCGCGTCGCGGCGGATGCGGCGGGAGACGGACCGGCGAGCGCTCCCTCCGAGGTGCTGGACGCGATCGGGGAGGCCGAAGTGTACTTCGGTTACGGCATCACCCCTGGCCTGCTCGAGGCGGCCGGCCGGCTGCAGTGGTTTCACTCGGGGGCCGCCGGAGTACGCGGCAGCCTGCATTCGGGCATGCGGGACAACAACGCAGTGATGACGAATTCCGCCGGAATCTATGCGGACCCACTGGCCGAATGGGCGATCGGGGCAATGCTGCACTTCGGGCGGGGGTTCGACTTCGCCGTCAGTGGAATGCAGGCGGGCGACTGGCCGTACGAGTCCATGGCGGGCCAGGCCAGCCCTCTGCGCGAGCTGACCGGAAGCACGGTGGCGATCGTCGGATATGGGGCGATCGGACGGGCGATCGGTATGCGCGCGAAGGCGCTCGGCATGAACGTATGGGCGGTTCGCGCTCATCCGGGTCGGACCCTGCTGCCCGAGGTGGACCGGGAGCTGGCGGCGGACGAACTGGATGTCGCGCTCGCGGCCGCCCACTACGTGGTCCTGTCGGTGCCCGAGACGGCGGCCACGACAGGAATGATCGGTTCGGCCGAGCTGGCGGTCATGCGGCCGGACGCCGTCTTGTTGAACCTCTCCCGGGGTGGCATCGTGGACGAGGCGGCGCTCTCCGAGGCCCTCGGCAACGGAGACCTCCGCGGAGCGGCGCTGGACGTGTTCCGGACCGAGCCGCTTGCACCGGACAGCCCTCTCCGTGCGCATGGCAACGTTCTCATTACGCCGCACGCGGGGTCGATCAGTCCCTGGTTCTGGGAGCGGGAGGGTGCACTGATGCGTCGGAACTTCGAACACTGGCGGGCGGGACGACCGCTCGACAATCAGGTCGATAAGGAGCGCGGCTACTAGTGCAGCGACTCGTCAAGGCGGCGGTGGACCGTGGAGCCAGCGTCCTTCACATCAAGTCGGGGGACGTGTTCCGGGCACGGATCGATGGCAAGGTCGTAAAGCTGTCGAGCCAGGTGTTCACGCCCGAAGAGACTCGTAAGATCGCGCTGCAGCTCATTCCCACCGAGCGCGACCGCGAACGGATCGATCAACTCACCGACTACGACACATCGTGGGAGCTCACCGGCGTGGGCCGGTTCCGGATCAACATCCTCAAGCAGCGTGGCGCGCACATGATCGTCATGCGCGTGATTCCGTGGAGCGTTCCCACCCTCGAGGATCTATACCTGCCGCCCGTGCTCGCCGAGATCGCCGAGCTGAAACACGGGCTGGTAATCGTCACGGGAGCGGTGGGCTCAGGGAAGAGCACCACCCAGGCCGCGATGGTCGGGCGAATCAACAATCGACTCAAGAAGCACATCATCACGCTCGAAGACCCGATCGAGTATCTGCACGACGACGAGCTGAGCACGGTGACCCAGCGCGAGGTCGGCGTGGACACCGATTCCTTTCGGAGTGGATTGCGGGCCGCTCTCCGGCAGGACGCGGACGTGATCCTGATCGGGGAGATGCGGGACCGCGAGACGATGGAGACCGCGATCCGGGCCGCGGAACTGGGCCAGCTCGTGATCTCGACGCTCCACTCGCCGTCCGCCTTCGGGGCCCTGAACCAGCTTCTGACCGTGTTTCCGGAGGATGAGCGGGAGATCGGCCGCATGCGCGTGGCCGATTCGCTCCGGGCCGTAATCGCCCAGAAGCTGCTTCCGCGCAAGGACTCGGACCGGATGATCCCGGCCGTCGAGGTGATTCGGATCACGGGAGCCGTGCGGGACTGCATCCTGCACGGCAAGCCGGTCGAAGAGATCCTCGAGCTGACGGAGCAGGGAAGCGCGGCGTACGGTACGCAGACCTTCCAGCAGCATCTCGAACAGCTGGTGGAGATGGGGCTTGTGGAGTACGACACGGCCAAGGCGGCGGCTACGAGCCCCAGCGACTTCGAGCTGATCATGCAGACTTTCGCCGACGATCGTCATCGCCGGCTAGGTGACGTTCCTGAGGGAATCGAAGCGGATGTAGAAGCGGATCTCGACTCGTGAAACTCGAGGGCGTCTATCTACCGGTCACCACTCCGTTCGACCCGGCCCGGGGCGAAATCGACCTCGACGGATTCGGGCGGAACCTGCGGGCCTGGGGCGAGCACGGGGTGGCAGGCTACGTCGTGGCCGGCTCGACCGGCGAAGCTCCGCTCCTGGATGAAACGGAGATCGTGGCGCTCGTTGCCAAGGCCCGCGATGTCGTCGGCGACACGGCGGCCGTGCTCGCCGGAACGGGACTCGAATCCACCAGGGCCACGATCCGACTGGGACAGGCCGTGGCCGAGGCGGGAGCCGAGGCGTTGCTCGTGCGGCCGCCATCCTACTACAGGGGCCAGATGACGCCCGAGGCGCTTCGGGTCCATTTCCTCGAGGTGGCCGACTCGGCGCCGGTCCCGGTCGTGCTGTATCACGTGCCGAAGTTCGTGCCCGTGGGCCTCGAGCCCGAGCTCGTGGCGGAGCTGGCGGGCCACGACAACATCATCGGTATCAAGGACTCTTCCGGTGACATTCACGGGCTCGGGACGCTGTGTACCGTGTGCGCGGACCGGGCGACCGTTCTCGTCGGGGCCGGGACTCACCTGTATTCCGGCCTCGAGATCGGCGCGGCCGGTGGGATCGTCGCAGTCGGGCTGCTCGCGCCCGGCGCCACGACGGGCGTGTTCGATGCCTGGCGAGCCGGCCGCGGCTCCGAGGCGGGTCGGCTGCAGGAACGCATCGGCCCGCTGCACAAGCGAGTGATCGCCGGCACCGGAGTGCCCGGGCTCAAGTACGCTCTCGATCTGCTCGGCATGGCCGGAGGCCCGCCGCGCTCACCTCTGATTTCTCCATCCGAAGCCGTCCGTGTCGAGGTGTCCGATGCCCTGGTGGCGGCGGGTGTCCTCGATCGGAACCAGGCCCCCGGAGGCTGAATGTTTCAGGATTCGAGCCGCTGCATCGTCATCGTCGGCGCCCAGTGGGGCGACGAAGGCAAAGGCAAGATCACGGACGTCCTGGCGGAGCAGGCGACGCTCGTCGCCCGCTACCAGGGGGGCGCGAACGCGGGCCACACGGTGCTGGTGGATGGCCAGGAGTTCATCCTCCACCTGATTCCATCGGGCGCGATCGTTCCAGCGGTGAAGTGTGTGCTGGGAAACGGGGTCGTGATTGATCCCTGGACTCTGCTCGCGGAGATCGACGGGCTCGAGGGCCGCGGGATCGAGATCGCGGAACGACTGACTGTGTCGCGTCGGGCACACCTCGTTCTCCCGTACCACCGGCTGCTCGACGGGGCACGCGAGAGCCTGCGTGGGGACGCGAAGATCGGGACCACGAAGCGGGGCATCGGACCGGCATACAGGGACAAGGTCGCGCGAACCGGGATCAGGGTGTGTGAGCTGGAGGAGATGTCGCATTGTGCCGGGCTGGTGAAGCAGGCCTGCGTCGCGGCGAACGAGCTGCTCGAAGCATGGGATCTGGAGGACCGGGCGGACCCCGCCTCGATCATGGCGGAGCTGGAAGTGATCGGGCCTCGCATCCTGGCGCTGGCCGGCGACAGCGGCGCGGCGCTGCTCGAAGAGCTGCGAGGAGACGGCCGGGTGCTGCTGGAGGGTGCGCAGGGCTCGCTCCTCGATGTGGACCACGGGACGTATCCGTATGTCACATCGTCGAACACGACGGCCGGGGCGGCTGCGGCCGGAGTAGGAATCGGTCCTACCCTGATCGACGGAGTGCTCGGAATCGTAAAGGCGTACACGACGCGGGTGGGCAACGGGCCGCTTCCCACTGAGCTGGAAGGACACGAGGCGGATAGGCTGCGCCAGCTCGGGGCCGAATTCGGCGCCACCACGGGTCGCCCCAGGCGTCCCGGCTGGTACGATGGGGCGGTCGTGCGGTACTCGGCCGCGGTGAATGGCCTCACGGCGCTCGCGGTGACGAAGCTGGACGTGCTGGACACGTTCGATGAGATCCGACTGGGTGTCGGCTACACGCTGGACGGTGCGCCGCTCGATGTCTTCCCGGTCCGGTCCGCGGAGCTGGATCGGGTCGTCCCGGTCTACGAATCGGCGACCGGATGGGGCGAAAGCACGGGCCAGGCGCGCGCCTGGGACGACCTGCCCGCAGGGGCCCGCGACTACCTCGAGCGGATCGAGACAAACGCCGGCGTTCCGATCCGCTACGTGTCAGTTGGCTCGGCTCGAGACCAGATCGTGAGGGTCTCGATCCCGCGCGTTGCCTGATTCCGAACCCCCGCTTATACTTCTAGGCTCTCGGACCCCCGGGTCGCGGCGCGCGACACCGCGTCCGACGGACGCGAGCGCGGAGACGCGACGGCGCGTCTTTTGATTTTCGGGGACGATTTCGTCCGACGGTCGTAGAGCTCGGGAGAGAGAGCGAGCCGGATGTTCGAGCAGCTGGGCGAGCGCCTGGAAGGTGTGTTTCGCGGCTTCCGCAGCCGAGGGGTCCTGACGCCCCCGATGCTGCGGGAGGGCCTGCGCGAAGTTCGTCGGGCGCTGCTCGAAGCGGACGTGAATTTCCACGTTGCCCGGGACTTCCTCAAGCGCGTCGAAGAGCGTGCTGTCGGCGAGGACGTCCTGAAGTCGGTCAAGCCCGGCGAGCAGGTCGTGAAGATCGTGCACGACGAGCTGATCGAGGTGCTGGGCGGCGAGGCGGCGACGGAACTTCGGGAAGCGACTGTTCCGCCGACCGTCGTGATGCTCGTGGGGCTGCAGGGCTCGGGAAAGACGACGACGGCCGGGAAGCTGGCGCTGCGCCTGGCCAGGAATGGACGACGGCCGCTGCTCGTAGCCTGCGACCCGTATCGTCCGGCGGCGGGAGACCAGCTCGCGATCCTCGCGAAGTCGATCGATGTTCCCGTGGCGCACGAGCCGGGAGAGAAGGACGTGATCGCGATCGCGTCCCGGGCCGTGGATATGGCGCGTCGCGAAGGGCGCACCCACGTGCTGCTGGACACGGCCGGTCGGCTGCAGGCGGATGTCGAGCTGATGGATGAGCTCACGCGGCTGAAGACCGAGCTCGATCCGGACGAGGTCCTGTTCGTCGCGGACGGCATGACGGGACAGGAAGCGGTCCGGATCGCGGAGGGGTTTCACGAGGCAGTCGGGATCACGGGCGTGGTCCTGACCAAGATGGACGGCGATGCCCGCGGCGGCGCCGCACTGTCGATTCACGGTGTGATCGGCGTGCCGGTCAAGTTCGTCGGCGTCGGCGAGAAGCTCGAAGACCTGACCGTCTTCGATCCGAAGCGCATGGCGGGCCGGATCCTCCAGATGGGGGATATCGTCGGGCTGGTCGAGAAGGCGCAGCAGACGATCGACCTGGAGACGGGGAAGCGGTTCGAAAAGAAGGTGCTCGGAGGTGAGGAGTTCGACCTCGAGGACTTTCTGCAGGCGATGCAGCAGATCCAGAAGATGGGTCCGCTGGAAGGCCTGCTGAAGATGATTCCGGGCGTGAAGCCGAAGATGCTGGAGGGGGTCGAGGTAGACCCCAGGCGCATCCGGCACATGGAAGCGATCGTGCTCTCCATGACCCGGGAGGAGCGGAAGCGACCCGACATGATGAACGGGTCGCGCCGGGCGAGAGTCGCCCGGGGCTCGGGCAGACCGGTGCACGAAGTGAACCGGCTGCTGAAGCAGTTCAA
>CBDUVN010000042.1:0-15436 GCA_965370685.1 uncultured bacterium | reverse complement strand
CCCGATCCGGATCGGCGACCATGCGCAGCGTCGAGGGAGACCGCCGGAGCTGCAGCTTCTGGTTCCGTTTCTCGGCCTCAGGACGCATGCCGTCCACCGCGGCCTGCAGGAGATCATTCACCACGATCACGCGGGACCAGGTCTCCAGCCTTCCCTGCCCGAGATTCTCCAGGTCCAGCACGTCCTGCACGAGACGCATCGCGTGCTCGCTCCCGCGCTGGATCTTCTCCGCGATCTCGCCGCACTCGCCGTCGGTACGTCCGAAGAGTCGCTCCGACCACATGAGAACGCCGCTGCACGCATTCCGCAGGTCGTGGTTGACGAAGGCGTAGAATCGGTCACGCTGCTGCTGCGTCTCGCGCAGCTCCTCGAGCAGTCGCTGCAGCGTGTGGAACTGACGGGCATTCTCGATCGAGACTGCGGCATGGGCCGCCAGCATGGCGACGATCGCCTCGTCGCGCTCACTGAACGAGGCAGCGTCCCGCTTGTTGGTCAGGTACAGGTTTCCGAACGCCCGGTCGCCGATCCGGATCGGGATCCCGAGGAAAGACTTCATGTCCGGGTGTCCGCTCGGCATCCCGGCCGAGCGCGGGTCCGTCCCCACATCGTCGACGCGGATCACGACCCGTGAGTGGATCACGGCTCCCAACAGACCCTTGCCGACAGGCATCGCCGCGATCCGCTCCGCCTCTTCGGCCGGCATCCCGCTGGTGATGAACGTCTCGAGTCGGTCGCCGTCGGCATGCAGCACGCCCAGCGCACCGTACTCGGCGTTCGTCAGCTCTCTGGCCTTGTCGGTCACCGTCTGCAGCACGGCATCGAGTTCGAGGTCCCGGGACACTTCGACCTCGGCCGCGTGCAGACTCTCCAGCATGGACACGTGATCCTCGGTCGCGGCCCGCCGCTCATCGCTTTCTTCCGCCCGTGCGGTCTCCGCCTCGAACATCCGGACGTTCTGAATCGCGAGACCGGCGAGGTGACCGAATGACAGCAACAGCTCCGCCTCGTCCCGGAGCAGGTCGATCTCCTCCTGCCCGGTCACGACCGCGAGAGTTCCGTAGCCCCCATCACGCGCCCGGAGTGGCACGACCAGGATCCCGGCGGGGGTTCCCGCCTTCAGCCCCGCCGCCTCGAAGGAAGCCTCGTCCGGGATCGCCTCCAGGATGACCGGCCCATTTCTCTCCAGCGCCTCACCGCTCACGGTGTCCGCGGGAGGATACCGGCTCCCCTTCGCCTGCTTCATCGAACCGGTTGCTGCCGCCACTTCGAGCAGTCCATCTGACGGATCGAGGATCTGCACGCTTGCTCCCGCGCCGTCGAACAGCTCGCGGGTCTGCGATGTGACGATGCTGAGGATGGCGGATAGGTCCAGCGTCTCGAGCATGGAACTGGCCGCGTCGCACAGCTCGGCGACGCGGCCGGTCTCGATGAATCGCTCGCGCGTTGTCTCGCCGGCGCCCTTCAAGACCTCTCCTCACGCAGCGGTCCGAGTCTCCCCGCCCGAAGCCGGATCGGGGTATCCGTAACTATGAGACAATATTTCACACCGGGGAGACGCACGCTAGACGGAGAAGCCGACGACCGGGGTGGAGACCGCGAACTGGGACACAGCGTCCCGCCTCATCGGCAGGAGAGCGGGACGGATGGGACGGTCAGTCTCCCCCGCCCTCCCGTGGTCCCCGGAAGGCGATCGGCTTTCCGAGCAGCTCGGCGTACACGATGCCTCGCGCCAGGGGCGGTAGAGAGTCGAGCCGGCCGAGCCCGGCCGGTGCCGCCCGCCTCCTTGCTCTCCGATCTTCACGCGGCCGCAGAACCGGCTCTTCGGCTTCATCCCGGCGCCGGACCGTGCCCTGAATCTTTGATCGGGACCGAACCATCGAAGTTCGATCACGATCTCTCGCCGGCGCAGCCGACGGGCTCGGAGCCGGTACCTTGCTCGGAGCCGGTACCTCGCTCGGAGCCCGCGCCTGGCCCGGGTCCGGGAGCGTGCGGACCGGCGGAGAAGGCCGCACTGTCTTCCCGGCCAGCAGTTCGCGGATCGCGTCGTAGGCTTCCCGCCGCGTCTGCTCGGCTCCGGTCGGTTCCGCCAGTTCGAACAGCCTTTCCTTCCGGTGTACCACGGGCTGCTGCGTGCGACTCGGAGCCGGAAGGCGGACGTCTGTCCGATGCTCGCCCGGGCGTGGAATCCGCACCGACTCCCGGCCCGGCGGATCCATTTCTCCGCCCCCGGCCTGCAGGCTTCGCTGCTTCGCCTGCCACTGCCTCAGGGCATCGAGCGCTTGCTCCTGAGCCTCATCTTGCTCCGCGCTCGGCTCGAAGCTGCCGGGACTGGACTCGTCAGCCTTCTTCTTCGCCTCTGTGATGAAATTCCGGAACACCGAGAACACGATGATCGCGAGAATCAGGACGAACCCGTCCACGGGCTACTCCCCGTCGTCCTGCGGGTCGTCCGGACCGGCGATCGCGTCCCGCATCCGCGTGTCGGCTTCCACGTTCCGATACCGCATATAGTCCATGACCCCGAGCTTCCCGCTTCGTAACGCCTCCGCGAGCGCGAGAGGAACTTCGGCCTCGGCCTTGATCACCTGGGCCCGCGCCTGTTCCACCTGGGCACTGAATTCCTGCTCGGTCGCCACCGCGAGGGCCCGGCGCTCCTCCGCTTTCGCCTGGGCGATCTGCTTGTCGGCCTCGGCCTGGTCGATCTGCAGTTCGGCACCGATGTTCTTGCCCACATCCACATCCGCGATGTCGATCGACAGGATCTCGAACGCCGTTCCGCTGTCCAGCCCCTTGGCGAGAACCGTCTTCGAGATTTTGTCCGGGTTCTCGAGCACCGCCTTGTGGGAATCGGCCGAGCCGATCGTGCTCACGATCCCCTCGCCGACACGCGCGAGGATCGTCTCTTCACCGGCGCCGCCGACCAGTCGGTTGATGTTGGCGCGCACTGTCACGCGCGCCAGCGCGATCAGCTGAATTCCATCCTTCGCCATCGCCGCGACTTTCGGCACGTCGATCACCTTGGGGTTCACCGAGACCTGGACGGCTTCGAACACATCGCGTCCCGCCAGGTCGATGGCGGCCGCCTGTTCGAATCCGAGTTCGATATTCGCCTTGTCGGCGGAAATCAGCGCGTTCGCCACCCGGGCCACGTCTCCGCCAGCCAGGTAGTGAGCCTCGAGTTCGTTCACATCCAGCGGGATTCCGGCCTTCGTGGCCGCGATCAGGGGCCGGACGATCGCCGGTGGGCTCACCTTGCGCAGCCGCATTCCGATCAGGCTCCCGAGTCCCACGTGGACTCCGCTCGCCATCGCCTCGATCCACAGCCGGATCGGTACCGCCCAGCTGACGAGCAGCAGGCCGAGGACGACCATGATTGCGATGAAAATTGCGCCGACAGCTGTAGCGTCATTCATGCCAGTGTGTCTCCTTGCGGGCCGGAGGACCGCAGACGGTGCCGCGCTTACGACTCACGCGGCTCTGATTCCGATTCAGTCGGAATCTCGCGCACCACCAGGCCCGAGACTCCGTCACGCACTACGACGATTTTCGTCCCCTGCTCGATCCATGGTCCTTCTGTCACCACATCGAGTCGGTCATCTCCGAATCCGGCCGTACCGGATGGCCGCAGGTCCGTGAGAGCGGTTCCCGATGACCCGATCATCCCCGACAGATCGGGCGCGGACAGATAGCCCGTCTCCCGACTCGTCGAGCGCTTGAGGAATATGCCCGTCATTCCCTTGCTATGGGGAAGGTGCCGAAGAATTCCGAAGGCGAGAAGCCCGAGGGCCAGCAGGGAGACCGCCAGGATACCGAGTGCACTGATGACTTCGCTCATCGTGGGATAGCTTCCGAGCATGCTGAGAGTGACGCTCGCCAGGATCGCGAGACTTCCGAGAATCCCCGCGACACCCACGCCGGGGACGACGAGCACTTCCAGGGCTACCAGGACGATACCGGCGCCGAGCAGCAGGAACTCCTCCAGTCCGGCGAGATGAACCAGCCACCGGGCACCGAAGAAAGCGGCAAGACAGATCATTCCAAGCCCGCCCGCTACCCCGAACGTCGGGGTCTTGATCTCCACCAGCAGGCCCAGGAATCCGAGGCTGAGCAGCATCGGAGCCAGGAGCGGGTGGGTGAGCAGGCGGACGAGCTTCTCGGCCCAGTTGGGTTTGACGTCAACCGTGGTGGCACCGTCGAGCCCGGTTCGCGCCAGCAGTTCCTTCCAGTCCGCCACGCTCGCATCCGCCACGCCGACACCGATCGCTTCCTCGGTCGTGAGGGTGAGCAGCTTCCCTCCCGGAACGAGTCCGTCGATCTCCACCGACTCGTCCACCATCGCTTCGCCGATCAGCGGATCGAAGCCCTGCTCCTCGGCCAGGGACCGGAACTCCGCGCGCATCGCGCTGACCATCTTCTCGGAGGCTTTGTTGCCCTTCGAGTCCACCGGCGTCGCTGCGCCGAGGCTCGAGCCGGGCCGCATGTAGACCTCGTCTGCGGCGAGCGCGATCATCGCGCCGGCCGACAGCGCCCGGTGGTTCACATACGCGGCGGTGGGTAGCCCTGCATCCCTTACGGCATCGACGATCTGCCAGGCAGCGTCGATCCGGCCGCCTGGAGTATCGATATCGAGCACGGCGAGGTCGGCGCCGCTGCTCGCGGCCTCCTCCAGCGCGCGCTCGACGAACGGGGCGAGCCCCAGCTCGACCGTCCCCGTCACCGGGATCCGAACGACGACCGGCGATTCCTGCAGCCCCGCGGTGAGCGTGGAGACCGCGGTCGCCGCCAGCCCGGCGGCGAAGACAGCGGCGGCGAGTCGCGGATATGTCTTCATGTGTGTAATGATAGCGCCCGGTGGGGATCGACCCAAGACGTTGCCCGATCGGCGGGTGAACAGCTTCGCCCACCGTGCGGGAAATCTCCGCCCTGTCATCCGATCCGGACTGCCGCTAGCTTTTTTGGTTGCCGTTGGAATGAATCCAGCCACTGACCTGGAGATGAGACGAAGATGGCCGAACAGCTGATCGGGTACGAGGTGCAGGATGGTGTCGCGATTCTCATGATGAATAACCCGCCCGCGAACACGTATACGCACGAGATGATGCTGGAGCTGGATGCAGCGATCGTGAAGGCTCGATTCGATGAGAGCGTTCACGTGATCGTCTTGCGCGGGGCCGGCGAGAAGTTCTTCAGCGCCGGGGCCGACATCCAGATGCTCCAGACCTCCGACCCGTACTTCAAGTACTACTTCTGCCTGCACGCGAACGAGGCGCTGAACCGCCTCGAGCAGACTCCGAAGCTCGTGATCGCCGCGCTGAACGGCCACACGGTCGGCGGCGGTCTGGAGATCGCGCTGGCCGCGGACCTGCGGATCGCAAAACAGGGCGGGGGCAAGATCGGTCTGCCGGAAGTGACGCTCGGGGTACTCCCGGGCACGGGCGGAACGCAGCGTCTCGGCCGGCTGCTCGGGAAGTCCAAGGCGATCGAGGTGATGGTCGAGGGCTCGACTTTCGAATTCGAAGAAGCGGCGAAGCTCGGAATCATCAACAAGATCTTCGAGGCCGAAGGCTTCTTCGATGACGTGATGGAGTATGCGAAGCAGTTCGTACCGCCCAACAAGGCGTCCGGGGCCGTCGGACGCATCAAGCGGGCAGTGTGCAGCGGCGTCGAGGTCCCGTTCTCCGAGGGCCTGGCTATCGAGCGCGAGCTGCAGCAGTTGCTGTTCCAGGGGGACGACGCACGCGAAGGCCTGAACGCCTATATCGAGAAACGCGCGCCGCAGTTCACCGGGAAGTAGGGCTTCGACTCGACTGATATCCGGGGCCGCGGCAACCGCCGCGGCCCTTCCCTTCCAGCCCGGAACCGACCGAACATGGAACAGCGCACAAAACTGTTGATCGGCGGCTCGTGGACCGAGGGTCACGACCGCTTCGAGACGATCAATCCGGCGACTGAAGAAGTCATCGCCGAGGTGGAAGAAGCGGGGCCCGAGGAGGTGGACGCCGCCGTCGGCTCCGCCCGCGAAGCGTTCGAAGACCCCGCCTGGCGTGACATGGACGTGCACCGGCGGGCGGAGCTGCTGTGGCGGCTCGCAGATCTCGTCGAACAGAACCTCCCGGCGATCGCCCGGGTGGAGACCTCGGACAACGGCAAACCGCTGTTCGAGTCGGCGAAGGTCGACATTCCCTTCGTGGTCTCGAATTTCCGCTACTACGCCGGCTGGGCGGACAAGCTGACCGGCGAGGTGATCCCGGTCTCCGGCCCGTTCCTCAACTACACCCGGCGCGAACCACTCGGAGTCGTCGGTGCGATCATCCCCTGGAACTTCCCGCTCAACCTGGCCTCGTGGAAAGTCGCGCCGGCTCTCGCGTGCGGAAACACGGTGGTCCTGAAACCGGCCGAGGAGACCCCGCTCACGGCGCTGCTGCTCGGAGAACTTGCCCTCGAGGCAGGGTTCCCGCCGGGGGTCCTGAACGTGATTCCCGGCCGCGGCCCGGTCACGGGACAGGCGCTCGTGGAGCACCCGGGAGTCGACAAGATCTCGTTCACAGGATCGACCGAGACCGGCCGGATCGTGATGGAAACGGCGGCCGCGACCCTGAAGAAGATCTCGCTCGAGCTCGGCGGAAAGTCTCCGCACGTCGTGTTCGCGGATGCCGACCTGGACGCTGCCGTCCGCGGGGTGATTACCGGGATCTATTACGGAAAGGGCGAGGTCTGCGCGGCCGGCTCACGGCTGTTCGTCCAGGAGTCGATCCGGGAGGAATTCCTCGAGAAGCTGGCGGGACGCGCCGTGAAGACCACGATCGGCGATCCGCTGGAACCGACGACCAGGCTCGGGCCGCTCGTTTCGAAGGCCCAGCACGAGCGGGTGCTGGCGTACATCGAATCGGGGGTCTCCGAGGGCGCGAGTCTCCTGGCCGGCGGAAAGGCCGCGACGGTGGACGGGCGGGGGTATTACGTCGAGGCGACGCTGTTCGACGAGGTCAGGCCGGAGATGCGGATCGCCCGCGAGGAGATCTTCGGACCGGTGCTGGCGGCGCTCCCGTTCGAGGATCTCGATGACGCGATCGCACAGGCGAACGACACGCCTTACGGCCTCGCATCCGGTGTCTGGACCCGGGACGTGGCCAAAGCGCACCAGTTCGCCGCCGCGGTGAAGGCGGGCACGGTGTGGGTGAACACCTACAACCGGTACGATCCCGGCTCGCCGTTCGGTGGATTCAAGAGCTCGGGCTTCGGCCGGGACCTGGGTCGGCAGGCGCTCGAGGAGTACACGCAGACCAAGAGCGTCTGGGTGAGCCTGCAGTGAGCGGGCCGACTGCGCCGGGCGCGCCGACTGCGACGAGCACGCCGATTTCGCCAGTCCCCCCGGATGCCCGCGATGCACTGATCTGCGGGGCGCTGCGCACACCCGTCGGGCGCCACGCAGGCGCCCTCGCCACGGTTCGGCCGGACGACCTCCTGGCCCTCGTGATCCGCGAGCTCATCGACCGGCAGGGCGTGCCGGCGGATCGAATCGAGGATGTGGTGATGGGGTGCGCGAACCAGGCCGGAGAGGACACCCGGAACGTGGCGCGCATGGCATCTCTGCTCGCGGGCCTCCCCGTCGAGGTGGCGGGGCAGACCGTGAACCGGCTGTGCGGCTCGGGCCTGCAGGCCGTGGTCAGCGCCGCCCACGCCATCAGGTGTGGAGAAGGCGATCTGTTCGTCGCGGGCGGCGTCGAGAGCATGTCCCGCGCTCCCTGGGTGACGCTCAAGCCGGCCACCGGGTTCTCTCGCATGGACCCGGTCTCCGCCGACACGACGATCGGGTGGAGGTTCACGAACCCCCGGATGCCCGCCGAATGGACGGTGTCGCTGGGAGAAACAGCCGAGATCACGGGCAACGATCCGCTGGTCACGCGTGAGGAGCAGGACGCGTTCGCGCTCGAGAGCCAGCGGCGCGCGGCGAGGGCGCTGGAGGAGGGGCGGTTCGACGAAGAGATCGTGCCGGTGGAGGTCCCGCAGCGGCGCGGCGATCCGATCGTCGTGCGGCACGACGAGCACCCGAGGCCGGAGGTCACGGCGGAAAGCCTGGCACGACTTCGACCTGCCTTCAGGTCCGGCGGGACCGTGACGGCCGGCAACTCCTCCGGAATCAACGATGGTGCAGCGGCGTTGCTGCTGGCGAGTCGTGACGCCGCGCGGGAGTACGACCTGAAGCCGCTCGCCCGGATCGGCGCGACGGCAGTCGCCGGCGTCGAACCGCAGCGCATGGGTCTCGGACCGGTCCCGGCGGTCCGAAAGGCGCTCCAGCGTGCCGGACTGTCGATCGACGACATCGACCTCGTCGAGCTGAACGAGGCGTTCGCGGCCCAGGCGATCCCGTGCATCCGCGAGCTCGGGCTGGATCCGGCCCGGGTGAACGTCAACGGCGGTGCAATCGCCCTCGGTCACCCCCTGGGCTGCACCGGCGCCAGGCTGCTGACGACTCTCGTTCACGAGATGAGACGTCGTGGTGCCCGTACCGGCCTCGTCACGATGTGCATCGGTGTCGGCCAGGGGATCGCGACGATCGTACATGCAGAGGAATCGGCATGAACCACGTTCTCCTCGATGTCTCCGGCGGGATCGGGACCGTGACCCTGAACCGGCCGGAGAAGCTCAACGCGTTCTTCGGCGCCATGCGTGACGAGATCGGCATGGCGCTGGAGGAGGTGGCAGACCGGGACGACGTTCGCGTCGTCGTCGTGACCGGCAGGGGACGGGCGTTCTGCACCGGGGCGGACGTGGGCTACCTGGCAGGGCTGCTCGAGCGTGGCGAGCTGGAAGAGGCGAACGCACTCGTCACCGCGGGAAGGCGGGTGATCGGCGCCATCACTTCCATGTCCAAGCCGGTCATCGGGTCCCTTAACGGGCCGGCGGCCGGCGGAGGAGCGAATCTCGCTCTCGCGTGTGATCTGCGAATCGCCTCGGACCGGGCGTCGATCGGTCAGACGTTCAACCGGATCGGTCTGCACCCGGATTGGGGCGGAACCTGGCTGCTTCCCCGTCTCGTCGGACGGGCGCGTGCGGCGGAGCTGTTCTTCTTCGGCGAGATGATCGATGCGACCGAGGCCGAACGGCTCGGCCTCGTGAATCGCGTCGTGCCACACGAAGAGCTGGAGGCGGCGACCCTGGAATGGGCCGGCCGCCTGGCCGCGAAGCCTCCTCTCGCGCTCGCGCTCGCGAAGCAGGCGCTTCAGCGCTGTTTCAGCGCCACGCTCGACGAAATGCTGGACTACGAAGCGGAGGCCCAGGATCGGTGCTTCCGGTCGGCGGACGCGCTCGAGGGAACGAGGGCGTTCGTCGAGAAGCGGCCACCTCGATTCGGAGTCGGAGAATGAGTCGCGACAGCAGGGTACGAAAAGCCACATTGGAAGACCTGGACGAGATCACGGCGATGTGGGTCCATTATATTCGGATCAGCCGGCAGAATCCCGCCTACAAGAACATCCCTCCCGGCGGGATCGAAGCTCGGCGCTCGCTGTTCGAGCGCCACGTTCGCGGACCCGACTCGGCCGTGTTCGTGATCGATCGGACGGACGGTGGGCTGGATGGAATGCTCTCCTGTTGTGTTGAAGAGAACGTGTCGTACTTCAGCCCGCCGCGCTTCGGACGTCTCCAGACCCCGTATGTCAGGCCGGAAGCGAGAGGGCATGGACACCTGCGACGACTTCTCGACGCCGCATATCGCTGGGCGAGAGCGATGGAGCTGACGGAGGTTCGCCTGTACACCAGCGCGCTCGAGGAGAATCCGAATCGCCTCGCCGAGGAGTTCGGCTTCGAGGCGATGGCCATAATTCGACGCAGACCGATCGCGTGGGATTACCCGGCCGAATCCCCGCCGGAGAGCGAGTGATGGGCTGCGACCCCGAGACCGTCCCGATCCTGAGTGTGGCCGTTCTCGGCGCCGGCACCATGGGTCACGGTATCGCCCAGGTCTGTGCCACAGCCGGGCTCGACACCCGGCTGTTCGATATCGATGAGGATGCCCTCTCCGGTGCCCTGGGTAAGATCGCCGCGAACCTGGAGCGGGGAGTGGAGATCGGGAAAGTCGAGTCGGACCAGCGGGACGCGGCGCTGGAGCGACTCACGCTCGAGTCCGGGCTCGAGGCGGCGGTCAGTGATACGCAGCTGGTGATCGAGGCCGCTCCTGAACGCCTCGAGCTCAAGCAGGAGTTGCTGGCCCAGGCGGCGGCTGGAGTCGCGCCAGACTGTGTCCTGGCGTCCAATACGTCCTCGCTGTCGATATCCGCGATCGCCGCGCCGATTCCCGGACCCGAGCGGATCGTCGGCATTCATTTCTTCAACCCCGTCCACATCATGGCGCTGGTCGAGGTCGTGCGCGGGGACCGGACTGCCGAGCGCGTGGTCGAGCAGGCCCGCACGTTCGCGAGGCGCCTCGGCAAGCAGGCGATCGTGGTCCGCGACAGCCCCGGATTCGCGTCTTCGCGGCTCGGATTGGTCCTCGGGCTCGAGGCGATTCGCATGGTGCAGGAGGACGTCGCTTCCCCGGCTGACATCGACCGGGCCATGGAGCTCGGGTATCGGCACCCGATGGGCCCGCTCAGGCTCACGGACCTGGTGGGACTGGATGTCAGGCTCGATATCGCGCGGTATCTGGACCGGGAGCTCGGTGGTGATCGATTCCGTCCCCCGGAACTGCTGGAGCGCATGGTCGCTGAAGGAAAACTCGGAAAGAAGTCCGGAGAGGGCTTCTATCGCTGGAACTGACGAAAGGAACTCATCATGAGCGAAGTGCTCCTCGTCGAGAAGCTGGAAGGGCGGATCGCCCTGCTCACGGTCAATCGACCTGATAAGCTGAACGCGCTGAACAGCGAAGTCCGGAAAGCGCTGTTCGAGACCTTCGGGCAACTGGCCTCGGATGACGACGTACGGGTCGTCGTGATCACCGGCGCCGGAGAGAAGGCGTTCATCGCCGGCGCCGACATCGCCGAGTTCAAGGATGCGCGCGCAGTCGAGCAATATCGCTCGATGCAGGCCGGAAACATCTACTCCCTGTTGGAGGAATTCCCGAAGCCGATCATCGCGATGATCAACGGGTTCTGTCTGGGCGGCGGCTGCGAGCTGGCGATGGCGTGCGACATGCGGATCGCGTCGTCGCGCGCGAAGCTCGGCCAGCCCGAAATCAACCTGGGGATCATTCCGGGCGGCGGCGGAACTCAGCGACTCCCGCGACTCGTCGGTGAGGGGCACGCGATGAGACTCATCATGAGCGGTGCGATGATCGGGGGAGAAGAAGCCGCGCGGATCGGCCTGGTCGAACAGGTGTTTCCGCCCGAGGAGTTGCGGGAGGAAACACTCGCACTTGCCCGGACGATCGGCAGTCGCTCCCCGATCGCGCTCCAGGCGGCTAAAGAGACGATTCTCGCCGCGCGACGAATGCCGCTGGACGAGGGGCTGAAGTTCGAGCGTGCCTGGTTCGGCATGCTGTTCGCGACAGACGACAAGGACGAGGGAGTCGGGGCGTTCCTCGACAAACGGGAGCCGCAGTTCCGCGGATCCTGACCCGTCGCTCGCGGCAGGTAATTCTCAGGCGGGCAGGACGCTTACGAGCTTCCGTCCACCGCGCTGATTGCTGAACGTCACGACGCCGTCAGACAGCGCGAACAGCGTGTCATCATTCCCGCGCCCCACGTTGCGGCCGGGATGAATCCGTGTGCCGCGCTGGCGAACGATGATGTTCCCCGCGATCACCACCTCGCCGCCATATTTCTTGACGCCGAGGTATTTCGGTTTGCTGTCGCGGCCGTTGCGGCTCGACCCGACTCCCTTTTTATGCGCCATGACTCACTTCCCTTCCCGTGCCTTGATCGCCTTCGCGACGTCGGACTTCAGGATCCGGCCGTCCTTGCCCGACCCCTCGAGCGTCGACAGATCGATTCCGTTCTCCTCAGCCAGGCTGCGGGCCGTGTCGGTCGCGTCAACCGCGGACGGCTCCTCGGTCGGAGCTTCCACCACGGCCGGCTCTGTCTCGACGACCGGTGCCTCCACGTCGACCTGCTCTACCTCGACGACCGGTGCCTTGACTTCGACAGACTCTACCTCGACGACCGGTGCCTCCACCACGACCGCCTTCTTCCGCTTCGGCTTCTCTACCTTCGCGGGTCGCTCGACCGAGCGACCGGCCCCCAGATCGATATCCACGATCCGGATCTCCGTGAAGCCCTGGCGGTGTCCCTGCTTCCGGCGGTAGCCCTTCCGGCGTTTCATCTTGAACACGATGATCTTCTCGCCGCGCCCGTGGCGCACGACTTCGGTAGCGACCGAGGCTCCCTCGAGCGACGGTTGTCCGATGATCACCTGCTCGTCACGTTCCGCGAGCAGAACGTGGTCGAACGTGACCCGCTCACCGGGCTCGGCGTCCAGACTCGGCAGCACAAGAGTCATGTCCGGCTCCGCGCGGAACTGCTTTCCCTTCGCCTCGAATATCGCGTACATCAGTCTCGTGTTCCCGGCCAGGTGTTTTCCGTCGATTCGTAGCCCGAAATGATAGTGTTGATATGCCTTGCTGTCAATTCCGGAATCGGGTGAATCAAGCGATTGAGTAGCGTGTCGTGACGTCCGTATCTGCCGGAGCGGCAAGCAGGCGATACTCGTCGTGTCCGAGCAGCGGATCATCCCGGACATCCAGGTCCATCCCGCACTCGCGGCTCGTCGTGCGCAGGAACTCGGGCTCCTGCTCCAGCAGGTAGAGCGCGACCTCCGGGTGGACACGCATGGTGATCGCTCTCTTCTCCCCCGACGATTTCGCCCGCCTGAACGCACGTTCGATGCGCCGAACGACCGTCTCCGGCGCCAGGACGCGTCCGGTACCGTCGCAGCTCGTGCAGGGCTCGGTCATCATCTGCACGAGGCTCGGGCGAACCCTCTGCCTGCTCAGCTCGAGCAACCCGAGATCCGAGATACTGAACACCTTCGTTCGAGCACGGTCCCGGCCAAGATAGCTCTTGATCTCCTGCTGAACCTGCTCCCGGGCGTCTTTCTCGTCCATGTCGATGAAGTCGCACACGATGATCCCGCCGATATCTCTCAGGCGGAGCTGCCGTGCGATTTCACCCGCAGCGTCCATGTTGGTGCGCAGAATTGTCTTCGCTGGATCCTTCTTACCGGTGTAGCGACCTGTGTTCACGTCGATCGAGACGAGCGCCTCGGTGTGCTCGATCACGATGTGTCCACCAGACTTCAACTCCACTCGTCGGTGGAATGCGGCTCGGATCTCCTCCTCGAGCCCGAACTGATCGAAGATCGGAGTGTCACCTTCGTACTGCCGAACCCTGTCCAACAGCTCCGGGGCCACCTGCCCGAGGTAGGACCGGATCTCGTGGTGCAGTTCCTCGTCATTCACCGTCAGCAGATCGATCTTCTCGCTGAACAGGTCGCGGATGATCCCGGAGGTGAGCTCCTCCTCCCGGTGCACCAGCGCGGGCGCTTTCATGCTCTCTACCCGCCGCTCGATCCTGGTGTACGTCTTGCGAAGAGCCGCGAGTTCTTTCTCGATCGTCTTGCGGTTCAGCTCCTCGCTGACGGTCCGGACGATCACGCCACCCGATCGATCTCCCAGCGCTTCGCGCGCCACGGCCCTCAGCCTCGAACGCTCTTCCCTGTCCTCGATCTTCCGACTGACCCCGACATGGTTGCTGTCGGGGATGAACACTACGAAACGACCCGGGAGGGAAACCTGCGATGTTACCCGTGGCCCCTTGGTGCCGATCGGCTCCTTGGTGACCTGTACGAGAATCTCCTGGCCACGCTCGATCTGGTCCTGGATCGGCGGGTAGCGGCGCGACCGGCGGCCGTTACCGTTCCCGTTTTCGTCATCGATCTCTTCAGCGAGATCAGACACGTGCAGAAACGCCGACTTTTCGGTCCCGATATCGACGAACGCGGCCTGGATGCCCGGCAGCACGGCCTCCACCCGTCCGAGATAGAGATGCCCGACCATCCGCTCGTCTTCGGCCCGTTCGTGCATGAGCTCGACGAGCTTGCCATCTTCGACGATCGCCACTCGGGTCTCTGTCCCGGCGGCGTCGATCACAATTTCCCTGCGCATAATTATCCAGGCCCCGCGAGTCGGCGGGGGGAATTCAGCGTACTTGCCCCATAAGCGAAAGGGCCGCGCCGTGTCCGGCTCGCGGCCCCGGGGGCAAATCTACGGTCAGTGCCGCTCGGACACCACTTTCGACGTTCAGCCCTCGAGTTCCCGGAGCAGTTCACGGGCGATCAGGATCCGCTGAATCTCGCTCGTTCCCTCGCCGATCTCCGTGATTTTCGCGTCCCGCATCATCCGTTCGACCGGATATTCCCTGCTGTAGCCGTATCCGCCGTGCAGCTGGACGGCGTCGATCGTCACGTCCATCGCTGTCTCGGAGGCGAACAGTTTGGCCATGGACGCTTCTTTCTTGTGCGGGCGACCGGTCTGCCTCAGCCATGCGGCATGGTAGGTCATCAGGCGCGCCGCATGAATACGCGTGGCCATGTCCGACAGCTTGAACTGGATCCCCTGGAACTTGTTGATCGGACGACCGAACTGCACTCGCTCTCCGGTATAGCGAAGCGACGCATCGAGCGCTCCCTGCGCGATCCCCAGGGCGTGAGCTGCGATGGAGATCCTGCCGCCATCCAGCGTGTCCAGGAATACCTTGAATCCCTCGTTTTCCTCGCCGATGAGGTTTCCCACCGGAACCTCGACATTGTCGAGCACGAGCTCGCGCGTGTCTGAAGCGTTCCAGCCCATCTTCCGGAGCTTCTGGCCGGTCGAGAACCCGGGCATCGGAACCACCGAATCGCTGTGTCCGAATCCCAGCTGCTTCGCCAGCTCGAGATCACAGGTTTCCTTGGTGACGATGAATGCGCTGACCCCACGGTTGCCTGCGCCCGGAGTCGTAACCGCTGCCAGGATGAAGACCTCGCCGACACCACCGTGCGTGATCCACGTCTTCTGTCCGTTGATCACGTAGTGGTCGCCGTTGAGCTCCGCTACCGTGAGCATCTGACTGGCGTCCGAACCCGAGCCCGGCTCCGTCAGGCCGAATCCACCCAACACCTCTCCGCTCGCGAGCGGAGTAAGAAACTTCTCCTTCTGCTCGTCGGTGCCCCACCGATACAGCGGGGTCGCCGCAAGGGAAATGTGGGCCCCGACCATGATCGAGTGGCTGGCATCCACTCGAGCCAGCTCCTCGGACACGATCACGGATGCGATGAAGTCCATCCCCGCGCCGCCGTACTCGTCAGGGAACGGAATTCCGAACAGCCCCAGCTCCGCCATTTTCTTCCCGGATTCCCACGGAAACTCTTCCGAGTCGTCGAACTGCGCCGCTATCGGGGCGATTTCCGCTTCCGCGAACTCCCGAACCATGTCGCGGAGCATGTGGTGATGGTCTTCGAAGTACAG
>CBDUVN010000041.1:0-15547 GCA_965370685.1 uncultured bacterium | reverse complement strand
GACAGCCTGGTCCAGGGGGCACCGCAGGCGATCATGGATTCGACTCCAGCCGTTCCGGCGCCCGGTGAGCAGGAGGTCCAGGACGCTACGGGTCTTCGGCTCGGGATAACCCGAATTCCGTTTCCGTGGCGAATCGAGGGATACCTGTATCCCGAAGCTGTCGGAACCCGGCGGCAGTGGCCCGGAGAGATGGCGTCGGACTGGCTCGAATCGAACCTCGCGGAGCTCGATCGGACGCTCGACGCGCGCCGGGACACCATGTGGATGGCGGGTCTGACGCTGGACAAGCTTCCGTCTGATTTCGATGCGCGCCGGTTCTTCCGGTTCGGCCCGGCTGCTGGCGACCCGGGATTAGCGGTGACGGTCGGAAACGAGCGGCGGATCGAGATCATCCCGGATGCCCTGAAGGGAATCGCCGATCTGGAGCTCCAGATCGCGGGCCAGGGACAACTCGGTTCGCGGTGGCAGTTCTTCAACCCGTGCCTCCTGACCACCGGCCAGCGCTGCAATGCGGGAGCGGTCCCGGACATCGCACCCGAGTTTCAGTTGAGAGCCGTCGCCCGAGGCACGATTACGGAGCGCGTACACATCGATGTGGACTTCGATCAGACCCGGGAGTTCGACGCGACCAACAACCTGAACGTCTACTACGAGGGCAAGCCGGATGAGATGCTCAAGTTCGTGGAGATCGGGCAGGTGTCGCTTCCGCTGCCGAGCTCCCGCTTCATCTCCGAGGGAATTCCAGCCGGGAATTTCGGGGTCCACGCAGACGCGCGTGTCGGACCGCTGACGGTTCGGGGCGTATTTGCGGAACAGAAGGGGAGCGTGGAGAATCGGTCCGTCACGCTCGATGTCGGAGGTCCCGATGCGGGAACCTACCAGGACATAGAGGTGATTCTCGACGATGCCAACTACTCCAGCGGACACTTCTTCTTCGTCGTCGACCCCCGCGACCAGATCGGCTATCCGTACCTGGACGTGACGAACCTGGAGGGAACTGAAGTACCCCCCGCGCTGCGTCCCGGCTCATCCATCAAGCTGTATCGGCACGAGCTCCAGCTCACACAGCCGCAGAACGTCGCGTCCGGCGTGATTCAGGCGCGTGCCGTGGCCATGCGTCCGCTCACGGCCGATCCAAGCCTGCCCGACAGCGCCGTGTTCGAAGGCTTCTTCCGCCCTCTCGTGGAAGGCGAAGACTTCATCGTTCACCGCAGCGGGCTCTGGGTGGTGCTCAAGTCCCGGGCGCTGCGCGACGAAGCGATCGCCGTCGCGTATATCTCTGTCGCTGGCGACAGCGTGGGGGACTTCGACGCCGAGGATAGGTTCCGGGAGTTCGCGAACAGCGGCACTGGCGAGATACCGCGCCTGGCGCTTCTGAGAGATCCTCCGACGCATCGTCCGGGTGGCGTGACCTGGGAAAAAGAGATGCACCAGATCTACCGGATCTCTTCTTCGGATGATCTCGAGCAGGCGTCAGTAGAGCTGGTGATCTCTCAGGGCCCGGTCGAGTCAGGCCCCGTCGTCAGGGTCGAACAGAATACCGAGTACGCGTTTCTCGAAATCTTCGGCCTC
Organism: uncultured bacterium; assembly: GCA_965370685.1. Classification (GTDB taxonomy): domain Bacteria; phylum Gemmatimonadota; class Gemmatimonadetes; order Palauibacterales; family Palauibacteraceae; genus Carthagonibacter. The sequence goes on along the minus strand of CBDUVN010000041.1, from coordinate 13,975 downwards.
GACGACGCGCCCAGGGACGACGGGATCGACCTGGCTCGCATCTGGCGCCCTGCGGCGTCAGGTGAATTCACGGGTTCCAACGTCGTGACGGGAAGCTACCTGGTGTTTACCGCTCTCGAGCCGTTCAAGGACCCCCCTCCACTCAAGGACCCACGGGTCCCATCTCTCCAGGGACAGCCGTTCCCGCTGGCGGAAGGAGACCGGAATCGGTCGATCTACGACGAGCCCGTGGACCAGATCAGAAATTCGAGTTTCCTGTACCGGCTCAATCTCAAGTACCGGGCCCGCAGCAGCGGGGTCGCCAGCTCGTTCTCGCTCGGAGCGCTCGGGATCCGACAGGGCAGCGAGCGGGTGACACTCGATGGACGGGAGCTGATTTTCGGCCAGGACTATACAATCGACTACGAGATCGGACAGCTCACGCTGCTGCGGCCGGAAGACCTGCTTGCAGGAGCGCAGAACCCGAATCTCGACGTGCGGTTCGAACAGAAGCCGATCTTCCAGCTTGCACAGCGCAGCATCTTCGGTCTCACCGGAACGTGGTCGCTGGGTGAAGTGGGAGCGATCGATTTTGTCGGGCTGAGCCAGAAGGAGGGGACGGTACTCAATCGTCCGCAGGTTGGCCTCGAGCCGGGAAGTGTTCAGCTCGGGGGCGTGATCGCCCGGTTGGGATTCGGGGCTGCATCTCTCGATCGGTTGGTGAATGCGCTTCCGGGCATCGACTCCGATGTGAAGTCACGCATCTCGATCGATGGAGAGATAGCGACCTCAAATCCGACGACCAACCGCCTGGGCGTGACGTATATCGAGGACTTCGAGGGGAGCTCCCGTCTCCGCCTCGGACTCGGAACCCGGTCCTGGTTGCACGGCTCGATCGTGTCGAGCCCGGATCTCGATGGAATGGGTGATTACCTGCCCGACGTGCCGGACGCGACCAATCAGTTGAGCGCCGTGTGGCAATCGCAGTGGCTCGAGGGCACCCAGGTCCGCGGACCGTTGAATGTTCGGCAGATCGATCCGGCGCTCCAGGTGACGAATGCCAGCAGTAACGAGGGGGTCCTGTGGGTGACGCTCGACGGCCAGCCCGACACCGGGGAAAACGGCTGGATAACGATGACGAACCCTCTATCGGAATCGGGGATCGATCTGACGACTTCGGAGTTTCTGGAGTTCTACGCGAGCACGTTGGGAAGCGAGGACCAGGACCTCGCCCTGATCATCGACATCGGCACCCTGTCCGAAGACGCATTCGTCCTGGACTCGCTCGGCTTTCCGTCGGGTCTCGGCGTTCTCGACCAGGAGGTGGATCCACTGGTCGGTGTGTGGGGCAACCAGGACGACACGGGGATCTGGGACCAGGAATGCACGGCAATTGCCGACGAAACCGCGTACCCGCTTGGAGACGACCGCGCGAACTGCACGACCGGAAACGGCCTGGAGGACTCGGAAGATCTGAATTCCGATAACTTCCTGAACCGGGATGAGAGGTTCTTCCGGTACGTCGTCCCGCTGACCGCGGTCTCGCGATACCTGGTCCGGCCGACGGGAGGCGAATTCCAGTTCAACCTGTACCGGTTGCCGCTCCGGATTCCGGACTACGAGGTGAACGCCACTGGCGCCGAGCAACAGAACGTGCGGCACGTCCGGATGACGCTGACGTCGGGTGCGCCGGCGACGGTACTCCTGAGTCGGATGGAATTCGCCGGTTCTCCGTGGCTGAAACGTGGTGACACGGGCAGCGTCGATGGATTCATCGGAGAGGTCCCGGGTACGGCCGTGCAGGTTTCCGTCGGGCCGATCTCGACGACCGACGCCGAATACATCTCCCCACCGGGTGTCGTAGCGCAGTCGGCCGATGCGACCGACCAGCTCAGCCTGTCGAACCAGGTGATCAACGAGCAGTCGCTGCAGGTCGCGTTCACTGACATACCGGCGGGCCAGAGAATCGAGGTGTATCGTCGGTTTACCGAGCGGCCTCGGGACTTCCTTACTTACCGTCGTCTGCGTGCCTGGAACCTGGCGGTCGATGGGGACTGGGGGCTGACTTCCCCCGTGCGCTTCTATCTCCGGATGGGCTTCGACTCGAACAACTTCTACCTGTACCGGACGAAGCTCATCACACCTTCCGGCCAGCCGAGGCAGAGTGACTGGAATCCCGAGACGTTGATCGACCTCGAGCGTTGGATCCAGCTTCGGACAGAAGCTGAAAAACGCATCGTCGATGCCGGGTCCTCGCTGCCGAACGACACGACCTTCGTGCTGTGGGACGTGGACGTGTTCCCGGACGGGGACAGCACGATGGCGATCGTGATCAACGACCGCTCGAGGGCCCCGAACCTGTCGGCGATCCGGGAGCTGGCGCTCGGCATCGAGAACCCGGGGTCGGCTGATGTGGGGCCAGGACGCGTCTGGATTGACGATCTGCGACTGGACGAGGCCGCTGATCAGACAGGATCCGCGATGCGGGGGCACGTGCGGTTCGATCTGGCTGACGTGATCACGCTGGAGGGATCCTACAACAACCGGGACCCGTTCTACAGACAGCTGGGCACGAATCCGCCCTACGAGTCATCCAGTGACTATTCCACCCGGGTAGCGGTGCAGGTCGGAAGATTTTTGCCAAAGAGCATGGGGCTGGCAATTCCGTTCGAATTCCAGCATCGAAGCGCGTCCAGCGATCCGTACTTCCTCAGGGAAACCGATGTGTTCGCGTCCGAAATCGAAGGGCTGCGAACGCCGGAGAGTTCACTCACCCGGTTCAACACAGGATTGTACAAGCAGACGCGATCGAACGGTCGGGTGGCCCGCGCCACGATCGACGGACTCCGTCTGGGCTATACGTATCGCACTTCAGGGGCGACCACCACGCAGACCGAGTCGAGCGGATCCGGCTGGAATGCGGTCGCGAACTGGTCGCGCCCCGTAGCGGACGCGTCGTTCCCGCTGCTTCCCGGGTTCATGCGGAGCGCGATCGACGGTCTGCCGGGCGTTCTGTCGCAGAGCGTATTCATGAAGAACCTGCGGGATCTCCGATTCCGCTGGACGCCGAGAGATCTCCGAATGGGGGCAAACCTCGCGCATTCGAACGACCAGCGGCGCCGGTTCGTCACGAGTGCCTGGAACGCCTCTGATTCTCTGGTGACGCCGACGATCGACCGGCAGTACGTGCTGACGCCGAACGCCGGCATCCAGCTTCAACCTTTTCCATCTGTGGTGGCGGGACTCGGGTGGTCGTCGACTCGGGACCTTGTGAACCCGGATCTGCGCGTACAGGGGGAGCAGGGGCAGTCACTCCTGGAGGACGAATCGTCCAGCTTCCTGGGACTGTATACCGGGTGGGAGATGACCAGGTCCGTGCTGGGCAACCTGAGCTGGCAGCCGGAACTCGCCTCGTGGTTCTCGCCGAGAATGACGCTCAACACGTCGTACCGCGCCGCCCGCAACACGTCCTATATCGAGTCCGCCGATGATGTAGAAGGTGATTCGATCCTGTTCCGCGACGTGGCGATGCAGCGTGATGTGGGGTTGAACATCGATCTGCTTCCGGAGAGTCTCGCAACTTCGTTCGGTGTGCCCGAGCATCGTACGGCGGCAGGGGTGTGGAAGGGCTTCCGGGAAGTATGGGACAGGATGCTCCCGGTTCGCTTCGACTGGTCGAGGATGGTGAGCTCCAATTTCGACAGGAGGAATATCGACCCATCATTCGGGCAGCAGCTGGTCCTGGCCAGCTTCTCGGACATGCGTGTCTTCGGATCCGACACGGCCTCGGCCGCGGGAGATATCAGGCGCTGGTCGGCCAGGGGAGGCTACAGGCTTCCGGCGGGGATGGATGCCGAAGTCAACTACGGCATGACGGACAACCAGATCATCACGCCGCGGAGCGTTCGCGGCACCCATGACGTGGAGTGGCCGTGGGTCAGTCTGCGGTGGCGGGAGGTTCCGTACCCCGGCGCGTTTTCCGGACTGTTCCGGAACGTGAACCTGACTGCCACATGGAGAGACCGGGACCGGACCGTGCAGACGACGACCGGGCAGAATCAGGGAACCCGGACCGTCACCCGCTCGTTGAACATCGGCTTCCTGTTCAACAACGGATTCAACTTCAGTTACCAGCTGGACGATGCCCGAACAGACCGCTCTGATCAGACGGGTGGCAGCGAGTCCGATCGAACGTCACACAGCCTCAGGCTGACAGGGAGCCTGCCCCCTCCGTCTTTCCTGGGCTTCGTGAAGAAGTCGATGAGGCTGTCGGCCGAGTACTCGCTCAACGGGAATTTTGACTGCAGGGCACTGGGCGGATCCGGTTTCGAAGGAACGGTGCCCGGCCTGGGTGGAGACTGCACCGCGCACGTGGACCAGACGACTCAGTCGGCCGCCTTCACGCTCGACTCGGATTTTCAAGGATACACGCTCGGCGTCCAGCTTACATGGTCGAACCGGGGAAGCGCCGTAGGACGACAACAGAACTCGAACCAGATCAACCTCAACATATTCGGCCGTTTCGCCCTTCGTACAGACACGGGGATCGAACCGGTCCGCTGATCTCCTGAAACCCGAAGCCGGCTCCCGCCGGAGATCGGGATGACAACCGGTTGAGCCCGGCCCCGGATTCTCCACGATGAAATGATTTCTCTGAATCGAATCGAGACGCGGTCTCTCGCGACCGCGACTGCACTCGTGCTCGTTGGCACCGGCCTTCGTCTGGGCTTCGGGCCGGGGCCCGCCGACACGGACTGGCGACCACCGTCCGACACGCAGCTCACGGCGACGTCTGCAGCTGGCCTCCGGACCACTGTAGAGGAAGGCGTTCGGCGTGAAGAGCGAGCTGCTGTTCCGCTTGCTGCAGGTGAACGGCTCGATCCGAATTTCGCGGATGAGACCGAGCTCAGACGACTTCCGGGAATCGGCCCGGCAAAGGCCTCCGCGATCGTGCGTGATCGCCGCGAGAACGGTCCCTTCGGGTCCCTCGAGGATCTGGAGCGCGTGGTGGGGCTCGGGGAGAAGTCCGTCTCGCGACTCGCTCCACACCTGGCTCTGACGTCTGTGCCGTCCGCAAGTCGCTCACAACGCGGACTGATCGATCTGAACCGCGCCGGACTCGAGGAACTCGTGCAACTGCCGGGAATCGGCCCCGAACTCGCAGGAAGGATCGTGGAGTTTCGCCAGCGCAGCGGCGGATTCCGGGAGCCCGATGATCTGCTGGCCGTTCCGGGCATCGGTCCCGGTATTATGGAGAAAATCCGTAATCGAGTGCGGATCCGGTAATCGAAAAGGGCTCTTTCACGCCGACGAATCACGTGTTTGCCCCTAAAAAACAAGGACGGATCGGCACACGCCGTACCGGGCACGCCTCTTGCCCCCGAGGGACGACGTGGCGGTACCGGAACGGACAGGAAGATCGGAACGCCGCAAGACCGTGGAGCCGCATCGTGCGGCGACAGTCGGTATCCACCGGATGATACGGGACCTATGGCATCTGCAGCTCTCGGACAGAATCAGATCGGCGAGCTGCTGATCAGGGAAAACCTGATCAGCCAGGAGGATCTGGAACGCGCACTCGCCGAGCAGACGCAGAACGGGGCGAGGCTCGGATTCACCCTCGTCGCGAGCGGTGCCGTCATGGAGGCGGACCTTACTCGCATCCTGAGTCGTCAGTTCCGCGTCCCGGCGGTCGATCTCCAGTCGGTAACGATCGAACCAAAGATTCTGAAACTCGTACCCGCCGATTTTGCCAGCAAACACCTGGTCCTTCCGCTTCGACGCGTGGGCCGCACTTTGACGATCGCCATGGCGAGCCCGTCGGATCTCGGTGTGATCGACGATCTCAAATTCATCACCCGGTTCGATGTCGAAGCAGTGGTGGCCGGTGAATACTCGCTGCGCCAGTCGATCGATAAGTACTACGAGGTCTCCTCTGATCGGCTCGGAGAGCTGCTTGAGGAGCTCGAGGAACAGGATGTTCAGATCGTGAAGGACGAGGAGGAACTCCTCTCCACGAGCCAGCTCCAGGCACAGGTCGAAGAAGCGCCGGTTGTCCGGCTGATCAACGGTCTGCTCACGGATGCGGTACGCCGCGGCGCCTCGGACATTCACATCGAGCCGTACGAGAAAGAGCTGCGGGTCCGTTACCGGATCGACGGCGCGCTTCAGGAAATCATGAAGCCGCCCACCCGAATGAAGGCAGCCCTGATTTCGCGTGTGAAGATCCTCGCAGATCTCAATATCGCGGAGCGCAGGGTTCCGCAGGATGGCCGCATCAAACTGAAGATCGGCAGTCGGGTCATCGACTTCCGCGTATCGACGCTGCCGACCCTGTTCGGCGAGAAGATCGTGCTGCGGATCCTCGACAAGGGAAACCTGACCCTGGATCTCGAGAAGTTCGGGATGGAGCCGAAAGCAGAGAAGGATTTTCTCCACGCGATCTCCCAGCCGTACGGCATGGTCCTCGTCACGGGTCCCACCGGATCCGGAAAGACGACGACCCTGTACAGCGCACTGAGCCGGATCAACACGGACGAAGTCAATATCATGACGGCCGAAGATCCGGTCGAGTACAACCTGGTTGGCATCAACCAGGTGCAGGTCCGATCGGAGATCGGAATGACCTTCGCCGCCGCACTGCGAGCATTCCTGCGCCAGGATCCGAACATCGTGATGGTCGGTGAGATCCGGGACCTGGAGACGGGCAGCATCGCGGTGAAGGCCTCGCTCACCGGGCATCTCGTCCTTTCGACGCTTCACACGAACGACGCTGCATCGACGATCACCCGGATGATGGACATGGGGATCGAGCCGTTCAACGTGGCGTCCGCCGTGATCATCATCACGGCGCAGCGTCTCGTCCGGCGAATCTGCAGTAATTGCAAGGTCGAGGCGACCTATCTGCCCGAGGTGCTCGAGTCGGCCCAGCTGACCAGCGAAGATGCGACGACACTGCAGTTCCAGAAGGGCGAGGGCTGCGATGCCTGCAATGGGTCCGGGTACTCGGGCCGACAGGGGCTGTACGAAGTAATGCCGATGTCCCCCGAGCTGCGGCGCATGGTCCTGCAGGGATCGTCCTCCGACGATCTGAAAATTCAGGCTGTCAGCGAAGGGATGATCACTCTGCGTCAGGACGGCATGCTGAAGGTCCGACGGGGAGTGACGACGCTCGAAGAAGTGCTCAAGGAAACAGCGCAGTGAGACAGGTGGAGCGATCGTCGCGCTGCCAGCCTCACGCGAGAAGACACGGACAAATCCGATGATTAACGACTCCGCACCGATGAACCTGCGCAGCCTTCTCGAAGAGATGATCGAGAAGGGTGCGTCCGACCTGCACCTTTCGGCCGGCGAGGTTCCCAAGCTGCGGATCGACGGTAAGCTTGCCGACAGCGACTGTCAGCAGCAGTTAGGGCCGCGCGAGACACAGTCTCTCGCCTACTCCGTGCTCACGGAACAGCAGAAGAAGCGGTTCGAGCAGGAGAATGAGCTCGACCTGTCGTTCGCCGTCCAGAATCTCTCCCGGTTCCGCGGAAACGTGTTCCGGCAGCGGGGCACGGTCGCGATGGCGATCCGGCAGATTCCGTTCGAGATCCTGACTTTCCAGGAACTGAATCTTACACCCGTCATCGCGGGGCTGGCTGAGAGGCCCCGCGGCCTCGTACTCGTCACCGGCCCGACGGGATCGGGCAAGTCGACGACGCTCGCCGCGATGGTCGACAAGATCAACCGTGAGAGGCACGGACACATCGTAACGGTCGAGGACCCGATCGAGTTCGTGCATCGTCACAAGAACTGCCTGGTTAACCAGCGCGAAGTCGGCAGTGACACCGGGTCGTTCGCCTCCGCACTCAAGTATGTGCTGCGTCAGGATCCGGACGTGATCCTGGTGGGTGAGATGCGCGACCTCGAGACGGTTCAAGCCGCCCTGACGATCGCCGAGACCGGCCACCTGGCGCTCGCGACGCTCCATACGAATTCAGCTGCGGAGTCGATCAACCGGATTATCGATGTCTTTCCATCGCACCAGCAGGACCAGGTGCGTTCGCAGCTGGCATTCGTCCTCGAGGGAGTCGTCACGCAGACGCTCCTTCCGAGACGCAGCGGGCGTGGCCGGATCGTGGCATGCGAGATCCTGATCGCGACTCCCGCAATCCGGGCGTTGATCCGGGACGACAAGGTGCACCAGATCTATTCCGCAATGCAGACGGGGAAAAAGTTCGGCATGCAGACCCTCAACGACTCTCTGTACTCCCTCTATATGCGGGACGAGGTGACGCTCGAAGAATGCGTGCGGATCAGTTCCGATCCTCTCGAGTTGAAGCGCATGGTTGGTGAGGTCGATTCACCCGTCGCGGTTGCCCGCTGAGCGCGGGGACACAGGAGCTCCGGGAGTAAACAGCTATGCCAGTCTACACGTACAGTGCCCGGACGATCAGTGGAGAGCTGAAGCGCGATCAGATCGACGTCCCGAATCGCGACGAGGTGATCGCGTTTCTTCGGGCGCAGAAGCTGATCCCCGTGTCGGTGAAGGAGAAGCCGAAAGCGCTGCAGATGTCCATCGGCGGGCGGATGAAGAGCCGCGACCTCGTGATCATGACACGGCAGTTCGCCACGATGATCAACGCGGGGCTTCCCCTTGTTCAAGCTCTGAACATCCTTGTGAAACAGTCTGACAACAAGATACTGCAGTCAACTCTGGAGGGCGTTCTGCACGACGTGGAGTCCGGAAACACCCTGGCCGACGCGCTCCGACAGCATCCGAAGATCTTCTCGCACCTGTATGTGAACATGGTGGCGGCTGGTGAGACCGGCGGTATCCTCGACACGATCCTCCTGCGACTCTCCGTTTTCCTCGAAAAAACGGAAGCTCTCGCCCGCAAGGTGAAGGGGGCGATGATCTACCCCGGAGTGATCGGCTTCGTGGCGATGTCGGCGATCGTCATTCTCCTGCTGTTCGTGATTCCGACCTTCCAGACAATGTTCGAGAGTTTCGATCAGCGACTTCCGCTTCCGACACGAGTCGTGATCGGAATGTCCGCGTTTTTGCAGGCCTACTGGTGGGCGCTGCTGGCCGGTTCAGCCGGATCCGCCTGGTTGTTCCGGCGGTGGTTCGCCACTTCCAGCGGGCGCCTGCTGTTCGATCGGGTGTTGCTCCGCGTGCCGGTTCTCGGCACGCTGGCCAGAAAATCCGCCGTAGCGCGCTTCACCCGCACGCTGGGAACGCTTCTCAGCTCCGGTGTCTCGATCCTCGATGGGCTCGAGATCACGGCCAAGACGTCCGGCAACCGTGTCATTCACGACGCGATCATGAACAGTCGCAGCTCGATCGCCGGAGGTGAGTCGATCTCGGAGCCGCTCCGACTTTCGGGTGTATTTCCGCCGATGGTGACGCAGATGATCAACGTCGGTGAGGAGACGGGGGACCTCGACGGAATGCTGTCGAAGGTGGCGGATTTTTACGATGAAGAGGTGGACGTGGCCGTCGAGTCGCTGCTGAAGGCGATGGAGCCGATGATGATCGTGATCCTCGGAACCATCGTGGGTGGGATGATCGTCGCCATGTACCTTCCGATCTTCGGAATCATCAACACGATTCAGTAACCGGGCTGCATACCGATGCCCGGAAACGGCCCCCCGGGGAGCGGCATGGGAGACTGCGCAGGACTCATCGGGCTTTGCGAAGCCGAGCTGACATCGAGGCTTGGAGAGCCTGTCACGCGACGGACGGTCGGTTCGGACGCGTGGTTGATCTTCGATTCCCCCGATCTGCAGCTCCGGGTTCGCTGTGCGCCAAACGGAGATGGCCGGACACTCCGCGTCGCGTCCTGGACGGCCTCGTTCGAGATCGGGTTCGACACACTCGGCGATGCGGCTCGATCCGTCGGTCTGTGGCCGATCGCCGCGCCGGACGAATCGGCGGACTGCGTTGTCATGCCGCTCATCCGACGCCCGATCCCCTGTCCGGCGAGGGGAGCTGTCTACTCACTTACGGCTACAGTCCGCCACGGCCGATTCACCCGAGTGTCGGTGTTCGACGAGGAGCCTGACTGGCTGTAAGCGCCACACGGTGACCGGGACCCCATTCCCTTCCGGTCTTGCATCCTGCAACGCCCCACCTATCATTGGTCCGTTCGTCCGTGCGTTTCGCCGGGGTTCGCGAGCAGACCGGGCTCCATCCACCCCGCCAACCGACCCTTCCAGATCGGAAACGAGCACCGCGTGCTCAGAGCCCTGAAATCCGAGCGCAGGCTGGCTGTAGCCCTCGAACCGCTCCAGATCCTCTACTGGATCTACGCGGCGCGTTTGGTGATCGCACTCGGTGTGTTCGGCGCGGCGCTGCTCGTGTCGCAGGAGTTCGGTTGGAAGTCCGCGTCCATCGTGGGCAGCGAAGGAACAACGATCGCGGTGGCCGGACTGGCCGCGGCGGCGCTGCTCACACCGATCGCCTACTTCTGGAGTCACCGGCGGAGGTTCCACCCCGCCCCGGCGTTCCTGATTTCGCAGGCGCTCCTCGACATCGGGGTCGTGAACGCGGTGGTCCACCTCACCGGTGGTTACGCGAGCCCCTTCGTCTCGCTGTTCATCGTTCTCGCGGCCGCATATGCACTCATTCTGTCTCTGCCGGCGGCTCTGCTCGTGGCTCTCGGCACCGGCATGGTGTACCTGATCGACAACCTGGTCACCTCGCCTGATGGTGTGATTCCCGGTCTGCTCGTCCTTCAGGTGGTGATGTTCACGCTCGTCGCTGTCGTCACGAGTCTGATCGCCGTGCGACTCCGGCTGGTTCGGGACCAGCTCGGAAGCGTCGAGGGCGAACTTCGTCGACTCGCCCTGGACACGGCGGACGTCCTGCGGATTATCCCGTCCGGCGTGATCACGGTGGACGATCAGGCGAAGCTCCTATACCTGAACCTCGCGGCTTCGGAAATGCTGGGGGTAGACGTGACCCGGACCCTGGGACACGATGTCGTTCCCGTGTTCGAGCGGCGCGCGCCCGAGCTGGCGGTTGCGGTGGACGAGACCGTCCGCCAGGGCCGCAGAATCCTGAACCGCGAGATCGAGATCCAGACGCCGACGATCGGCGGGTTTGATGTCGCAAGGGAGATCGAGGGGCGTGGGCCACCAGGCGAAGCCTCCGGCGGGGCCGGGCCGGTGCGCGATCCCGGCGGTGCGCCCGTCGTGCCGATCTCGGTAAGCTCCACAACGCTTATCGGGGCCGGCGGAGGGGCGTCGTATGTCTTCCTCCTGCAGGACCTGAGACCGGTGCGGCAACTGGAGGACCTCAGGCTCCGAACCGGACGGCTCGAGGCCGTCGCAGAGTTCTCGGCTTCTCTCGCTCATGAGTTGAAGAACCCCCTGGCCTCGATCCGAAGTGCCGTGGAGCAATTGTGCGGACGGACGTTCGAAGATGAGGACGACCGCATTCTCGGGCGTCTGATCGTACGCGAAAGCGACCGGCTGGATGAGATCCTGAAGGAATTCAGCGATTTTGCGCGTGTCGATGTGACCGAGCGACAGCCGATCGTCGTCGATGATCTGCTCAGGGACGTCCTGGAAACGGCCAGTCGCCACCCTGTGGCTGAAGGACGTGCGAGCATCGAGAGCGAGAGACTCGATGAGCTCGACGGATTGTGGGGTGATCCCGAGCTCCTTCACCGGTCGCTTCTGAACCTGGTGCTCAACGCATTGCAGATCGGGGATCCAGAGCACCCGGTGCACATCCGGGTCATCGCCGACTCCTTGCGCCCCGATCTCGTCCCCGGTGAGATATCACTCGGCAACCCGGTTCGAATCCGGGTGATCGATGACGGTCCCGGAATCGACCCGGAGGACCTTCCCCATATTTTCGATCCGTTCTATACGCGCAGGCCGGGAGGCAGCGGTCTCGGCCTGTCGATCGCACACCGCGCTGTCCAGGCGCACGGAGGGGCCCTGCTGGTGAGCTCGATTCCGGGAGAGGGCGCCACTTTCGCGATGGTGCTTCCGCGCCGTACGGGACGCGGCCGCTTGAGAGGGACCGGGAACGCACTGGTTGGGGTTCAAGCGCCGGGCGAACAGACCGAGGACAACGAAGACCCGTCGGGTGATGCTGCGGAGAGTACTGCCGCACGGACCCGCACGACCTGAACTCCCCAGGCGCCGAACCTGGCGCCGTCACACACAGAGGTTGGAGATGCGAGACAGACCGTTGCTGCTGTTGATCGACGACGAGCAGAGCCTCGTCGAGAATCTGACGGTACTCCTGAAGCGCGAGGGCTTCGAGGTGATCTCAGAGCTCACCGGTGCCGGAGGCTTGCAGCGATTTCGCGACGAAGCGCCTGACATCGTTCTGTCGGACGTCAGAATGCCGAAGGTGACCGGGATCGACGTTCTGGAAGAAATCAGGCGCAGCAGTCCGGAGACGCCGGTCGTCCTGATGACGGCTCAGGCGTCTCTGCAGTCCGCTATCCAGGCCGTGAACCTCGGGGCAACGCACTACGTCCAGAAACCGTTCAAGAACGACGAGATGATCGCGGTGCTGAACAGGTCACTCGACTGGGGCCGACTCAAGACTGAAAATGCGGGCCTCAAGCGCGAGCTGATGAAGCAGCAGACCCTGAAGGCCGGCAAGCCGATCGGCGTCAGCCCGGCGTTCCAGATTCCTCTCGGATTGGCGGAGGACGTGGCTGACAGCGAATCGACGATTCTCATTGCAGGTGAGAGCGGGACCGGAAAGGAAGTGTTTTCGCGCTATATCCACGATCTCTCGTCGCGCTCGAACCGGCGGTTTCTGTCGCTCAACTGCGCCGCACTTCCAGAAGGCCTGCTCGAATCCGAGTTGTTCGGTCACGTGAAGGGCAGTTTCACGGGAGCCGTGAAGGACAAGGAGGGGCTGTTCGTCGCCGCATCCGGAGGCACGTTTTTCCTCGACGAAGTGGGCGAAATGGCCCCCTCCACGCAGGTCAAACTCCTCCGCGTGCTTCAGCAGCGGGAAGTAATTCCGGTCGGCTCGACCGAACCGGTCAGCGTCGATGTCCGGCTCATCGCCGCGACGAATCGGAATCTCGAGCGGGACATCGAAGAGGGTCGCTTCCGCCGGGACCTGTACTACCGGCTCAACGTGATCCTGCTGGACTTGCCGCCACTTCGGGAGCGGCAGGAGGACATTTCGCTCCTCGCCGATTACTTCCTGTCGAAACAGGCCGGCGAGGACGAGCCCAAGAAGCTGTCTCCCAAGGCGCTGCAGATACTCCAGGAGTACATCTGGCCTGGAAACGTGCGCGAGCTCGAGAACGTGATCGAGCGTGCTGTCGTGCTTACCCCCGGGAGCTCGATCAAACCGGATGCGCTTCCCACGCGGCTGCGAGAGAAGCCCGCCGAGCCCCTCGTGCAGGATCGCCCGGCTCCGAACCCCTCTCTCGAGATCATCGAGCGTGCGTATATCGAGCACGTGCTCAATGCCGAAGGTGGTAATAAGACGAAGGCCGCGGAGGTCCTGGGGATCGATCCGAGCACATTGTATCGAAAGATCAAGCGCTACGATCTGGATGAATGAGCGCACCCGAACATTATTGCATATGCGATGCAATGTCTTGCAGGGTGCAACGACACTTGCACGAGCGGAGACCGGCGGAGTCCGGCACTCAAACTCTATGTTCTATTACGGTCGGTAGTTAACGGTTTGTTGACGGTGAGGCACGAGGGTTGCTCTGTCCGGGGCGGAAGGATGGAGTTTCCGACGCCGATCGTCGATTGAACAGGAGTTTCACGAGTGCCGGACCCCAGAACCCATGGAGGGACAATGCTCCGCGACACGAAGGGTTTTACGCTGATTGAGCTGCTGATCGTAGTCGTGATCATCGGCATCCTCGCCGCGATCGCGATTCCGCAGTTCGCCAGCACGAAGGAAAAGGCGTTCGACGCCACGGCCAAGAGCGACGTGCGTAACGCCATGGCCGCGCAGGAGGCCTACTTCGCCGACGCCCAGGCCTACGGCGATGCGGCTACGGTCCTG
>CBDUVN010000040.1:0-15873 GCA_965370685.1 uncultured bacterium | reverse complement strand
GACGCGATTCTCCTGGTCGAGAACATGTGGAAGGACCACCGGGACGAAGACATCAGGGCCGAGTGGTCGGCCGTGATGGAGAAGCTGTCCGGCAGCGGATACCGGATCATCGAGGTCCCGATGGAAGAGCAGTGCCTGACGGTCGTGGAAAACGCCCGCAAGGGCAAGAACATGTTCGTGCTGGGCATGCTGTGCTGTATCTTCGACCGGGACCTGGACCTCGCGCGGGAGCAGATCGCACACGCCTTCCGAAAGAAGTCCGAAGAGGTCTACGAAACCAACGTGAAGCTGCTCGAGCTCGGATACTCCTGGGCCGACGAGCACCTGGACTTCAGGGTAGACGTCCCGACGCACCCCGCCACCGAAGACATGGTCGTGATGAACGGCAACCAGGCGCTCGCCTTTGGCGCCGTGGCCGCGGGCATGGAGCTCGCCGCCATGTACCCGATCACACCGGCGACGTCGGTGTCGCACCAGCTCGGCGAGATGTTCCACGACTTTGGCGGGATCATGCACCAGGCGGAGGACGAGATCGCCGCGGCGGGCGTGGCGATCGGCGCCAGTTATTCAGGCAAGGTGGCGTTCACCATCACCTCCGGACCGGGACTCGCCCTCAAGACAGAGTTCCTGGGGCTTGCGATCATGACCGAGATTCCACTGGTCGTGATCGACGTGCAGCGGGGTGGGCCCTCGACCGGACTCCCCACGAAGGTCGAGCAGTCCGATCTGCTCGCCACGATTTTCGGACAGCCGGGTGACGCGCCACACGTCGTCATGGCGCCTGCGACGATCGCAGGGTGCTTCCACTCGATGATCACGGCACGGAGGATCGCCGAGACCTTCCGCATGGTGGTGATCGTGCTGACGGACGCGAACCTGGCTACCGGGGTGCAGCCGTTCCCGAGGCCGAGCCTGGACCCGGCCTGGATGGGCTCGCGGCCCGACATGAGCCCGGTGCCCGAAGGCAAGCCTCCATACGACTGGGATCCGAAGACGGGCCTGTCGCAGCGCTTCATCCCCGGACAGCCGGGAGGCATGCATACGCTCACAGGGCTGGCGCACGACGAGGAGAGCCACGTGGCCTATGCGTCCGCCGTCAACCAGCGCAGTTCCAACATGCGGAGTCGCAAGCTTGCGGTTCTCCAGAGTACGCTGCGGCCTCCGAAGGTGAATGGGTCGGATTCGGGCGACCTCCTGGTGGTCGGGTGGGGGTCCACCAAGGGCGCGATCGAGGAAGCGGTCGAGAACGTGCGGGCCGAGGGCCTTGCGGTATCGTCGCTGCATATCCGCTTCCTGTCGCCACTCGAGCCGGGTCTGAAGGAAATTTTCCAGCGGTTTCGCAAGGTGATGACGGTGGAAATCAACTACAGCGATGACCCGGGCGACCCGTTTATTACCGATGAGAACCGCCGCCGTGGACAGCTCTCCTGGCTTCTCCGGGCGAACACGCTGGTGGACGTGGACTGCTGGACGCGTGTGGTGGGCGAGCCGCTCAGACCCGGCGTGATCGAGGACGTGATTCGAACGCATCTGCCGAAGGGGGGTGCCGCGTGAGCGCCCATAGCTGCTCTCTGCTGTACCAGGTAGAGGATGACCATGAGTACACGATGTCCGACTACGAGGACGTGCAGCCGCGGTGGTGTCCCGGGTGTGGCGACCTTTCCGTCCTCACCGCGGCCCAGCGCCTGCTCGCGGCCGAGCAGCTGAAGCCGGAGGAGACGGTGTTCGTATCGGGGATCGGCTGCTCCAGCCGGTTCCCCCACTACGTCAACTCATATGGGTTCCACGGACTCCACGGACGGGCGCTGCCGGTGGCGACCGGTATCAAACTGAACCGGCCGGAGCTGCACGTGTTCGTGGTGATGGGAGACGGTGATTGCACCTCGATCGGCGCCGGGCACTGGTTGCATGCCACGCGGTACAACGTGGACATGGTGGCCCTGATGATGGACAACAACATCTACGGTCTGACCAAGAAACAGACGTCGCCGACCACACCGCAGGGATACATGAGCAACACGCAGCCGCTCGGGAGTTTCCTGCCGGCGCTGAATCCGATCGAGGCGACGCTCGGCGTGTCGAACGCCTCGTTCGTGGCGCAGACCGCGGAGTGGATGCCGGCGCACCTGTATGCGACGCTGCAGGCGGCGTATCAGCACAAGGGCTTCGCGTTCGTTCGCATTCTCCAGCGCTGCCCGGTGTTCACGGGAGATCTGTATAAGGATGCCGTTAAGAACCCCGACATGATCGAGATGCTCGAGCACCCGGACGGCGTCGAGGTGCCCGACCTGCACCAGATCTACGAGAACGTGAACCGACACGATCCCCGGAACATCGACGCGGCGCGGGAGCTGGCGGAGAAGGTCGACCGCATCCGCGTCGGCGTGTTCTTCCGGGACGAGAGCCGTCCGCGCTACGAGGAGACACGGCACCTGCCGCTCCACACGACGGACGACAAGATCAGAATCCTGAACGAAGAGCTCGACAAATATGCCGTCTGACGAAGGGACTCGAGACGCGCTCGCTGCCGTCGCGGCCGCGCGAGACGACTTCCGGTCGGCCCTGGTGGGCACGGCAGACCAGCTCCGCGGGCTCCTGCTGTCGCAGGCCGACGACGACGACACGGAACTGGACCGCGCCGCCGCGGAACTCGGAAACTTCGCGGCGGGCCGAATAGACGTGGAGCGGTTCGCGTCGCTGGTCGCCTCGGACGAGGTCCTGGATGAGGCAAGTCGCGGCCACCTGCAGCGCGCCGTCGAGACGCTCGAGTCCCTGGCCTCTGCGGGCGACGATGTGTTCGTAGCCCGCGTCCCGGCCGACGGCGACCTGGGCGAGACGGTGGCCCGCGCCCTCGGCGAATCGGGCCGCGCCTTCGGGGCGGCACGGACGGCCGAGCTCGCCCGCACCGGGCGGTTCAAGGCCAAGGAGCACGGTCGGTGGATCGACCACTTCCCGCCGGCCCAGTGGAGCCGAAAGGAGCGGGAAATCGCGCCCCCGCTAGTCGTCAACCTCCGCGGTGAGGACTTCCGGGCGGGCGGTCTGTCGGAATTCCTCGATGGGTCGCAGAAGATCGTGCTGGTCATTGAGGGCAAGTCGCCACCGGCCGCACTCGTGCGCTGCCTCACCCCGGGCGTGCACGTGCTGCAGACCGATAATCCCGGCACCCTGGCGAGCATCAACGAGACGGAAGGGCCGGCGATCGCCGCCCTCGTCCCCTCGGATGCGGCCCGATTCGAGCACCGGCCGGGCAGCGGCGAATCCGCGGGTCTCCAGCTCACCGTCGAGGCGGTTCCCGAGGAGGAACCCCGGCGGGCACTCGGCCGGATCAGCGCGTTTCAGCAGGCGGAGGAACTTCGACAGCTTCGCGTGCTGACGGGCGCCACGCGCATCGCCGGAGCTGCCGGAGATGGGAGCGCCGCGCCGGACGGGACCCCGGCGACCGACGCGGACGTTCTGGCCGCCTGGATTCTCGGCCAGGGCAACCAGGGAGCCGCATGACAGCTCAGGCCATCCTGGGATCCGTCGCGATCCTCGGCGGCGTCGGGCTGACGTTCGGGATGCTCATCGCACTCGCGAACCGCAAGTTCCGCGTATGGGAAGACCCGCGCATCGAGTCGGTAACCGACATCCTTCCCGGTGCGAACTGCGGGGCCTGCGGCTACGCGGGATGCCGTGCATTCGCCGAGGCGGCCGTAGACGGCGTCGTGGCGCCCGCCGGATGCACCGTGATGGGAGAGGGTGAGGTCGACGACGTGGCGGCGATGCTCGGCGTGGATGCCGGAGAGGCAGTGAAGAGGGTCGCGCGCCTGCTGTGCGCGGGCGGCTCGCAGGTAGCGCCGTACAAGGCCATTTACGACGGTCTCGAGAGTTGTGCCGCCGCCGTCGCCGTGAGCGGAGGCGGAAAGGCCTGTTCGTGGGGCTGTGTCGGACTGTCGGACTGTGCGGTGTCGTGCGATTTCGACGCGATCCGCATGAACGAATTCGACCTTCCCGAGGTCGACATCGATCTGTGTACGGCGTGCGGCGACTGCGTCGAGGCGTGTCCGCTGGACCTGTTCGTGCTGATGCCGCTCGATCACAAGTTGATCGTCCAGTGCAGGAATCTTCTCGAGGGCGATGCCGCCACCGATGTGTGCGCCGTCGCGTGCGACGCCTGCGGGCGCTGTGCGGCCGACGCGCCGGAAGTAGTGGAAATCCGGAACGGCCTCGCCGTCGTCGACTATGAAGCAATCGATCGTGCCACGCTCGCGGCTACCGCCCGCTGCCCCACCGGAGCGATCCGGTGGGTGGAGGGGGCGCAGGAGCTGCGGCTGGAGCCCGTAATGGCAGGGAGCGAGACGTAATGATCAAGCGCAAGAACAAGAAGAACGATACTCCATCGGTCGAACCCCGGTACCCGGGCATACAGACTGCGATGGACGGCAGCGCCGCCGTGGTAGAGATGGAAACGGCGGGAGGCGAGGCCGCCGGAGCATATCCGATCACGCCGTCGACCCAGATGGGCGAGGGGTGGGCCGCGGCGCGGGCCGCCGGGAAGCTGAACGTGAACGGACGCCCGCTCCTGTTCTTCGAGCCCGAGGGCGAACATGCAGCGGCCGCCGTCACGGCCGGAATGAGCATGACCGGGCTTCGCGCAACGAATTTCTCGAGCGGCCAGGGCATCGCCTACATGCACGAGTCGCTGTACGCGGCCGTCGGGAAGCGTCTGACCTACGTCCTGAACGTCGCTGCGCGCGCAATGACCAAGCACGCGCTGAACGTTCACGCCGGGCACGATGACTATCACGCGGTCGATGACACAGGCTTCTTTCAGCTGTTCGCCAAGGACGTGCAGGGAATCGCAGATCTCAACCTGATCGCGCACAGGATCGCCGAACTCGCCCTCAACCCGGGGCTGGTGGCCCAGGACGGATTTCTCACCAGCCACGTGATCGAGACACTGCGACTCCCGGAGCGCGAGCTGATCAGGGAGTACCTCGGAGACCCGGCCGACATCATCGAGTCCCCCACGCCGGCCCAGAAGCTGACGTTCGGGGACACGCGCCGGCGGATTCCGGAGATGTTCGATCTCGACTACCCCGCGCTGCTCGGTCCCGTGCAGAACCAGGACAGCTACATGCAGGGCGTAGCGGCGCAGCGTCCGTTCTATTTCGACCACGTCGAAGCTCTGACGGACCAGGCGATGCGCGAGTTCGAGGAACTCACGGGCCGGAAGTATGAGCGCGCCACCGGCTATCGGCTGGACGACGCCGATTGGGTGCTGGTCGGCCAGGGGTCCCTCGTCTCCAACGCCGAGGCCGTGGCCGATTACCTGCGCGACGAGCGGGGACTCAAGGTCGGCGTGCTGGATGTGACGATGTTCCGCCCCTTCCCCGCAGATCGGATCACCGAGCTGCTGCGCGGCAAGAAGGGCGTGACCGTGCTCGAGCGCACGGACCAGCCCCTGGCCGTAGACAACCCGCTGCTCAGGGAGATCCGCGCGGCGATGGCGAAGGCCGTGGAGACCGGTCGGGCGAACGGCGGACGCGCCCCGCACCCCGGTCTTCCGTCGATCGATGCCAACGAGGTGCCCGAGTTCTACTCGGCCGGGTTCGGTTTCGGGAGCCGGGACCTCCAGCCCGCGGACCTCGTTCTGTCGGTCGAGAACATGCTGCCGGAAGGCACCGGTCAGCGGTTCTACTACCTCGGCATTGATTTCATACGCGAGGGCACGAACCTGCCCAAGCTCGAGATATGGCAGGAGAAGCTGCTCGACGCGTATCCGGATCTCGCCGGGAAAGCGTTGATTCCGGAACGTGACATCAACCTCCTCCCGAAGGATGCGATCACGCTTCGCATTCACTCGGTGGGCGGCTGGGGCGCGATCACGACGGGCAAGAACGTGGTGCTCACATCTCACGAGCTGTGCGGCTACCACGTGAAAGCGAACCCCAAATACGGTTCCGAGAAGAAGGGGCAGCCCACCACGTTTTACGGAATCCTGTCCCACGAGCCCGTGCGGCTGAACGGCGAACTGCAGAGCGTGAACGTCGTGCTGTCGCCGGACCCGAATGTGTTCGGCAACTCGAACCCGCTCGCCGGGCTGGAGCCGGACGGCGTGTTCGTGATCCAGAGCGAGCGGAGCCCCGAGGAGCTGTGGGCCTCCTTCTCACCGGCCGCCCGACAGCTGATCCGGGAACGGAACATCCGCGTGTTCGGACTCGACGCGTTCAAGATCGCGTCGGAAGAGGCATCAGACCCGGAGCTGCGCTACCGGATGCAGGGAACGGCGTTCCTCGGGGCGTTCTTCCGGGCGTCTCCAGTGATGGAGCGCGAGGGACTGGACGAGAAGACGCTGTTCGAGGGGATCCGGGAACAGATCCAGAAGAAGTTCGGACACCTCGGCGAGCGGGTGGTCGAAGACAACGTCCGGGTGATTCGCCGCGGGTTCGACGAAATGTACGAGGTCGAGATCCCGGAGGAGAAGGTCGTCGGCAGTGAAGTGATGGCCGAGGCGGCGGTGGGTGCGATCCCGATCCAGATGGATCACCCGAACCAGCTGCCGGGAATCGGAAACCAGGGCCGGTTCTGGGAGCAGGTCTGCTCGCTGTGCGGCATCGATCAGGATGTGATCGCCGATCCGTTCGCCGCGATCAGCGCGATCCCGGCTGCCACGAGCGCGGTGCGCGACATGTCGGACATCCGGTTCGAGGTACCGGATTTCATCGCCTCGAAATGCACGGGCTGCTCGCAGTGCTGGACACAGTGTCCCGACGCGGCGATCCCGGGTGTCGTGAATTCTGTGGAAGACATCATCGTCTCCGCCATCCGCACGGCGCAGAACGGAGCGTCGCTCGATCGGATCCAGTCGGTGTCGGGCAATCTGGCCCGCGAGGCGCGCAAGGTCCTGAAGGCCGTTCCGTTCACCACCTTCGGCGACACCGTCACCACGGCGTACAAGAACCTGGTCGAGAAGCTGCCGTGGGACGCGGAGCGAAAGAAGGCGCTGGATGAGGAGTTCGCGGCAGTCTATTCGGTACTGGCCGACTTCCCGCTTGCCAAGACCGTGCCGTTCTTTGATGTGCAGGAAAGCAAGGAGAAAGGCGCCGGCGGACTTCTCTCGATCACGGTGAACCCGGAGGCCTGCAAGGGATGTAACATCTGCGTCGACGTGTGCGCGGACGGCGCGCTGGTCACGGCCCACCAGACCGACGAGCTGCTCGACCAGCTGCGCCGGAACTGGGTCATGTGGGAGAACCTGCCCGACACTCCTGACAGGTTCATCAACATCCGCAGCATCGAGGAAGGGATCGGGGTCCTCCCATCTCTCCTGCTCAAGAAGGAGAACTACCGCACGATGGCGGGCGGCGACGGTGCGTGCATGGGGTGCGGCGAAAAGACCGTGGTCCATCTCATCGTGTCGGCTGTTGAGTCGCTGATGCAGCCGAGGGTCGAGAGGTTCGTCGGCGAGCTGGATGAGCTGATCGGCGCCCTCGATCGCAAGGCCCGCGAGCTGCTCTCCGCCGATGCGGATCTCGACCTCGCGGCTGCCGCCGAGGGTGAGACATCCGTGCCGCTGGACGCCGCGAAGCGCGAGGAGCTGGCGCGGCTGGTGTCGGCCATGAAGGTGCTCGAAGACCTGCGGTGGCGGTACGTCGAGGGCCCGAGCGGTCAGGGACGTGCCAACATGGGGATCACCAACAGTACGGGCTGTTCGTCCGTGTGGGGCTCGACCTACCCATACAATCCGTATCCGTATCCGTGGGTCAACCACCTGTTCCAGGACGCCCCGTCGCTGGCGATCGGGGTGTTCGAAGGCAACATGCGCAAGATGGCGAACGCGTTCGGCGCCGTCCGTCGGGCGAAATTGCTGGTATCGGACGAGTATGACGCGGCGACCCACGAACCTGAACTCACCATGCTGGACTGGCAGGGGTTCACCGACGCCGAATTTGATCTCTGCCCGCCGATCACGGCGATCGGAGGCGACGGTGCGATGCTCGACATCGGCTTCCAGAACCTGTCGCGCCTGCTCGCGTCCGGGAAACCGATCCGGGTCGTCGTGCTCGACACCCAGGTCTACTCGAATACGGGCGGACAGGCGTGCACGAGCGGCTTTACCGGCCAGGTGTCGGACATGGCCGCATATGGAAAGGCACAGCATGGCAAGGAGGAGGTCCGCAAGGAGCTGTCGCTGATCGCGATCGCGCATCGTGGGGCCTTCGTCCTGCAGACCTCGCAGGCGTCCGCCTCGCACCTGATCGCCGGAGTTCTCCGGGGGCTTCAGTCGCCGCGCCCGAGCGTGCTCAACTTCTACACGCCGTGTCCGGTGGAGCACGGGCTCGCCGATGACATGGCCCCGGACGCAGCCAGATTCGCCCTCGAGAGCCGGGCGTTCCCCTTCCTGATCTACGACCCGGATGCGGGCCCGACGATCGCCGACTGCCTGGACCTGTCCGGCAATCCGTCGATCGAGGACGACTGGCCGACCTACGACCTGGAGCACCTGGACGACGACGGCAAAGAACAGACATTCGAGCTGCCGGTCACGACGGCGGACTGGGCCGCGACGGAGGGACGGTTCAAGAAGCACTTCCGCCCGATCCAGCGGGATGACTGGGATGATGACGCCCAGGTCCTGTTCCACGAATTCGTGGCGATGTCGGAGGACGAGCGAGTCGGGAAGACTCCGTTCATCTGGACGATCAATGAAGGCCGGAAACTCAACCGGCTGGCGTGCTCGATCGAGATCGTGGCCCTGGCCGAAGACCGACTGCTGTTCTGGGCGCAGCTCAAGGAGCTGGCCGGTCTGCAGGTCCCGGCGTCCGTCAGAGAGTCGATCGCGACCGATCTCGAGGAGCAGTTCGACGCGCGGGTCGCAGAAATCCGGGCGGAGTACGAGCAGACGATCATCGAGTTGAAGACGAGCGTGCCGCCGCTGGTAGCACGGCGTCTGGCCGAGGGGCTCCTGCGTTCCGGGAATGGCAAGCTGACGGTGTCCGAGCTGCTCGGCCGCGCCCGCACCGAACCCGGACTCCAGCCGGTGACCGCCGATTCGATCGCCGGGGCCGCGAGCATGATCGGCGATGGCGCCGCGACAGCAACCGTTGCAGCTCCAGCACCTGCGGTCGTACAGCCCGTTACCGATGTGGAAGAAGCCCCTGTCGAGGTCGAACCGGCCGTCGAGACGGCGGAAGCGGACGACGATGACGACCTCGTCATGGAGCCGTACATCGAGACTGCTCGCTGCACCTCGTGCGACGAGTGCATCAACATCAACAAGAAATTGTTCGCATACAACGATGCCAAGCAGGCGTACATCAAGGACGCCAGGGCCGGGACTTTCGCAGAGATCGTCCAGGCCGCCGAGCGGTGCACGGCCGAGATCATTCACCCGGGAACGCCCCTCAATCCGAAGGAGAAGAACCTGGAGAAGTGGATTGAGCGCGCGAAGCCGTTCAATTGAGTCCCGCGTGACTCGCGGCGACGGCTGACGGGGAGACGATGTTCAGCGAACTGTTCCGCTCCGACACCTTCCGGCACGGAGTGCATCCGCCGGAACGCAAGTCGTACACCGAATCGATCAAGATCCGGCGGATGCCGTTCCCGGATGAGATCGTCCTGCCAATGCGCCAGCACGCGGGACGTCCGGCGATTCCGCTCGTCAAGCGGGGAGACCGTGTCGAGCGGGCGGACAAGGTGGGGGAGGCCGACGGATTCATTTCGGTTCCGATCCACACATCGGCCGCCGGCACGGTCAGAGACGTCACCCTGTGGCCTCATCCCGACGGCAGCATGGCGGAAAGCGTCGTGATCGAGGTCGACCGGTGGTCTCCCCAGCTCCCACGCCCCCGGGTCGTGGCCCGATGGGAAGGTCTGGACCCGGCGCAGGTGGTGAAGGAGGTGCAGAAAGCGGGCGTCGTGGGTCTCGGTGGCGCCGCCTTCCCGACGCACGTGAAGCTCCTGCCGCCGAAGGACATGCCGGTCCACACGCTGATCGTGAACGGGGCCGAGTGCGAGCCGTACCTGACGACCGACCACCGGACGATGGTCGAGTTTCCGGAGCGGGTGCAGTTCGGGATTCGGATCATGATGAAGGCGCTCGGGGTGGAGCGGGCGATCATCGGCGTCGAGAAGAACAAGCCCGATGCGATCGAGCGGCTTCGCGCTACGCTGCCCGATGACCTCGACGTCACGGTTCTTCCCCTGACCGTGAAGTACCCGCAGGGCGCGGAGAAGATGTTGATCGAGGTGGTGACCGGACGCGAGGTACCCTCGGGGAAGCTCCCGATGAACGTCGGGGTGGTGGTGCAGAACGTCGGATCGATCGCCTGCATCGCCGAGATCTTCGACACGGGACAGCCGTTGATCGAGCGGGTCGTGACCGTGACCGGCCCGGGAGTCCGGCGACCGTCGAACCTCCTGGTCCCGGTGGGAACAAAGCTGCGCGATGTGCTGGAGTTCTGTGACGGCCTGACCGACGACGCATCGCAGATCATCTTCGGCGGCCCGATGATGGGGGCGGCAACGCCTGACCTCGACACGCCGCTGATCAAGGGGACCACCGGCGTCGTGGTGCTGACGGAGGCCGAGGCCCAGCCGCTGACCGTGCATCCCTGCATCCACTGCGGCCGCTGTCTCGAGTCGTGTCCCGTGTTCCTCAACCCGTCGCTGCTCGGGTCGCTGGCCCAGGCCGGACGGTACGAAGAGATGGAGACGTCGCACCTGATGGACTGCATGCTGTGCGGCGCCTGCTCCTACGTATGTCCGTCGCACATTCCGCTGTCGCAGATGTTCGCGCTGGGCAAGAACATGCTGGGACGCCGGAAGGCGCGGGAGGCAGCCGCGTGAGCGCATCGGTTTCCGGTCCCGGCTCCGCGCACGAGGAGGAGATCCTCCTGCGCATCGCCGCGTCACCACATGTTCACTCGCCGCACTCCACGCCGCGCATCATGTGGACGGTGACCGCCACGCTGGTTCCCCTCGTCGCCGCAGCCGTGTACTGGTTCGGTCCGAGCGCGCTGCTGGTGATCGGGGCCGCGACCGCCGGGGCTGTGATCACGGAACGGATCTTCGGACAACGTGGCGCCCTGGGGGATGGCTCGGCGATGATCACAGGCATCCTCCTCGGTTTGATCCTCCCGCCCGGTTTCCCGATGTGGATGGCGTTCGTCGGCGGGGCGTTCGGGATCGGATTCGGGAAGCTGATCTTCGGCGGACTGGGGCAGAACGTATTCAACCCGGCGTTGCTCGGGCGGGCGTTCCTGCAGGCCGCATTCCCGATCGCGATCACGACCTGGCCGGCGGAGCAGGCCTCCTGGTGGGCTCTGCGGGGCGACAATTTCGCCTTGCCGCTGATGTCGCCGAAGACAGTGGACCTCGTGACCGCCGCCACGCCACTCGGGGCCTGGAAATTCGAAGGAACCGGAACGGAAGTAATGGACCTGCTGATCGGACGCACGGGCGGTTCGCTCGGTGAAACGTCTGCATTGCTGATCCTCGCCCTCGGCATCTTCCTGGCCGTCAAGAACTACCTCGACTGGCGGATCCCGACGTCGATCCTGCTCACGGTCGCAGTATTCTCGGGCCTGCTGTTCCTGATCGACGGCTCGCGCTTCACCAGTCCGATGTTCATGCTGTTCTCCGGCGGGTTGATGCTGGGCGCGGTGTACATGGCGACCGACCTGGTCACGTCGCCCGTCACGCAGCGCGGGGCCTGGATCTACGGGATCGGAATCGGCCTTCTCGTCGTGCTCATCCGGGTATGGGGAGGCCTGCCCGAGGGCGTCATGTACGCGATCCTGCTGATGAACGCGATGGTTCCGTTCATCAACCGGGCGACTCAGCCGCGCGTGTTCGGACACCAACGGAAGAGAGAGGAGGCGGCCGCGTGAAGGAGCTTCCTCAGGTCTCGCCCGACCCCGGAACGGAACCCGTGCCGGGCGGGCCGCCTGGTGGACCGCCTGGTGGACCGCCGGACGGACCGCCGCAGGCACCGGAACGACCGGCGACATCTTCCACTCGCCTGATCGTAACGCTGGCCTCTGCCGGCGCCCTCGCGGGCCTCGTGATCGTACTGGTATTCGGCTGGGCGAACCCCCGGATCATGGCGTACAGGGCAAAGATCCTGCGCGAGGCGATCCAGGTCGTCCTGGACAGTCCCGAGACCGTCCGGACCTACTACGTGGTCGATGGAGCACTGTCCGAGACCCCGGCCGCCGGCGCTGACACGATCACGGCGGAGAAGGTCCACCTCGGCTTCGACGCGGAAGGAAAGCCGATCGGCTACGCGATCACGGGCCAGGAGCCGGGCTTCCAGGACTACATTCTCGTCATCTTCGGCTACGACCCCGATACCGACCGGGTGCTCGCGATGAAAGTGCTCGAGAGCAAGGAGACGCCCGGTCTGGGTGACAAGATTTTCAAGGACACGGCGTTCGTGGCGGGGTTCAGGCAGGCCGCCGCACCACTCAAGGGCGTGAAACCCGGGCGCGGCACCGGAAGTGATAACGAAGTGGACATGATAACCGGCGCGACGATCTCTTCGCGCACGGTAATCGGGATCATCAACCACCGGATCGAGGCGCTCGATCCGGTGCTCGGGGCCGCCGCCGTGGAAGCGACCACCGGAACGGCGGCTTCCGCAACCGAGGCGCTCGCGACGCGCGGGGACGGATCATGAAAGCAACGACGCCGCAGCAGGACCTGATCCGCGGGATCTGGAAGGAGAACCCGGTGCTCGTCCAGCTCCTGGGCTTGTGCCCGGCGCTCGCCGTGACGAATACCGTGGCGAACTCCCTCGCGATGGGAATCGCGACCTTCTTCGTGCTGGTCGGATCGAGCCTGCTCGTTTCGACGTTCAAGAAGGTGATTCCGCACGAGGTGCGGATCTCCGCCTATATCCTGATCATCGCCACGTTCGTGACGATCGCCGACCTGGTGCTCGCTGCCCTGGTACCGCTGATCCACAAGGAGCTCGGGGCGTTCATCGCACTGATCGTCGTGAACTGCATGATCCTCGGCCGGCAGGAGGCGTTTGCCTCGAAACGGCCGATCGGCCGGTCGCTGCTCGACGCGGTCGGCACCGGTACTGGATTCATGATCGCGTTGCTGATGATGGGCACGTTCCGGGAGATCCTCGGCAACGGCTCGATCCTCGGCATCAGCCTGTTCGGCGACGGGTTCGAGCCCTGGGTGATCTTCATCCTTCCGCCGGGCGGTTTCCTCACGCTCGGGTTCATCCTCCTCGCCTTCGGCTGGTGGGAGGAACGGAAATCAGTGGTAGTTCGGGTCCGCCAGTGGCCACACGGTGTCGCGACTCCGTCGCGAGAGGAGGCGGCGTGATGGGCGAACTGTTCTGGATCCTGATCTCGGCGATGCTGATCAGCAATTTCACGCTGAGCCTGTTCCTCGGTCTCTGCCCGTTCATGGGCGTGTCCGCCCGGGTCGGCACGGCACTGCGGATGGGACTGGCCAACATCTTCGTGCTGGTGATCACCTCGATCTGCGCCTGGCTGCTGAACACGTATATCCTGCCCCACGCCCCGTACCTGCGAGTCATCTCGTTCATCGTCGTGATCGCCTCGCTGGTACAGATCGTGGAAATGGCGATCAAGAAGATCAGCCCGACCCTGTTCCGGGAGCTCGGCATCTTCCTGCCGCTGATCACCACGAACTGCGCGATCCTCGGATTCGCCATCTTCCAGACGAACCGGGGGTACGACTTTCTCGAAGGACTGTCCTTCGCGATCGGCGCCGGGCTCGGCCTCACGCTCGCCCTCGTGCTGATGGCTTCGATCCGCGAGTCCTCGGAGCTGTCCAGTATTCCCGCGGTGGCTCGGAACATGGGCCTCGTGCTGATCATCGCCGGCAGTCTGTCCCTCGCGTTCATGGGGTTCGCGGGGTTGTTCAGTACCTGAGCCCGCAGGAGGCGACTGGACCTTGGAGACCGCTCTAGGCATACTGGGACTCGCCGCGCTGTTCGTGGCGTTCGGGATCTTCCGGCCCGGCTCGCACCGCGGGTGCGGCGGGGACTGCGGCGGGACGTGCTCCTCTGACTCGGCCTCGTGTGACGCAACGCGCGACTGATCCGGATCCGGGGATGTCTTGGCAGGAAGGAGAGCTGATGGACAAGCACCTTGCCTATTGCTCGGCGTGTGACCGGCAGGTGGAGATCGTCGTGAATCCGGGCGCTCGCACGAATCCCGTTACGGGGGAGCCAGAGGACGAGATCATCTGCCTCGAACTGGGCGAGTCGTGCACGGGATCGATGTGCCCGATGTGTGATGTGCCGACCGAGGAAATGACGCGAAACCTGGACCGGCTCCGCGAAACCGAGGGGAACTGACATGCAGGTGCCACCGATTGATATCGTTCCGATCGTCGCAATTTTCATGGGAACGCTCACAGTTCTCATCCCGGTTAGCCTGATCGCACTCCGGTTCGCGATCAAGCCGATCGCCGAGGCGATCGCGATCACTCGTTCGGGCGTCGCGCCGGCCGAGGTGTCGATCATGAAGGAGCGCATCGCCTTGCTCGAACAGCAGGTTTCCGGTATCGATTCCGAAGTCAACCGGATCTCCGAGGCCGTTGACTTCCAGGACCGTCTACTGAAGCCGGACGGTGCGTAGCGATAGTCTGAGCCGCACACACAATCCGAAGTACTGACAGGGGTGCCGGCCGCGGACCGCGGCGGGCTGAGATCATACCCTTGGAACCTGATCTGGGTAATGCCAGCGAAGGGAGGAACGATGGGACAGCACTCCACACAATTTCAGTTCGCCACGGCCGGTGAGATCACGCCTCAGATGATGCGGGTCGCCGAGCGCGAGGAACTCGATACCGAGACGGTTCGCGCGGAGATCGCCGCGGGCCGGCTGATCATCCCGGCCAACCGGCATCACCTGGCCGGACGGCTCGATCCGATGGGCATCGGTGCCGTCGCGCGAGTGAAGATCAACGCCAACATCGGGAACTCCCCGACGACATCCAGCCTCGCAGAAGAGGTTGAAAAGTTGGAGCTGGCCGTCCGGTGGGGTGCGGATACGGTGATGGACCTCAGCACCGGCGCAAAGATCGACCAGACGAGGGAGGCGATTCTCGCGGCCAGCACGGTACCGATCGGGACCGTGCCGATCTACCAGTCGATCGCCGACTGCGACGTCCCTTCCCTCACGGCGGACGACCTGCTCGAGGCGATCGAGCACCAGGCCCGTCAGGGCGTGGATTACATGACGGTACACTGCGGCGTACTGCTGGAGCATCTGCCGCTCGTGCAGCACCGCGTCACGGGAATCGTCAGTCGGGGCGGCGGACTGCTCGCGCAGTGGATGGTCCACCACCGGCGGCAGAACCCGCTGTACGAACGGTACGACGACATCCTCGATATTGCGGCCGCTTACGACGTCACGCTGAGCCTGGGCGACGGACTCCGGCCCGGGAGCCTGGCCGACGCCTCCGACGCAGCACAGTTCGCGGAACTCGAGACACTGGGTGAGCTGACCCTGCGAGCCTGGGAGCGGGGCGTACAGGTGATGATCGAGGGTCCCGGACACATCCCGCTCGACCAGCTCGAAATGAACGTCCGCAAACAGAAGGAAATCTGCCACGGCGCCCCGTTCTATACTCTCGGCCCCCTGGTCACCGACATCGCACCGGGCTACGACCACATCACGTCCGCCATCGGAGCGGCGATCGTCGGGTGGCATGGCACCGACATGCTGTGCTACGTGACGCCGAAGGAGCACCTGAGCCTGCCGAACCCGGAGGACGTGAAACAGGGTCTGATCGCCTACCGGATCGCGGCTCACGCGGCCGATGTTGCCCGCGGCCGCCGGGGCGCACGAGACCGGGACGACGCTCTCTCCCGGGCCCGGTTCGACTTCGACTGGGAGA
>CBDUVN010000039.1:0-15937 GCA_965370685.1 uncultured bacterium | reverse complement strand
CATCCTGTTCAACGAGTTCGGGCCGCGTCACACGGCGGCGTCGCAATTTCCGACCATCGGGAACCCCTTCCGGGTTGCCCGGAGCGACCGCAATCTGAGTCTCACCCGCCGGGTCCGCACCGGTCGCAGCCCATACACACCGGGTCAGGCTCACCGAAATATCGGGCGATGGCGGTGCGGCGGCACCCCCGTGCCTGCACATACGATCGCATCGCCCGGAGTCGTCGGTGCGCCAGCGTCGCGATTCGATGGCCGGACGCTCGCTGTTCGGACGTGGGCCTGCGACCGACATTCCGCCGCGACCGGATTCGTGACCGGTGAAGACGTGCATCGCCCGGAAGCGGCAGCAGGAGGCACCGCGCCGGATTCCCGTCCCGTCCCGCTCGACCGGCCTCCTGGACGTACGCCTCGAGTGCCGCCGGCATCCCGAGATGGCACACGAGGCGAATGGTGGGATGATCGACACCCATGCCGAAGGCGCTTGTCGCGCACATCACCCGATGGTTCCCCCGGGCGAAGTCGTCCTGGAGACGCGACCGTGTGGAGGAATCCATGCCCGCATGGTACGCCACCGCCGGTGCTCCGCGGCACCGGAGGGCGTGGGCCAGTTGAACGGTGCCGGAACGGGACAGCAGGTAGATCAGCGCCGATGCTCCCTCCCCCTCCAGGAGAGCCTGAACCACGGCCGTTTCAATGGCCCACAGGGCGAAGCCGGGTTCCCCGGACAGCTGTACCTCCCAACGGAGATTGGGACGGTCGATGGAGGATACGAACCGGACCGGATCGCGCAGTCCAAGACAGGCCTCGATGTCGCGCCGCGTCCCGGGAGTCGCGGTCGCCGTGAACGCCGCCACTGGAGGCCTCCCCACCGATTCGAGCCACGGGAGGATCTTCCGGTATTCCGGCCGGAAGTCGTGTCCCCAATCGCTGATACAGTGCGCCTCATCGACCACGACGCGCGCAGGATGCAGCTCCGCCGACAGGGAACGCACACGCCGAGTCGCGAGCGACTCCGGCGACAGGTACACCAGGCGCGGCGGTCTCGTCCCGAGACGCTGGAGCAGATCCGACCGGGCAGAACGGTCGGTGGCCGAATTGAGAGCGGCGGCATCAATGCCCCGGCGACGGAGACCCTCGACCTGGTCCCGCATCAGAGCGATGAGCGGTGAGACCACGATGGTCGGGCCCGACGACATGACGGCCGGAAGCTGGAAGCAAAGCGATTTTCCAGAGCCCGTAGTGCGCACCCCGAGCACGTCTCGACCCGCCAGAATCGCCGCGACGATCGCTGCCTGGCCCGGACGGAAACTGTCGTGGCCGAAGTGCCGCTGCAGCGCTTCGTCCACTGTGAGGCCTTCGCTGTTCTTCGAGTCGACACTGTTCACGGCATCACAATCGACGAGCACGTCACTGACCGATCATCCCGTCTTGAAGCGACTCCCGGTTGAGCACCTGTTGACCGGCGGGACCGACCGTCGAAACGCGCCGGCGACACGGGAATCGAGGAGGAACACCATGGGTTCGGGACGACGATCGATGGAATGGATGTTGAACGGATTGACCGTGATCGCCCTCGCGATCGCGTTCGGACTCGTCGCTCGCGATCGAGTCATTCCTGCACTCCGTGAGAGACGTATCGTCGATCCCGGCGAGCAGGTACCGGCCGGGATTCAACTGCGGGATCTCTCGACCGGCGACACCCTGACCCTCGCCGGCCTGGCCCCTGCCACGCTGCTCGTCTTCCTCACGACCTGCCCAGCGTGCGAGAGATCGACGCCGGCCTGGAGAGAGGCGCTTGGACGTGCCCCCGATTCCAGGTTGATCGCCGTATCTGTCGGAACTGACCCGGATGCAGCTGCCTGGACCGCGCGGGAGCTCCCGGGGATGACCACCCTCCAGCCGCTGGACACGGCCGGATTTCTGTCCGCATTGCGAATCCGTGTCGTTCCGACCGCGTTCACGGTCGGAATCGACGGCCGGATGCTGGATCGACGTGAGGGAGTGCTCAATGCGGAGGATGCCTGGACTCTGCTGACGGCGCCCCTGGCCCGCGGCACGCACGCGGGCCCTTGAGATGCCGCACGAGGCGACGGAACGGGCGGCTCCATTCCATTCCCCCAACGGGAGGATTTCATGCGAAGACGACTGACCGCGGCGCTCGCCGCATTGACACTCGCCGGTCTCGTAATCGGCGTCACTCCGCCGGAAGCGCTGGCAGAGACGGCAAAGGTGAGCTGCTCGGACTACTGCGGCGAGAAGGCCGCCGAGAATTGCGAGGATATCGAGAACTGGCGGTGCAGCCTGTATATGATCGGCTGCCTCGCCGGGTGCAACGTGAGCAAGTATCTGTGAATTCCAGAAAGGAGATCCGATGAGAATCCGTCTGCTGACCGGAGTGGCGCTGCTGTTCGCTGCGCTGCCCCCGGTACCGACCGAGGCGTCGGCGGCCCAGGCCGCCGGCAAACTGTGCAGGATTTACTGCGAGACGATCAGCGTGCTGTGCCAGGCCGGTGCGGCGCCCCTGGGTAACGACGAGCCCTGCATCCATCTGTACAGGGGCTGCCTCGACGGCTGCAACGCGCCGTTTTAGGCAACACCCTCTGACACGTGTCCCGGAAGAGCGTCAGGCGCCGTCGCCGCCCGTCGGCTCTCCGGGTCTTCGTCCGCGCAGGAAGCGGATCGCGAGAGCCGACACCATCACTCCCGTGCCGACACCTGACAGAAACGAATTGTCGAACGCGACTCCAGCCAGCCAGGCGATGATCCCGACCACGGCCAATCCAACCTGGAATCGGAGCCAGTACCGGTAGTCCCTGTCAGCCATCGCGATCTGTGAGCCGCCGGGGCCGTTCAGCGAACGAGAGGCTGACTGACGGGTCGGTCCGGGCTCCGCGCTCCCCACGCGATCACGCCCGCAGCCAGCACGGCGGCCAGCGCGTTGCCGAGCAGCACCAGGATCGAAGTGAATAACCCGAGCTCGATCCCGAGGAACCCCACACCCGCGAAGAACGGGAACCGGATCAGCAGCACGTAGGCGCTGACCACCAGGCTGAACCCGAGTCCCTTGCCCACGAAATCCGCGCCCGGGATCAGGCGCCAGACGAGTCCGAGCAGACCCCCCCACGCGACACCGTGCAGCAGGCGGAAACCCCAGTCGGCCGCCGAGAGTTGCACATCAACACCGGATCCGAGCAGCGCGGCGAGACCTGTCCAGCCGGCCAGCAGGGTCAGGATGGCGTGAAACAGCCCGGCCAGGATTCCCCCGAGTACTCCGAGCCCGAGTCGAGTGCTCAAGTCCAGGGATCCCTCCACGTCCGGACCCCAGGCCCGGCCACCGAAGGCGACCGCCTCCGTGGCGAGCGCCCCGATCAGGAGCAGAATCCCCCCCGTGATCGCACTGCGCCCACCCAGCATCAGCAGGCGTGCCCCGGCCAGTCCGAGCACGATCGTCACCACCAGCAATATCACAGCAGTGCCATCGAGTCCCCGACCAGCGGTAATTTCCGTTGTTCTCGCCTCGCCCTGCATGGTTCGAATCCTGTCTGGGGCGGCCGGTCCTGATCCGGACCTGGCCACCGGTTCGCTATCGCTGCCTGGTCACGTTCCCCGACGGTCGAGGAACGCGCTGATCCCCTCCTGGCAATCGTCCGTGAGTCGGGCCAGGGCGTTCACCTGCGCTCCCGCCCGGATCGCAGCCTCGAAGCTCGCGCCATCGATCTGGTACAGCAAGCGCTTACCGAGACTGACGGCCGATGCGCTGCGAGACGAGAGCTCCCGCAGGAACTCGTCCACGTCCGCCTCGAACCGGTCGGTCGGGAATACCCGGTTCACCAGGCCGATCGCCTCCGCGGTATCCGCCTCGATCAGGTCTCCGAGTGCGATGAGCTCGAATGCACGTTTTTCGCCCACGGAGCGGCGGAGAATCGCCATCACCATCGCCGGAACGAACCCGAGCCGCACCTCCGGATAGCCGAACCGTGCGTCCGCCGCTGCCAGCACCATGTCGCAAGCCGTGGCCAATCCGCAGCCTCCGGCGAGGGCCTTTCCATGCACGACGGCGACGACGGGCGTGTCCATGCGTCGCAGAAGCAGGAACAGCTCTCCGAGGGACTCCGCGTCTACCAGGCTCGCCAGCACACCCTGCTCGACCGCCTCCCGGATCTCTTCCAGATCGGCCCCGGCACAGAAGTCGGGTCCCGCGCCCGAGAGCGCCACGACCCGGATCCGATCGTCCGCGTCCGCCAACGCCAGCGAATCCATCAACTCCGCCACCATCCGGGCGCTGAGCGCGTTCCGGCGCTCGGGGCGATTCAGGATGATCCGTGCGATCCCGGACTTGCCGTCGACTTCGTTTCGTATGAGCTCCTGCACGCGTGCCTCCCGAGGGTTTCCCGGTTCAGCGTGATTCCGGGCTCCCGGTTCCTCGACCGGGAATCTCGCCGGCTCGGACCCGGTCGCACAGCGAGACGACCTCTTCCGGGGCCTCGATCTCGAGCTCGAGCAGCGACGCCGCAAACGTCTTCCCCTGTGCATCCAGCATCAGCGACACCGTTCCGCCTCCGCCGAGAGACTCATGAAGCAGGAAGTTCAGGGCCCCCAGGTTCGGGAGCTCGAAGCGGTCAACCCGCCCCCGGCACACGGCCGCGAAGTGCTCCCTGACCCGGGCCTCGGTCACCTCGCGCACGAGGATCGGCCAGGCCTCCTCGATCAGGGCGATGACGCCCACGTTCGCCGCGTTACCCTTGTCTCCCGATCTCGCGATCGCGATTCGTGCCAGTCGAACTCTCATGCGTGGCTCACCTCTACCTCGAGGTTTCGTTCAACCGCATCCCGGTCGATCAGTGCCGGCCAGTAGGCCATGATCTCCTGCACGCGAGGTCGGCCCGCCGCGAATCCGGTGACCGACGGTGGACCCGCGAGGATCAGGGGTGCCAGCTCACGCGTGAATCGATCGACGGCCGCTCGATCGGCGGAGCGGACTCCGACACGCAACTCCACCTCGGGCAGACCCTGTCGAACGGCTTCCGGCAGCATCTCCGGGGAACGGCCGGAGCAGGCTCCGGCACCAACGTACTCCGTACGAATCTCATCAAACTCCAGTCCGAGGCGCTTGAGACGCGCACGGAGGATCTCATCTGCCCGGATCGCCTTGTCGAGCGCATCCGGGGCCGCATACACGAGGCTGCCGGTCGCCTTCCACCCGTCCCTGTAGGCGATGGACACCTTGAGCATCCCGGTTCTCTCGCGGCCCCGGACACCGGAGATCGCGACGCGATCCTCGCCCAGGTCACGCAACTGGATGGTCGAGAAGTCCGCGATGCAGTCGGGCGTGATGTACTCGACAGGGTCGCCCATTTCGTACACGAGCTGTTCGGTGACCGTAGCCCACGTCACCCTGCCTCCGAGTTCCGCATGCTTCGTGACGACGAACGAGCCGTCTGCGGCCATCTCGATGATCGGGTAGCCGGGAGCCGCCAGATCCACGCCCCGCCAGTCGAACAGCGTGTTCCCGCCGGTGGCCTGTGCACCGCACTCGTTGATGTGCCCGGCCACGACGCCTGCCGCGATCCGGTCCCAGTCGTTCGCCGCCCACCCGTGCTCGTGGATCAGCGGCGCGTATGTGAGTGCCGTGTCGGTCGATCGACCGGTGATCACCACGTCGGCGTCCATGCGCAGCGCCTCGACGATCGGGCCGGCCCCGATGTAGGCGTTGGCACTCTGTACCCGGTCGCGAACGGCTGACAGCGGCTCGCCGGTCTCCATGTTCAGCAGCTCGTTGCCCTCTTCGAGCAGCGAATCGAGCCGATCCATGAGATCGTCGCCTGACACGACCGCCACCCGGAGCGGACGCGAGGTCGGGACCGATTCCAGGGCCTCGAACAGGGCCCGGCGGCATCCTTGCGGATTCACCCCGCCGGCGTTGCTCACGACCCGGATGCCACGGCCCAGCAGCTCTGGACTGAGTCCCGCGATCAGCGGCACGAAGTCCCGCGCATAGCCCGCCGAGGGATCCCGCTCCCTCTGTTTCTGCAGGATCGACATCGTGATCTCGGCCAGGTAGTCGAGCATCAGGTAGTCGATCTCACCGGTCCGGACCTGGAGCTTCGGGGCTTCCTGCCAATCTCCCCAGAAGCCCTGGCCCGAGGCCACACGCACGATGCGTTCGCTCATCGGCCTCTCCTGGACCTTCGTGAGTCGCCGCGCCCGTTCACGCGTCGTCTCTCAGGGTAAACGTCCCGACATGCGGCGCCGGGTTCTCGAGCGAGCAGCGCAAGGCCAGGTCGAGTACGTCACGCGTCTCTTCGGGAACGATGATCGCGTCTACGAATCCACGGGCCGCCGCGTACGTCGCGTCGAGCTGCTTTTCGTACTCGGCGCGAGTGTGCTCGATCGCGTCGACTGTTTCCGAATCGAGATCCTGCCCGGCTTCCGCCGCCTGGTCCATTTTTCGCCCGAAGATCGCCCGCACTGCCGACTCACCCTCCATCACGCCCATGCGCCCGGTAGGCCAGGTGAAGATGAAATCCGGATCGAAACCCTGCCCGGCCATTGCGTAGTATCCGGCGCCACTCGCGTGATTGGTCGTCAGCACGATCTTCGGAACGCGGGCGACGGCCATCGACTCCACCATCCGCGCTCCCGCCCGGATGATTCCCGAGTGCTCCGCTTCCATTCCGACCATGAAGCCGCTCACGTCCTGCACGAACAGCAACGGCATTTTCTGGCGGTCGCACATATCCATGAAGTAGGCGACCTTCTCCGCGCTGTCCGCGTACACGATGCCGCCAAACTTCGGCGGCCCGCCCGCCGTGTCCTTGAACATTCCCCGCCGGTTCGCGATCACGCCGACACGTCGACCTCTCAGGCGTGCCGCCGCCGTCAGCATTTCCGGGGCGAAGCCGGCCTGGAACTCATCGAATTTCCCCTCGTCGAGAAACGTGTCGAGGAGTGCCCGGACGTCATATGGCTGCCGATGGTCGGCGGGCATCATGTCATACACTTCATCGGCCGAGCGACCGGGCTCCAGGGGCTCGTCGGTCGGAGGCAGCAATTTCGGTCGCGGCAGGTCAGCGACCAGGTCCCGCAGCTTGTCGATGCATTCCAGGTCGTCGGCGACCTCGTAGTGCGCAACACCGCTGATCACGTTGTGCGTCCGTGCCCCTCCCAGCTCTTCGGCATCCACCTCCTGGCCGATCGCACCCTTCACCAGGTTAGGTCCACCGAGCCCCATGAAGCTCGTGCCGTCGACCATCACGATCGAGTCAGACAGGGCCGGGAGATAGGCGCCGCCGGCGATACACGGACCCATCACGGCCGAGAGCTGCGGCACATCCAGGTAGTGCCGCATGATCGAATTGTAATAGAAGATCCGGCTCGCGCCGTACTTGCCCGGAAACACACCTCCCTGGTACGGAAGGTTCACACCTGCCGAATCGACCAGGTAGAGGATCGGAACCCGGCTGCGCATCGCGATCTCCTGCGCGCGCAGCATCTTGGTAATCGTCTCGGGCCACCAGCTCCCTGCCTTGACCGTGGCGTCGTTCGCCACGATCACCACGACCCTGCCCGAGACCTCGCCGATCCCCGTGACGACGCCGGCAGCTGGCGCCTGCCCGTCGTACTGGTCCCATGCGACGAGGAGCCCGATTTCCAGGAAGCCTCCGCCGGGATCGATCAGGCGCTCGATCCTCTCGCGCGCCGTGAGCTTGCCCTGCGAATGCTGCTTCTCGATCCGCACCGGACCGCCTCCCAGGCGCAACCGCTCCTCGAGCGGGCGGAGTTCATCGACGGCCAGCCGCATCCGTGACGCGGTCGCGGGCATCAGTCCTCCCTGCTCCGACCGCTGTCATCGTACCACGAGCGGATGTACTCGACCGCATCCGCGGTGGGCGTGCCCGGGCCAAACAGCTGCCCGATCCCCATCTCGCGCAATGCGTCGATGTCCTCCGCCGGGATGATTCCACCGCCGGTGACGAGCACGTCGTCCATTCCGTTCTCGGCGAGGAGCGACTGCACCCTGGGAAACAGGGTCATGTGCGCCCCGGACAGGATGGACAGGGCAACCACGTCCACGTCCTCCTGCAACGCGGTCGCCGCGATCTTGTCGGGAGTCTGGTGCAGGCCGGTGTAGATCACCTCCATGCCCGCGTCGCGCAGGGCCGCGGCGATCACCTTCGCTCCGCGATCGTGCCCGTCCAGGCCTGGCTTCGCGACGAGGACCCGGATCTTCTTCTCACTCATGGGAATGCTCTGGTTGATGGTTGGCCGGGACTCAGAACGACACGGGCTCCTTGAAACGTCCGTACACATCCTCCAGTGACTGCCGGAGCTCGCCGAGCGTGGCATAGGCCCGGACCGCCTCCAGCATCGGCGGAAGCAGGTTGCCGTCCTGCTTCGCGGCCGCGGTGAGCGCCTCCAGGGTCCCGCGGACCCGTTCTGCGTCGCGCTCTTCGCGCAGCTGCGCCAGGCGACGGCGCTGTGTCTGTCCGGCCGACTCATCGATCCGCAGGATTTCCAGGCCGTGATCTTCGTCGGCCTCCTCGAATACGTTGACTCCCACGATCAGGCGGTGCCCGGACTCGAGCTCAGCCTGGAACCGGTGGGCAGAGCTGGCGATCCGGCCCTGGAAGTACCCGCCCTCGATCCCCGCGACAACTCCGCCGAGGTCATCGATCTCCGCGAAAATCCGCTCGGCCTCTTCCTCCAGCTCGTCGGTCAGGTTCTCGATGAAGTATGAGCCGGCGAGCGGGTCGATCGTGTTCGCCACCCCTGTCTCGTACGCAAGAATCTGCTGCGTTCGCAGGGCGATGCGGACGGCATGCTCCGTCGGCAGCGCCAGGGTCTCGTCGAGCGCGTTCGTGTGCAACGACTGCGTACCGCCCAGGACGGCCGCCATCCCCTGGTACGCGATGCGCGCAACGTTGTTGTACGGTTGCTGGGCGGTCAGCGTCACGCCGGCCGTCTGCGCATGCGTGCGCAGTCTCCAGCTCTCCGGCCGCTTCGCTCCATAGATGTCACGCATGTGACGGGCCCAGATCCGCCGTCCCGCGCGGAATTTAGCGATCTCCTCGAAGAAGTCGTTGTGCACGTCCCAGAAGAAGGAGAGACGCGGCGCGAACTCGTCCACGTCGAGCCCGCGCTCGATGCCGTGCTCCACGTACGTGAACCCGTTCTTCAGCGTGTACGCGAGTTCCTGGCCCGCAGTCGCGCCAGCCTCCCGGATGTGATAGCCGCTGATCGAGATCGTGTTGAAGCGGGGGGCGTGCTCTGCGGACCATTCGAAGATGTCGCCGATGATTCTCAGCGCCGGCACGGGCGGATAGATCCACGCGTGTTGCGCCATGTACTCCTTCAGGATGTCGTTCTGGATCGTCCCCTGGACTTTGTCGAACGACACCCCCTGCTTCTCGGCCGTGACGAGGAGGAAGCAATACAGCATCATCGCCGGGCCGTTGATCGTCATCGACACGGAAACACGATCGAGGGGAATCCCGTCGAACAGGGTCTCCATGTCGGCGAGGCTGGAGATCGCCACCCCGCACTTTCCTACCTCGCCCTCGGACATCGGATCGTCCGAGTCGTAGCCCATCAGTGTCGGAAAATCGAACGCCACCGAGAGCCCGGTCTGACCCCTTTCGAGCAGGAACTTGTACCGCTCGTTGGTCTCCTCGGCCGTCGCGAATCCCGAGAACAGCCGCATCGTCCACAGGCGCGTGCGGTACATCGTCTGATACGGACCCCGCGTAAACGGATACTCGCCTGGAAGACCGAGGTCGCGCAGGTAATCGTCGTTCCGCGTGTCCAACGGCGTGTAAAGCGGCCGGATCGGCCTGCCCGAAACGGTCGTGAAGTCCGTGTCATCACGCTTCGGAGTCGCCTCATAGCCGGCGGTCCAGCTCCTGAGTCTGTCCTCCAGCTCGGCGAGCTCAGCCCTGCGGCGCTCGACCTCCGCCTGCAGCGCTTCCGCCGTATCGCGATCCAGTACGTGACTCATGCTCGTCCTTCCCCTGTTCGTGAACGTCCGCCGGTCGAATATACGACAATTCGACAGGGCCGCTCCAGAGCCGGCGCGGTAGCTCTCAATCCGACGTGCTGGCCGAATCCGGCCACAATCGTCCGTACACTTCCCTGCTGATCGCGTACGGAGACCTCCGCCCGCCCGTCGGGTCATGACCCGCCGTTTCGAGCCACCTGTTCCACGTGTCCATCGCGCGCCGTCCAACCGAACGCTCGAGCACCAGGCGAGCATGCTCCACCGCCTGCTCGCGACGATTCGACTCCAGCCGTCCCGAGGACTCCAGCCAGGCGAAATGACTGTCGAGGCCTGCGGCGACCTCCAGTACGCCTTCGCCCGTTGTTGCGACGCACTTAAGAACCGGGACCGCCCACGTCCGGGCGGCATCCGACTCCTGCGCACCGGACTCGGATTTCAGACCCGGAGAGGTGTCCGTGGTTCGACCTGCCGCGATCGAGGAGAGATCCACGCCGTGATGGCCGGGAACATGGCTGGAGGCGGATCCGGTACGGAGCGTGAGAACGACCTCGATCTCCTTCTTCAGCCGGTCCGCCCCGGGTCGATCCGCCTTGTTGATGGCGAACAGATCGGCCACCTCCATCAGGCCGGCTTTCATCGCCTGGA
Source organism: uncultured bacterium (assembly GCA_965370685.1). GTDB lineage: Bacteria > Gemmatimonadota > Gemmatimonadetes > Palauibacterales > Palauibacteraceae > Carthagonibacter. Next base: position 5,298 of record CBDUVN010000039.1, on the reverse strand, counting down.
TCCCATCTCCCGACTCGGGCACGAGGACGACCAGCGTCGAATCCGCCGAGGAGGCGACTTCCAGCTCCGACTGCCCCACTCCGACCGTCTCGAGAAGGATCCGGTCGAATCCGAACGCATCGAGCAGATCGGCCGCCTCGCGCGTCGCCGCCGCCAGCCCGCCGCGTGAGCCGCGACTCGCCATCGACCGGATGAAGATCCCGTCTTCCGTGGCCAGATCGTCCATTCGGATCCGATCTCCGAGCAGCGCACCGCCCGTGAACGGGCTGCTTGGATCGACCGCGATGATCCCCACCGTGAGGCCCCGGTCTCGATAGGTGCGAGCAAGAGCCGCCGTGAGCGTCGATTTTCCGGCGCCGGGAGGGCCTGTGACTCCTACGCGGCGGGCGGATCCGACTCCGTCGTGCAGTTCTTCGAGGACGGATTCGAACCCGGGGCGGTGGTTCTCGACCAGCGAAATACAGCGCGACAGTGCGAGAGGCTGACGAGCGCGGAAGTTCTGCACCAGGCTCTGCTGCGAGGGCGTGAGGGCCGTCCGGGCTGGATCATTCATACCGGCCGAAACTGCCGCCGGGAGTCGGTCGGAGCAAGCAGATCAGTTTCCGCGGTCAGCGGATCCGAAGAATCTGCAGTCTCGGCTCCACGCTCGAGCTGAGAGTTGCGCCGGTGCCCGGGCTCACCAGCTCGATCCGCGTTCCCGCCCCGGCTTCCAGGGCGTGCAGCTCGAGGTACAGACCCGTCGCGCTGAACAGCTCTGCGTCCAGAGTCGCCTCGTAGCCCAGGTCCCGCTTCACCGGCAGCAGCGGGTATCCTCCGGACGGCGGATTCACCGCTTCACCGATCCTCGAGTCGAACACTTCCCGTACCTGGTAGGACGACAACTGCAATTCTACCGATGGATCGACATCATTCCGGTCGGTAGAGACGAGCATGGTCGACCACTGGGTCGCGAGCCGATCGAACGGTTCACCGAACACCTCCGCAATCGCGTCCCGCGAATCGGGCGACGAAGTCTGGATCAGGGCCCGCGTGCGCGCCGCCTCTCCCTCGGTCCCATCTTCGTACCGATCGAGCAGATAACGAAGGAAGCTCCAGGCCGCGCCGCGCATGCGGAAAGTGTTGTAGTTCAGTGGGTCCGAAGCGTTCAACAGCGCCGCCGTGTCTCCCGGCGCGCTCAGGTACTGGCTCAGATTGTACCAGTTGTTGAGGTAGTATTTGTTGAACACCTCGATTCTCGTCTGGTTCGCCAGCAGATCCTCTGAGCTGAGCGACGTCCCGGGCGAGAAGCCGTTCATGGCATGGCCGACAACTTCCTCGGCGAGGTGCGACAGTCCCTCGTTGAGCCAGACGTCCTGCGCACCCCCATTACCGGATTGCGAGTTGATCAGGTGCTGGAATTCGTGGGCGACCGTGTTCTCCGTAATCCGCCTGACCTGCTCCTTCGAGATCCCGTCTCCCGCAGCATCGGTGAATTCGCCATCGGGATCGGGAACCATGAGGTAGAACATCTCTGCCCGGTTCCCGCCCGTCCCTCCGACATCGAGCGGACAGGTGAAGCCGGCGATGAAGCTCTCCGTGTAGTCATCCGACAGCTGGTTGACCCCGGAGGTGTATAGCAGGATGATCCGGCCGCCGTTCTGATCGATGTCCCCCGGCTCGCCGAAGTAGCTCACATCGGTGTCGTAGATCACGTCGTCGAACGCGGCCCCTATCTCCTCGTACTCCGCGACCGTGAATCCCACGCTGGTGTTGTTCCCTTCGACGATCACCGCACGCCGGCTCACGTGCCGAACGATGCCTTTGATGAAGCGCGGTGCGTTCGGGTAGCTCTGCTCCGATACGCAGGAGAATCCGTATGTGACCTCGTCTCCGACCGCGGGAACCGCGAACAGACCGGCGCCGCTGGTGGAGGCCGTCGATCGGATCTGCTGCAGAAGCGGTCCTTCCATCACGCGAAGACGGGCATCCATTGCATACTGGCCCGTCCGCCAGGCGAGGTCCACATCGGAATCCAGGGAGAACGGCTGCACCTGACGGCCGGGACTGACGGATCCCGGTCCGGCGGCCGCGATCGTCCCCATCGGGGTCACCCGCAGCTCCATCGGACTGAACCCCAGAGTCCGTGCCATCGTGCTGACCACGACCTCGTACCGGTCGCCCTGCTCGAAGGATGGAATCTCGATGCAGCTGACCGCGGCGGATCCCTCGAAGATGATGTCCTCGCCGGGGAGCAGACCGAGGTGAAGGCATACGGGCTCCCCGCTCGGGCCCGTCGGACCCGGGGCATCGGGAGCGCATGCGCCTGCTATCGCTATGACCCACAACGCGGCCGCGTAATGTGGGACCTTCCTCAACATCAAGAACATCCTCCCGTGATGGGCACGTGAGTTCCTGCCACCGGCTTGCCGATCCGTACGGCGCCGGATAGAACCACTCTCGTACCCCGTATCACAATCACATACTGTACCACGTGATTCGGTCGCGGTTCCCCGCCGTTCCCCGGACGCCCTGTCCCGGGCGTGCAACACTCGGTCGACGGCTGCAATACAATATACTTCAGATCGGCACGGCCGAATACTTCAGAGCAGAACCGCCGTGGCGAGCCCCAGCAGCAGCATGAAGCCGGACAGGTCCGTGAGGGCCGTTACGAAGACCGACGACGCGACTGCCGGATCGACGCCCATGCTCTCCAGGAAGATCGGGATGAACGCTCCGGCGAACGACGCGACGACCATGTTGCCCCACATGGCGAGCAACACGACGGCTCCGAAGCGGACACCCGCGCCGAAGAACAGGTGGCCGGCGACCGCCGCGACGAGACCGACCACCAGGCCATTCAGCAGGCCGACCAGCGCTTCCTTGCGGACCACGCCCCAGCGGCGCGACAGGGACTCGTCGGACACCGCGATCCGGCGGATCGTGACTGCCAGGGCCTGCGTTCCCGCGTTACCGCCCAACCCCGCGACGATCGGCATCACGACCGCCAGCAGGACCAGGGCCTCGATCGTTCCCTGGAAGTGCCACACGACCGACGCGCCGAGCGAGGCGGTACCGAGGTTCAGCAGGAGCCACGGGAGTCGGCTGCGAATCGCGTCCAGCGTCGATCCCCTGACCTCTTCCTCGTCCGACACGGCCGCGAAGCGGAGAATGTCCTCCGTCGTCTCGGCCTCGATCACGTCGATCACGTCATCGAACGTGATCTGGCCAACCAGGCGGCCCTCCTCGTCCACGACACCGATCGAGGGGAGGTTATAGCGCGACAGGGCGCGGCCGACATCCTCCTGGTCCATCGCGACCCGCGCTACGGCCGCAGGATCTTCCGTGATATTCGAGATCGGAAGATCCGGATCGGAGATCACCAGGTCCTGCAGCGAAACCACCCCCAGAAGCACCCCATCCGGGCCTGTCACGAAGATCGTGTAGAAGTCGATGTCGTCCAGGGCCTGGCGCCGAAGTTCGTCGATCGCCTGGGTCGCGGTCAGGTCCGAGCCGACTGCCAGGACATCGTGCGTCATGATGCCGCCGGCCGATTCCTCCGGGTAGCTCAGGAGCTCCTGAATCTCAGTCGCGTCCGGGGCGGAAACCGACGACAGCACCCTGGCCTGATCCTCGGGCTCCAGGTCGCCGATGATGTCCGCGGCATCATCGTCGGCCATCTCCTCGACGATTTCCCCGATTCGATCCGGCTCGAGCTGAATCAGGAGCTCGCCGGGCTTCTCGACGTCCTCCATCTCGGCGAGCGCGTCAGCCGCGAGGTCCGCGGGAAGGAACTCGACCAGCGCCACCCGCTGGACCGGTTCGAGGGCTTCGATCAGGTCGGCGACGTCGCTTCCGTGCAGGTCGCTCAGATACAGACGCAGCGAGTCTCCGTCCTCGCGGGCCAGGAGCTCCCGGACCCTTCCTGTGACCGCGACGATCCGATCCAGCGATTCGGTCATCGCTCAACCCCCACGGTCGGCATCGTCGGAGTCGCGACTCCGACGGACAGCACGAGTTTGAGCCCGTCCTCGACGCTCAACGACAGACGGTGCACGCTGCGCCGCGGAAGAACGAGCAGGAATCCGGAGGTCGGGTTCGGAGCGGTCGGCAGGAAGACGGTCACCGACGGCTCACCCGTGATTTCCTCGATCTCGGCCGGCGCGGAAGCCGTCTCGAACCCGAGCGCCCATTTCCCGGGTCCCGGAAATTCGATCAGCGTGCAGTGCTGAAACAGCTTTTCCTCACGGTCGAGCACGGACTGGACGATCTGCGAGGACGCGGAGTAGATGCGGCGCGCAAACGGAAGCTTCGCGAGTCCGGTATTCCACCAGTAGAGCAGCCGTCGCCCGAGCGCGATCTGCGATGTCCAGCCGACGACCACGACGATCGCGACGAGAGCGACCAGCCCGAGACCTGGAATCTGTCGCACTCCAACGGCAGGCAGGTAGCGACCGAGAATCGGATCCAGACGCTGGAACAGCCATACGAGGACGTAAGCCGTGACGCCGACCGGCGCGATCACGATAAGGCCGGTGACGAAGTAACGCCGGAGTCTGTGCAGGAATGATCTCATACGTCCGACTCCTGGACCCGGCAGGTGGCTGAGGGGTGCGAGCCCGGACAGGCTAGCGGACTCCCAGACCCCGAAGCAACTCCTCCTGCAGTTGATACATCTCCGACGAATCGCGGTCGGGGCCTTCGGGGTGGTCGTAGCCGATAACGTGAAGAACCCCGTGAATGACGAGTCTGAGGACCTCCTCCGTCAGCTCGACGCCAATCCGGGAGGCGTTTCTACCGGCCGTTTCAGGCGCGATGTATACGTCCCCCAGGAGCGAATCGGCGGAGCCGAGCGAGAACGCGATCACGTCAGTCGCGCCATCGCGGTTCAGCCACTCCCTGTTCAGGCGCGTCATTTCGACGTCGTCCACGAGGGTGATCGACAGCTCGCCTTCGACCGGCCGCGGGTCCGTGCCGAGCGCCGTACGCGCCGCTTCGAGGATGGAAACCCGTGCGTCCACCAGTTCGACCCATCCTTCGAGTCCATTCAGGAAAATGGTCACGCCGCCTGCCGGAGGCCGCCCTTTGCGGAGTTCAGGACGAGAGGTCACTCGATACGCCCGGTCCGACTGATTCGATCTTCGACCCGGTGAGCCGGGAACGATCCTCCGTTCCGACCTCGACCTGCCGCTGCGGGTCGCCGCCCGAAACGCTGTCGGCCGGCAGGATCTCCTCCCGTGCTCTCACGCCCGACGGATATTCGATCCTCCGGTGATACATCCCGATCAGGATCCGCGCGAACGCGTCCTTCGTGCGCTCCAG
>CBDUVN010000038.1:0-15940 GCA_965370685.1 uncultured bacterium | reverse complement strand
TGGACAAGGAACTGCGATTCGCGATCCGCGAAGGCGGCCGTACCGTCGGCGCTGGTGTCGTCACCGAGATCATCGAGTAACACAGCATGGCATCAAGTAGAGACCAGATCACGCTCGAGTGCACGAAGTGTAAAGAGCGGAATTACTCGACGACGAAGAACAAGCGGAAACATCCGCAGCGGGTGGAGTATAGAAAGTATTGCCCCCGTTGCAATGCGCATACGGAACACAAAGAAACGCGCTGACGCGCTGAGCGTGTCAGCGACGCCGGCTCCGGGCCCCGGGTTTTCATCCGGGCCTCGATTCCGCTCGAATCGTGCGGAAGGAGCCGGCGTTTCCGTCCACCGGGCGGGTGTGGGATTTCAGACGGGAGACGAACGCTAGATGGTCGGGATCCGAGGAATGCAGGAGTTCTTCGAGGGTGTGCAATCGGAGATGCGAAAGGTCACGTGGCCCGACCGCGAGCAGTTGCGGAACGCGACGGCCGTGATTCTCGTTTTCGTCGTTATACTTGCGATCATCATCGGGTTGATGGACTCCGTGTTCTCTGCTTTCGTCCGCGGAATCGTCGGGCTGTTCAGTGGTTGAGAAGATGAACCCGACGGGCGAGGCGCAGTGGTTCGCGATTCAGACCTACTCGGGACACGAGAATAAGGTCAAGTCGCTGCTCGAGAGGAAGGTTGCAGAACTCGGCGGCGAGCCCGAAGAGCGAGACGTCCGCGAGATCATCGTTCCGACCCGCGAAGTCGTGGAAATCAAGGGCGGGAAGAAGGTCCGGACGACGAAGCGGTTGTACCCGGGCTACGTGCTGGTGAACATGGTCCCGAACCAGGATTCCATGTTCCTTGTCACGAGCACGCCGAGCGTGATCAAGTTCCTCGGTGGCGGGTCGCAGCCACAGCCCCTGCGCGAGGACGAAGTAAACAAGATCCTCGGTGTGGCGGAAGAGGCAGAAGAAGAGGGCCCGAAGCAGGAAATCCCGTTTGATGTCGGACAGGTAGTGGAGGTCACGGGGGGCCCGTTCAGTGATTTCAGTGGTACGGTCGAGGAGGTCATCCCGGAGAAGGGCAAGGTGCGCGTTCAGGTCAGCCTGTTCGGCCGGCCGACAAGCGTGGAGCTGGACTATACCCAGTTGAAGGGATTCTGACGGACCCACGAGGCGAGAGATGGCGAAAAAATCGACGAAAAAAGTGATGGCGTACATCAAGCTGCAGATCCCGGCCAGCCAGGCAACACCGGCTCCGCCGGTAGGTCCGGCGCTCGGGCAGCACGGTGCGAACATCATGGAGTTCTGTAAGCAGTTCAATGCCAAGACGTCGAGTCAGCCGGGGATGATCATCCCGGTCGTGATCACGATCTACCAGGACCGGAGCTTTTCGTTCATCACGAAGACGCCTCCGGCGGCTGTGCTGCTCAAAAAGGAACTGGGGCTGGCCTCGGGTTCCGCGGAGCCGAACAGGATCAAGATCGCTCAGGTCACTCAGGCTCAGTTGAGGAAGATCGCCGAGATCAAGATGGAAGACCTGAATGCCAACGACCTCGATGCAGGTGCACGGATGATCGCCGGCACCGCGAGGTCGATGGGGATCGAGATGGCGGACTGATGGCGAGGCACGGAAAGAACTACCGGAATGCGAGTACCGATCTCGAGGAAGAGGTCGTCGTCGTCGCGCCCGAGGCGATCAAGCAGGTCAAGGAGATGGCCTTCGCGAAGTTCGACGAGACGGTCGACGTAGCCGTCCGCCTGGGAGTTGATCCGAGGCATGCCGATCAGATCGTGCGAGGCACCGTGATTCTCCCAGCCGGTACGGGCCGCGATGTTCGAGTCCTGGCTCTGGCGCAGGGCGACAAGGCTCGCGAGGCCGAGGAGGCCGGCGCGGACTTCGTAGGAAAGGAATTCATCGAGAAGATCGAGGGAGGCTGGCTCGACTTCGACGTGGCGATCGCGACCCCGGATCTGATGAAGGACGTCGCGAAGCTCGGTCGTGTACTCGGCCCGCGCGGCCTGATGCCGTCACCCAAGGCCGGAACGGTCACGATGGATGTCGGGCGTGCCGTGAAGGAGGCGAAAGCCGGGAAGATAGAGTTTCGGGTAGACAAGTTTGGCAATGTCCATGTGCCGATCGGCAAGGTGAGCTTCGAATCCGGAAGCCTCGAGGAGAACTTCGAGGCGTTTATGGATGCGATCAAGCGGAACCGGCCGTCCGCCGCCAAGGGCACGTATATACGGTCCGTTACGGTAAGCAGTACGATGGGTCCGGGCGTGTCCATCGATCCGACCGGCTACCGCTGAGCGACGGGAGAACGTCGGAATGAGAATCGACGAAAAAAAGACGATGACGGCCAGTATCGCCGAGACTCTCGATCAGGCGGGGGCCGTCTACGTGACGGACTTCACCGGCCTCGACGTGCAGGCGCAGAGAGAGTTGCGGTCCAGGCTGCGGGAGTCCGGTGCGGCATTCCGTGTCGTGAAGAACACGCTGACGATCCGCGCGCTCGAGGGGCTCGATCTGGAGGGCCTCGAAGAGTATCTGACAGGTCCGACGGGACTCGTGCTCACCGGGGACGACCCGGTGGCTCCCGCGAAGGTCGTCCGCGATTTTGCCAGGGAACACGATAACAGGCCCGTCGTCCGGATCGGAGTGGTCGACAGTCGCACGGTACAGGCGGAGGATATTGCAAGGCTGGCTGATCTTCCGAGCAGAGATTCTCTGCTCGGTTCGATCGCCGGGGCATTGACTGCTTCCGTCGGAGGCATGGTTGGTGTCCTCGGCGGGCTGATGCGAGACATCGCATATATGATCGAAGAGGTGGCGAAGAAGGGAGAAGGGCAGGACTGAGTCCGCCCGACCCTCGAAGGGGGCTCGGTGCGGCTTCTCCACACCGGCTCGATGGATGGCAACAACGCAGGGAGTACGTGGAGCGATGAGCAAAGTTGAGAAACTACTGGACGAGATCGGCTCTCTCACCGTCCTCGAGGCGGCGGAGTTGAAGGAGATGATGGAGGACAAGTTCGGTGTCACGGCTGCCGCTCCGGTGGCCATGGCCGTCGGCGGCGCGGTGCCCGGCGCCGGTGACGCTGCTGCCGAGGAGCAGACGGAATTCGATGTCATGCTCGTCGGCGTGGGTGACAAGAAGATCCAGGTGATCAAGGTCGTTCGCATGGTCACGGATCTCGGTTTGAAGGAAGCCAAGGATCTCGTGGACAACGCCCCCAAGGCGGTCAGGGAAGGTGTTGACAAGGAAGAGGCCGAGGCTATTAAGGCGAAGCTTGAAGAGCAGGGAGCTACCGTCGAGTTGAAGTAATGCTGTGGTGGGGGGGCGCGATCGTCGCGTTTCCGCCGCACAGCTGACTCAGACCGTGGCTCGGAATGCAGGAACGCTTCGTCCGACAGAATCTGATGCGCGCACGGCGCCCCGTCGAGCCGGCGGAGCCTGACGGCTCACGCTGGTCGAAGGGCTTCGTGCGCCTCTACGTCTGCGTCCTGGTCGGACGAGCCCATTTGAATTCGAGGAGTAACCGAAGTTGGCGACATCGATGAAGAACGATTCTGTAGTCTCCTTCGCGAAGTTGGATACACCGATGCCCATGCCGCACTTCCTTGACGTGCAGCTTGAGGCGTTCGAGCGTCTGCTGCAGTCCGGCTCCGAAGCAGGGCGTCAGGACGTGGGTCTCGAACGGGTGTTCCAGGAAATCTTCCCGATCACCGACGTGAACGAGAACTACTCGCTCGAGTTCGTGGACTACTCGCTCGGCGAGCCGAAGTACTCCGTAGAGGAGTGCATGGAGCGGGACATGACATTCGCCGCTCCACTGAAAGCAACTCTGCGACTTGTCATGTACGAGGATCTCGGTGAGGGCGAGAAGCGCCCGGCGGACATTCTCGAGAAAGAGGTATATCTCGGGGATCTCCCGCTGCTCACGGAGCAGGGCACGTTCGTCGTGAACGGCGCCGAGCGGGTGATTGTCAGCCAGCTCCATCGCTCCCCCGGCGTCGTGTTCGAGGAGAGTGTTCATCCGAACGGGACCCGGCTGTTCTCTGCGAGGATCATTCCGTTCCGGGGATCGTGGGTGGAGTTCACACTCGACATCCATGACGTCATTCACGTCCATATCGACAAGCGCAAGAAATTCCCGGCCACGGCACTTCTACGCGCGTTCGGATATGGGACGAATGCGGACATTCTCGAGTTGTTCTACACGGTGCGCGCCGTGGCGTTGGAAGAGATCGCCGAAGATCCGACCGCCAGACGCGAAATTATCGGGACCCTGATGGCCAGTTCCGTACTCGACGAGGCGTCCAAGGCCAAACCCGTAAAAGTCGAGCTGAAGGGATTCGATCCGAAGGATGTGGAAGCTCTATTCTGGCTCGCGGTCGACATCAACGACCCGGAGTCAGAGGAGTCGATGGCGCGGGTGGGAGAAAAGCTGGATGACACGCTCCTCCGACGATTCAAAGCGGCAGGCGTGAAGAAGATCGACGCATACGACGACCCCGAGGCATTCCTCGCACGCCGTACCGAAGAGGTGACCGACGAGCTCGTCGAACGGTTGGTGCGCGCTGAAATCCGGGAGATCGAGGTATTCTCGAGCGCCGCGTTCATTCCCGTCAGGGGGTCGTACGAGGATCTCGTGATGCGGCGTGACTGGAGTCAGAAGCCAAGGCTGGCGGCCGACGTCGTGGACCCGAAGACGGGTGAGGTAATCGCCGAGAAGGGTGATGAATTCGATGAAGGGCAGTTTGCTACCCTGAAGGACAAGAAAGTCCGTGACGCGCTGGTGTTCACCGGCGGACCGAGGGGCGAATCGCCTCTGATCAAGAACACGTTGGCCAAGGACCCGACGCACGGCGAGGCGGACGCGCTGCACAGCATCTACTCACTCGTGCGTCCGGGCGAAGCACCGAACCTCTCAACGGCGCGCACGGCGCTGGACCGGCTGTTCTTCAACCCGAAGCGCTATGACCTGGGTCGGGTCGGGCGTCACAAGATCAACCATCGTCTGCGGGAAGTTTACCGGATGCTCGACTTCGAGCTGCCGGACGCCGACGTGGTGGTGCTTGAGCCGTCGGACTTCGTGGCGATCGTCAGATACCTGATCGAGCTCCACGAGGGGCGCGGCTACACGGACGACATCGACCACCTCGGGAATCGCCGGGTCCGGTCCATCGGCGAGTTGATCGCGAACCAGTTCTCAGTCGGCCTGTCGCGCATGGCGCGACTGGTACGGGAACGGATGTCAATCAACAGCGACCCGGAGAAGATGTCGATCGATGACCTGGTGAACGCGCGCACGGTCAGCGCGGTGATCCAGGCGTTCTTCGGCAGCTCGCAGCTCAGCCAGTTCATGGACCAGACGAATCCGCTGTCCGAGCTCACGCACAAACGGCGCCTGAGCGCCCTGGGCCCCGGAGGTCTGAGCCGTGAGCGGGCCGGGTTCGAGGTGCGTGACGTTCACTATTCGCACTACGGGCGAATGTGTCCGATCGAGACGCCCGAGGGTCCGAACATCGGACTCATTACTTCGATGACGACCTTCTCCAAGCTCAACGAGCTGGGATTCCTGGAGACTCCGTATCGAAGGGTCATTGACGGGAAGGTGACCAACGATCTCGAGTGGCTCTCGGCCAGCGAGGAAGAGGACTTCGCAGTAGCCCAGGCAAATGCGCAGATCGCTTCGGATGGCACCTTCGTCCGTGATCTCGTCCTGTGCCGGCGCCGAGATGACTATCCGCTGCTGCCACCGGACGAGATCGATTTCATGGACGTGGCACCTGATCAGCTCGTGGCCGTGTCGCCCGCACTGATTCCGTTCCTCGAGCACGACGACGCGAACCGGGCACTGATGGGATCGAACATGCAGCGCCAGGCGGTTCCGCTGCTGTTCCCGGCGGCGCCTTTCGCGGGAACGGGACTGGAGGAAAAGGTCGCGAAGGACTCGGGTTCGGTCGTGTCGGCCCGCCGCGCGGGAACCGTGACCGACGTCACGGCGGAAGAGATCGTGATCGATGCGGGGGCATCCCGTTCGAAAGACGATACTCCGCTCGCGCGGCTGTCGCAGTACGACCGGTATCGGCTCAAAAAGTTCTGGCGCACGAACCAGGATACGGCGATCAACCAGCGTCCGATCGTCGAGGTCGGCCAGAAAGTCGCCTCCGGAGATGTAATCGCGGACGGGGCTTCGACCGAATTCGGAGCGCTGGCGCTCGGTCGGAACGTCACGGTCGCGTTCATGCCGTGGTACGGGCACAACTTCGAGGATGCGATCGTGATCAGCGAGCGCCTGGTTCGGGACGACGTGTTCACGTCCGTCCATATCCAGGAGCTGGAGCTTCACGTCCGCGATACGAAGCGTGGAACCGAAGAGATAACGGTCGAGATTCCAAATGTGTCGGAGGAAGCGCTCGTCGACCTGGACGAACGTGGAATCGTGCGGATCGGGGCGGCTGTGAAGACGGGCGAACTGCTCGTCGGAAAGATCACACCGAAGGGCGAGACGGAGCTGTCGCCCGAGGAGAAGCTCCTCACGGCGATCTTCGGTGAAAAGGCGAAGGATGTGAAGGACAGCTCGCTTCGTGTCCCGCCCGGCGTCGAAGGAACGGTCATCGATGTCAAGATCTTCTCGCGTCGGATCGACGATCCCCTGCTCGAGCGAGAGCACGGAGAGCGTATCGGACGCCTGAGAGAGGCTGAGCGCGAGGAGATCAGGCGAGTCATCGAGGCCCGCGATCTGGAACTCCGCGGCGCAGTCGAGGGACAGACCGTGGCGTTATTCCTCAAGCGGGGAACGATCGAGCCGCTGCTCAAGGAAGGGCAGAAGCTGAACAAGTCCGTGATCGCAAAACTTGATTTTGGCGAAGTGGATCTCAGCACACTCAAGGTCAAGAACGAGGACGCGAGTCGCAGAGCACGCCGGGTGATCGACGAAGCGAAGCGACGCGTCGAGAGAATCCGAGAGACGACCGAAGAGGGAATCGACCGGGTGTTCCAGGCCGACGAGCTGTCGCCGGGCGTCGTTCAGCTGGTGAAGGTCTACCTGGCGGAGAAGCGGAAGATCTCGGTCGGCGACAAGATGGCCGGTCGTCACGGGAACAAGGGAATCATCGCCCGCGTCGTACCGGAGGAAGACATGCCGGTCCTGCCCGACGGCACGGCGGTGGACATCGTCCTGAACCCGCTTGGCGTTCCGAGCCGGATGAACGTTGGTCAGATCCTGGAGACACACCTTGGCTGGGCCGCGCGGCAACTCGGGTTCCGTGCCCAGACACCGGTGTTCCAGGGGGCGACCGAGGACGAGATCGGAGCCCTGCTGAAGCTGGGCGGAGCGTTCTGGGCCGGGCGCTTCCTGGCTCCGGACGTCGAGGTGCCGAACGTGGATTCGGAGACGATCCAGCGGTTCATCGGTGCGATCCAGCGGTTCGAGGGTGAATTCGAGCCGAAACGGAACGGCCACCCAGCAGGTCTCGGACGGAGCCTCGATGCGTACCTGCAGGGCAAGAGCGAGAAGGATTCGAAGCCGTGCCTCGGTCCGATCAGCGACTACGTGCTCGAAGTGGCCCGGGCGGCAGCACAGGCGACTACTGCAGCTCAGCTCAAGGAAGCGGGCTGGCCGGTCGCCGCTGAGCTGGTGGGCAAGCGGAGCCTGAAGTCAGGCCTCGATGCCGCCGTAGTTGAGTTGATGCTGAAGGGGGGACTCAAGCCGGGCGGGAAGATGCGGCTCAGCGACGGTCGTTCAGGCGAACCGTTCGACGCCGATGTCACGGTCGGCGAGATCTACATGATGAAGCTGTCCCACCTGGTGGACGACAAGATCCACGCGCGTTCGATCGGGCCGTACAGTCTGGTCACGCAGCAGCCGCTGGCCGGGAAGGCCCAGTTCGGTGGGCAGAGATTCGGGGAGATGGAGGTCTGGGCGCTCGAGGCGTACGGAGCGGCGCACACTCTCCAGGAGATGCTGACGGTGAAGTCTGACGATGTTATCGGACGAAGCCGGACCTACGAAGCAATCGTGAAGGGTGAGAATCTGCCACGACCGGGGGTTCCGGAGAGCTTCAACGTCCTGGTCAAGGAGCTGCAGGCTCTGGGACTGAGCGTGGAGCTGGGCAGCGACGAGGACGATTCAATCTTCGCGAAGTGACGCAACGAAGTGACAAGAGGGGTCTAACAGGATGATCGATTTTCCCCGCCACCGCGGAACGAGTTCGACCGACTTCGACTGGATCCAGATCAAGATCGCGTCACCCGACGAGATCCGGTCCTGGAGCTATGGAGAGGTCACAAAGCCCGAGACGATCAACTATCGGTCGTTCAAGCCGGAACGAGATGGACTGTTCTGCGAGCGGATCTTCGGTCCGGTCAAGGACTGGGAGTGCCACTGCGGGAAGTTCAAGCGCATCCGGTACAGGGGACATATCTGCGACAAGTGCGGAGTCGAGGTCACGCTGTCGAAGGTCCGCCGTGAACGGATGGGCCACATCGAGCTGGCGGTTCCCGTTGCGCATATCTGGTTCTTCAAGACCCTGCCGTCGCAGATGGGCTATCTGCTCGGAATGAAGCTCCGCGACCTCGAGAGCGTGATCTATTACGCGGCGCACGTAGTCACGAATCCAGGGAAACAGGAAGTAGAGTATCAGCAGGTCCTGGACGAGGATGAGTTCTGGGAGCTCACGGAGAAGGCCCGGGAAGAAGGTGACACCGATTTCCGCGTGGAGATCGGCGCCGAGGGTGTCCGCACGTTGCTCGGAAATCTGGACACCGACGACCGCCCGATCACTCAGCGCAATCGCGACGGGAAGGGACTCGAGCGACTCGCCGACCAGTTGCGCATCGAGGTAGCGACGGAGACCTCGAAGCAGCGGAAGAAAAAGAAGCTGAAGCGACTCAAGGTTATCGATTCGATCCGTGGCAGTGACGCGGACCCGGCGAAGCGCAACAATCCCGAACACATGATCATGGATGTGATTCCGGTGATTCCGCCGGACCTGCGCCCCCTGGTCCCGCTGGACGGCGGTCGATTCGCGACTTCCGACCTCAACGATCTTTATCGGCGCGTCATCAACCGGAACAACCGGCTGAAGAAATTGCTTGAGATGCGGGCGCCGGAAGTAATCCTGCGGAACGAAAAACGGATGCTGCAGGAGGCCGTCGATGCCCTGTTTGACAACGGTCGCCGGGGCAAGGCGATCCGCGGACGCGGCAAGCGCCCGCTGAAGTCCCTGTCCGACATGCTCAAGGGCAAGCAGGGCCGATTCCGCCAGAACCTGCTCGGAAAGCGAGTGGACTATTCCGGCCGCTCGGTTATCGTGGTCGGTCCGGAGCTCAGACTGCACCAGTGCGGTTTGCCGAAAGTGATGGCGGTGGAGCTGTTCAAGCCGTTCATCATCCACGAGTTGGAGCGGCGCGGATTCGCGGAGACTGTGAAGCGGGCGAAAAAGCTCGTCGAGGAGCTCGATCCGAAGGTATTCGAGGTGCTCGAGGATATCATTACGGATCACCCGGTCCTGTTGAATCGGGCGCCCACTTTGCACCGACTCGGGATTCAGGCATTCGAGCCGGTCCTCGTCGAGGGGAAGGCGATCCGGATCCATCCGCTCGTGTGCGCGGCATTCAACGCGGACTTCGACGGCGACCAGATGGCCGTGCACGTGCCTCTGTCCTTCGAGGCGCAACTCGAGGCGCGGATCCTCATGCTGTCCAGCAACAACATCCTGAAGCCGGCGAACGGGCGACCGATCACCAGCCCGAGCCAGGACATGGTTCTCGGCTGCTATTTCGTAACAAAGACGCCTCCGAACTTCGCACAGGCTGGCGAATCCAACGAGCTGGCGCATTACCAGAGCTTTGCAGAGATCGAGCTGGCGATCGCCAACGGCCTGTTGCTGACAGAGCACAATACGCCGGACTTCCACCGTCCGATCCATTATCTCGACGGTGGCCAGTGGATCGTAACTACGGTCGGGCGGGTGCTGTTCAACGCGATCCTTCCCGAGGGCGTTCCGTTCGTGAACACCACCATGAGCAAGGGAACGCTGAACGACCTCGTATTCGACATCTTCCGGATCACCGGACTGCGTCAGACGACCGACTTCCTCGACCACCTGAAGAACTTCGGCTTCCGTTACGCAACGCAGGGCGGAATCTCCGTCGGGATGGAGGACATGGTCATCCCGGAGGAAAAAGCGACGATCCTGGCCGAAGCGCAGGGCGAAGTGGACCGATTCACGCGGGCATACCATAAGGGCGTGATTTCGTTCGGCGAGCGGTACAACAAGGTCATCGACGCCTGGACGCACGCGAACAACGACGTGGCCGAGGCAATGGTCCAGGGAATGGCCCGATCGCGCGACGGATTCAACCCGATCTACATGATGTTCGACTCTGGTTCCCGGGGCTCGCGTGATCAGATCCGTCAACTCGCCGGGATGCGCGGTCTGATGGCCAAGCCGCAGAAGAAGCTGACGGGTGGAATCGGCGAGATCATCGAGAGTCCGATCCGGGCGAACTTCCGGGAAGGGCTGAGCGTTCTCGAGTATTTCATCTCGACGCACGGGGCTCGGAAGGGCCTCGCCGATACGGCACTGAAGACGGCCGACGCCGGCTACCTGACCCGGCGTCTGGTGGACGTGGCGCAGGATGTCACGATCTCGCTGGTGGACTGCGGAACGGTCCTCGGTCTCGAAGTGTCCGCGCTGAAGGAAGGCGAGGACATCATCGAGCCGCTGAAGGACCGGGTCGTGGGCACGGTTGCGCGCGAGGACGTGGTCGATCCGATCAGCGATGAGATCATCGTCAAGGCTGGCGAGATCATCAACGAGGAGGCATCCGAGGCGATCGACGAGGCTGGTCTCCAGACCGTGAAGATCCGCTCGGTGCTCACCTGCGAGGCGCGACAGGGGCTGTGCCAGAAGTGCTACGGTCGGAACCTGGCCATGTGGAAGACGGTCGAGGTAGGCGAGGCCGTCGGAATCATCGCAGCTCAGTCGATCGGCGAGCCGGGCACGCAGCTCACGCTCCGGACGTTCCATATCGGAGGTACGGCAGCGCGTATCGCGGCCCAGACGCAGAGAAAGTCGAAGCTGCACGGAACCGTCGGACTCGAACGGATCACGGTAGTCACGAGTCCGGATGACCGGCAGGTCGTGACGAGCCGGGAAGGGCAGCTGTTGATGCGCACGGAGGGTGACCGGGTGCGGTCGCGACTGGCCGTGCCGTACGGTGCCACGCTGCACGTGACGGATGGCATCGAGGTAGAACCCGACGACCTGCTGTTCAGCTGGGATCCGTACTCCGAGCCGATCGTGGCCGACCACGACGGAAAGGTCGTATTCGAAGACATCGTTCCGGAGGTGACCTGCCGCGAAGAGATCGACGACGCTACCGGGCGGCGGCAGTTGATGATCATAGAAGACCGTGACAAGAAGTTGCACCCGCGGCTCCGAATCGTCGATTCGAAGGGCAAGAAGCTTCGAGAGTTCATCCTGCCCGCCGGAGCCGCCCTCCTGGTGCAGGACAAGGAGAAGGTCCAGCCCGGGAATACGCTGGCCAAGATCAGTCGTGAGGCGTACAAGACGCGCGACATCACGGGCGGCCTTCCGCGCGTCGCGGAGTTGTTCGAAGCCCGGCGCCCGAAGGACCCGGCCACGATCACCGAAGTGGATGGTCGAGTCGGATTCGGCTCGATCAAGCGAGGCAAGCGGGACATCATCGTGACGATGGATGGCGGCGAAGAGCAGGTCTACCAGGTACCGGTCGGAAAGCACCTTCGGGTTCACGAGGGCGACCAGGTCCGCGCCGGCGATCGGTTGTCGGAGGGGCCGGTGAACCCGCACGACATTCTGCGGGTGAAGGGACCGCGCGCGGTCCAGGAGTATCTGCTCAACGAGATCCAGGAGGTCTACCGCCTCCAGGGTGTGAGGATCAATGATAAGCATATCGGCGTGATCGTCCGCCAGATGCTCCAGAAGGTAAAAATCACGGATCCGGGCGATACCGAGTATCTGGAGGGCGAGCACATCGACCGAATGAACTTCCGCGAGACGACTCGAGACGTGATCGCGAACGGCGGCAGTCCGCCTCGTGCGGAGCCGGTACTGCTCGGGATCACGAAGTCGAGCCTGACGACCGAGTCGTTCATCAGCGCGGCTTCGTTCCAGGAGACGACACGGGTCCTCACGGATGCGGCGGTGCGGGGGGCGATGGACGGGCTGAAAGGACTCAAGGAGAACATCATCATCGGGCACCTCGTGCCGGCCGGAACCGGGATTCACAGGTTCCAGGAGATGGAATTCCTCGTCGGCGAGCCACTCCAGGAAGAGCTCGACTCGCTGCGCCGCGTCGAACCCGAGCCAGAGGAAGTTGTGCAGGCAGGGGGCCTGTTCGCCGAGCTGCGAGGCGATGGTGAGACCGTGGCCGCGGCAAAGCCGAGCATCGAAGTCGTCGAATCGGGAGCGGTGAAGGAGTCGACTCCGACGACCTGATTTCGCAGTCGAAAGAACAGTTCGGGGGTCTCCGGAATGACGTTCTGGAGACCCCCGTTCGGTCCTAAGGCGGCGCGGGTTCCCAGCTTGACAGCGTCCGTGCCCGCCTCTACCTTGCACGGTCTGTCGATCAGGGGATCGGCAGGTAGTTCCGCCGGGGGCGAGAAGAGTCGTCCCCGCACTTTTTTCCGCGCCTCCGGCGTCCGCGCTACGGACTGCATCGGAGACGCGGTTTTCGACGATACCCAGATGGGGGACACGGCCAGGCCATGCCCACGATCAACCAGTTGGTCCGCAAGGGGCGGGTGAAGATCGAGAAGAAGCGCAAGGCGCCCGCTCTCGAAGCGAACCCACAGAAGCGCGGTGTGTGCACGCGTGTGTACACCACGACTCCGAAGAAGCCGAATTCGGCTCTCAGGAAGGTCGCCCGCGTGCGGTTGACGAACGGGTACGAAGTGACGGCCTACATTCCGGGCGAGGGGCACAACCTCCAGGAGCACAGCATCGTGCTGATCCGCGGAGGTCGGGTGAAGGATCTCCCGGGTGTGCGGTATCACATTATCCGGGGCACGCTGGACGCGTCGGGTGTCGCCGACCGGAAACAGAGTCGCTCCAAGTACGGGACGAAGCGGTAGCGGAACACACGGGGCCCGGCACGGCCGGGTCGCAACGGACGGCAGGCAAAGCCCGGCCCGGATAACAGGCCGGGCTATCTGTTCAAGGAAGAGCACATGTCACGCAGGAACAGGTCGACACCCAGAGAGATTCCCGCAGATCCCAAGTACGGGAGCGGCGAGGTCACGCGCTTCATCAACGTCCTGATGCTGGACGGGAAGAAGTCGACGGCCGAGGGGATCTTCTACGAGGCAATGCGCAAGATCGAAGAGAAGACCGGTCAGCCCGGTCTGAACGTGTTCCGCCAGGCCCTGACCAACGCAAAGCCGGTGCTGGAAGTGCGCAGTCGCCGGGTCGGAGGAGCGACTTACCAGGTACCGATGGAAGTGAATCCGCGCAGGAGGGACTCGCTGGGACGGCGCTGGCTGATCCAATTCGCCCGCGGCAGGTCCGGCAAGTCGATGTCCGATCGTCTGGCAGCAGAACTGCTCGACGCGTCACGCGGGGATGGCGGAGCGATACGGAAGAAGGATGAGATTCATCGGATGGCGGAGGCGAACAAGGCGTTCGCCCACTATCGCTGGTAGTCCCGGAACGGGAGAGCGGCGACCCTCGGGGCGCTGGACAGGACTGACGGAAAGAAACGACGGATTCGAAACATAGATGGCACGTAAGACACCGCTGGAGCAAGTCAGGAATATCGGCATCATGGCACACATCGATGCCGGCAAGACGACGACGACGGAGCGAATTCTGTACTACACGGGTCGCCTGCATCGGATGGGAGAGGTGCATCACGGCGACGCGACCATGGATTGGATGGAGCAGGAGCAGGAGCGCGGGATCACGATCACGTCCGCCGCGACGACCGCAGCCTGGGAGCGCAACGGCGAAGAGTACCAGATCAACATCATCGACACGCCCGGGCACGTGGACTTCACGGTCGAGGTCGAGCGGAGCCTGCGCGTGCTGGACGGCGCGGTCGCGCTGTTCTGTGCAGTAGGCGGAGTCGAGCCCCAGTCGGAGACGGTCTGGCGGCAGGCGGACAAGTATGGCGTCCCGCGGATCGCGTTCGTGAACAAGATGGACAGGGTCGGCGCGGACTTCGAGCAGGTCGTGCAGATGATGAAGGACCGGCTCGGAGCGAAGGCGTATCCGATTCAGTACCCGTTGGGCGAGGGGGAGTTGTACACCGGGCATATCGATCTCGTCCGGATGGTCGAGGTCGTGTACGACGAGGACTCGCTGGGCGTGAAATGGAGTGAGGGCCCGGTGCCGGATGCCCTGAGGGAGAAGGCGGAGAAGCTCCGTCACGAGTTCGTGGAAGCGGCGGTGGAGCACGACGAGGAGCTGCTCGAGCACTATCTCGAGGGGGTGGAGCTCGGAGAGGACGAGGTGCGGCGCGCGGTCCGAAAGGCAACGCTTGCCGGAGCGATCACGCCAGTCATGTGCGGTGCGTCGTTCAAGAACAAGGGTGTTCAGAAGCTGCTCGACGCCGTGATCGACTATCTGCCGTCACCGATGGATGTGCCGCCGGTGATCGGGCACCTGCCGAATCAC
Source organism: uncultured bacterium (assembly GCA_965370685.1). Taxonomy (GTDB): domain Bacteria; phylum Gemmatimonadota; class Gemmatimonadetes; order Palauibacterales; family Palauibacteraceae; genus Carthagonibacter. Next base: position 1,289 of record CBDUVN010000038.1, on the reverse strand, counting down.
GACGAGAGCGTCGTGGAACGCCTGGTGTCCGACGACGAGCCATTCTCGGCACTGGCGTTCAAGATCATGACCGATCCGTACGTCGGTCGGCTGACATACATCCGGGTTTACTCGGGTGTGCTTCAAGCCGGTTCGCACGTGCTGAACGTCACGCGGGACAAGAAGGAGCGCGTGTCGCGGCTGCTGCAGATGCACGCGAACAAGCGCGAAGAGGTCGAAGAGTTGCGGGCCGGCGATATCGGCGCCGCGATCGGCTTCAAGTTTGCGCGCACGGGCGACACGCTGGCCGACAAGGACGAGCCGGTGATCCTCGAGGCGATGAGCTTCCCGGAGCCGGTGATCCGGGTCGCGATCGAGCCGAAGACGAAGATCGACCAGGACAAGCTGTCCGAGGCCCTCGCGAAGCTCGCCGAAGAGGACCCGACGTTCCGCGTGAGCTCGGACGAGGAGACCGGACAGACGTTGATCAGCGGGATGGGAGAGCTTCACCTGGAGATCATCGTCGATCGTCTGCGGCGTGAGTTCAAGGTGAACGCGAACGTGGGCCGGCCGCAGGTCGCGTATCGGGAAACGATCCGGATACCCGCGAAGAAGGTCGAGGGCAAGTTCGTCCGGCAGTCCGGCGGGCGGGGGCAGTACGGCCACGTGGTCGTGAACCTCGAGCCGACCGAGCCGGGCGTCGGGTTCCTGTTCGAAGATGCGATCGTCGGTGGGGCGGTTCCCCGCGAGTACATCAACTCGGTCCAGCAGGGGGTCCGGGAGGCCATGGATTCGGGAGTCCTGGCCGGGTACCCGCTGATCGACATCAAGACGACGCTGATCGACGGGTCGTATCACGATGTCGACTCGAACGAGATGGCGTTCAAGATCGCCGGTTCGATGGCCCTGAAGGCGGGCGTCCGAAAGGCGGACCCGGCGATTCTCGAGCCGATCATGGATGTCGAGGTCGTGACGCCGGACGAGTATCTCGGCGATGTGATGGGCGATCTGAGTGGCCGGCGCGGCAAGATCGGTGGCTTGACGCAGCGCGCGGGAGCGCAGGTGATCGGCGCCTCGGTGCCGCTCGCCGAGATGTTCGGCTACTCGACCACGCTGCGATCGCTGAGCCAGGGACGGGCAGTCTACAGCATGCAGTTCTCGCACTACTCAGAAGTACCGAAGTCCAAGGCCGAAGAGATCATCGAAGGCCGTAACTGAACGATCCGGGACTCGATCCCGGTCAGTCAGCGGAACCAGACAGGAGTTTTGTCGAGATGGCGAAGCAGAAGTTTGAGCGAACGAAGCCACAC
>CBDUVN010000037.1:0-16467 GCA_965370685.1 uncultured bacterium | reverse complement strand
CGCCGATGCCGGTGAGATCGACGCTGTTGATCCCCATCGTTCGTCCGCCGGACAGTACGATCGACATGTCTTCCGACGGCCGGAAGTCGGTACGAAGGTCGAAACCATAGCGCTTGAGGTCATAATCACGCCCGCCCGCCACGTTGTCGACCCGCGACTTCAGTTCGGCCTGTCCCTCACCTGAGTCAATGTCCAGGTCACCCGCGAAGTTGAAGCAGGCCGGGTCCAGCGGGTTGTATCCTGCCGCAATACAGGCGTCGGCAATCTGGCGCTGCGAAACTTCGACCGGATCGTTGAAGCGGAAATCCTCTCCGCCGAAGTAACTACCGGAGACCTTGATGCCGAACGTCCTCGCCTCGTTGGCCCACGCGACACGTCCCTCGGCCTGCCCGGTCCACTCGGTCGACGATTCAAAGTTGTCGGGCGAGTTCTCTCCCTGGCGCCGCAGACCCGGCGCGACGGACAGGGTGATCCCCGGATCGTCGATCGGAGATTGCGTAATAAAGTGGATTACGCCGTTCGCGGCGTTCGGCCCGTACAGGGCGGACCCGGGACCGAGCACCACCTCGATCCTGTCCAGGTCGGCGTTCGTCGTCGGATTGAACCATGCCACATTCACCCGAAGTGACGGGACCCGCGAGATCCGGAAGTCCGTCAGGTTCAGGGTAGCTCCGGAGAACACGTTGTTGAATCCGCGGACCACGACATTGCTGCTCTGCAGTCCCGTATTCACATAGTCGACGCCTGCCTGCTCCCTCACGTGGTCGACCGGCGTGAGCGCGGGTCGCGCTTCGATCGCCTCGCGGGACACGACTTCAACCGCCGCCGGCGCATCGAGCGCCTTCTCGACCCGCTTCGACGTAGTGACCGTGATCGGGTTCAGGTTGAAGCTGCGCTCGGACAGGCCCGCACTCACTGATGTCGTCTCGCCCGCGCGGACGACGACGTTCTCCTGTTCCACGATCGACCAGCCGGCAAGCGTGAACTGGACAGTGTACGTCCCGGTCGGGACGTTGGTGATCCGGAAAGAGCCGCTGGAGGTCGAGAGATCACCCGCCAGGACGCTCCCGTCGGCTCGCAGGACTTCGACCTCTACGGCCGACAGCCCGATTCCCGTCAGGTCGGTGACGGTGCCCGAGATCGCCCCTTCCTGTGCCTGGCCGGCTCGTGGCAACAACAGGAGGAGGAAAAGCGCGGGAAGGACGAGAAGCAACGATCGAACACGCCGTCTCACCATAGGACCGCCTCGCAGCAGGGATGGGAGTGGGTGTGCCGTTCCCGACCTGCCTCGGTTCGCGGGTCGACACAACCGGAACGCAGTCGAACGCATTTTCGCGGCCTGCCTGATGAATTGCAAGCGCTACGACGAGTCTGCCGGAGTCAGCAGTCTCGAGATACGGCGGTGCCGGATGCGAAACGGGCCCGGGGGGTGACTCCCCGGGCCCGCGTTTCGTCCGTCGTCGGACGTCGGACGATCCAGACCGGATCCTGCTTCGAATCAGTCCTGGATCAGGCGGCCCCGCGCTCGATCGCGTGCACCGCGTCGATCATCTTCTGCGCGCTTTCCTCCATGTCGATCACGATCCGGTCGACACGTGACACGAAGTAGTTATGCGCGATGTTGATCGGAATCGCGATCGCCAGACCGGTAGCCGTCGTGATGAGGGCCACCTTGATTCCGCCGGCCACGAGCGTGGCTTCAACCTCACCCGCGATCTCGATCGCCTGGAACGCCTGGATCATCCCGATCACGGTCCCGAGGAAGCCGAGCAGCGGGGCGACGTTTGAAAGCGTTGCGAGCCAGACGAGACCGCTCTCGAGCTTCGAGACCTCGATCGCGCCGGCGTTCTCGATCGCCTGCGTGACCCGCACGGTGCCTTCCTCGTACCTGCGAAGACCGGCGCTGAGGATGTGGCCCGCGGGCGATTTCGACTCCTCACACAAAGAAAGGGCCTGGTCCAGTCGCTGCTGCGCGATCAGACCATCCACTTCCTTGAACAGCCTCCGGTTGCTCGCGGACTTCATCGCGAGGTCGAAGAACTTCCAGACGATGATGAGGAATCCGAGAGCGAGACAGATGCCGAGCGGCCACATCATGAAGCCGCCGCCCTGCCACAGATCCATCAGGTTGAGCTCTTGTCCCTGCCCGAGCATCGGCGACTCCTGCACGAACCAGAGCGCCGCACCAGTCAAGCTTGCCAAAGTGTCCTCCGACGTTTTGGTGTCCGTATCCGGCGTCCCGCGAAAACACGGGTTCGCAAGCTATCCGACCAATTGAGCAGGTGTCAAGGGACTCCCGCACGGGGTCGTGGAATCGATGAGAGCAACGCGCGCGTGTAGGGATGCTGAGGGTCGGCGAACACTCTCTCGGTCGGGCCCTGTTCCACGATCGTACCCTCGAACATCACCGCCGTCCGGTCGGCGACATGCCGCACGACCGCCAGATCGTGGGCGATGAACAGATATGTCAGACCGAGCTCCACCTGAAGGTCCGCGAGAAGGTTCAACACCTGCGCCTGCACCGAAACGTCCAGTGCGGACACGGGCTCGTCGGCCACGATCAGCTCCGGCTCGACACTCAGCGCGCGGGCGATACCGATTCGCTGTCTCTGGCCGCCGGAGAATTCGTGTGGGTAACGGGCGGCAGCGGAGGCGTCGAGGCCCACGAGCGTCAGAAGCTCGGTGACGCGCTCGGAGGTGCCCTGCTCACGAGCCAGTCCGTGAAACGTCAGAGCTTCCCGCAGCATGCCCCCGACTGTGAGGCGCGGATTCAGGGACCCGTACGGGTCCTGAAACACGATCTGCGTCCGGCGCCGGAACGTGGACCACGCGGCTCGATCGAAACCCGCGAGATCTCTGCCGCGATACAGGACTCGACCGGCCGAGGGAGACTCGAGGCCGAGAAGCAGGCGACCGGTCGTGCTCTTGCCCGACCCGGATTCACCTACCAGGGCGAGAGTCTCGCCGGCACGGATCTCGAGATCGATGCCGCGAACGGCGTCCACCTGCAGGGAACGCCTGAATCCGACGGGGCCCGATCGTCCGGACGAGTAGCGCTTCTCCAGGCCTTCGGCACGCAGGATCGGCTCGCTCACGGAGCCTCCTCGACAAGCCAGCACGCCGCCCGGGTGACAGGGGCCACGAGGAGCGACGGACTGTCTCTCCGGCACCGGTCCAGGGCCACGGTGCAGCGGGGGTGAAACCGGCAGCCCGACGGCCAGGCGTGCGGCGGCGGTACCGAGCCCGGAATCGCCTCCAGCCGATCCGCGGGCCTGTCCGGGTCCGGGATCGAGCGCAGCAGTCCGACGGTATACGGGTGTGCGGGACGAGCGAACAGCTTTGCCGAGGGACCTTCTTCCACGATTCGACCGGCATACATCACCGCCACCCGATCAGCCATCTGCGCCACGACACCGAGGTCGTGCGTAATCAGCAGGAGCGCCATCTCCCGCTCGCGCCGAAGATCGTCCAGGAGCTCCAGGATCCGGGCCTGGATGGTGACGTCCAGCGCCGTCGTGGGTTCATCGGCGATGAGGAGTTCCGGGTCGCCGGCAAGCGCCATGGCAATCATCGCGCGCTGGCGCATCCCGCCGGACAGCTGGTGCGGCCAGGCGCGGGCCCGGCCAGCCGGATCGGGGATCTCCACCCGGTCGAGCAGGGCCACGACGCGCTTCTTCACCGCTGCGCCCCGGAGCTCCGTGTGACGGCGCACGGCTTCGGCGATCTGCTCTCCGACTCGCAGCACCGGGTTCAGGCAGGTCATCGGTTCCTGAAACACCATCGCGATCTGGCCACCCCGCACATCTCGCAGACGTGCGGGCGATGCCGTGAGCAGCTCTTCGCCGCGGAACCGGACGCTCGAGCCGGGCAGGATCCGGCCCGGCGGGTCGACGATCAATCCGAGGATCGACAGGGCACTGACCGACTTCCCGCAGCCGGACTCTCCCACGATCCCGAGCGTCTCACCGGCCCCGACCGAGAAGCTCACGCCGTCCACCGCCAGGGCCTCGCCCAGCTCGGTGCGGAACCCGACGCGCAGGTCACTGACTTCGAGCAGAGGTGCGGGGTTCATTCGACGTGCCTGGGATCGAGTGCGTCACGCAGACCGTCGCCCACCAGGTTGAAGCTCATCACTGTGAGCACGATCGCCAGGCCGGGAAAGGTGGTGATCCACCACGCGTCGATGATCCTGTCGCCGCCCGACTGGATGATGTTGCCCCACGACGCGGTCGGGGGCTGGACCCCGAGGCCGAGGTAGCTGAGCGCAGCTTCCGCGAGGATCGCGTTTCCGATTCCCAGCGTCGCGGCCACGATGACGGGCGTGAGGACGTTGGGCAGGATGTGACGCCCGAGCACCCGGCCCGGTCCGTAGCCGAGGGCTTGGGCCGCCTGCACGTATTCCCGTTCACGCACGCTCAGGACCTGGCCCCGCACGAGGCGGGAAACGCCCATCCATCCCGTCAGGCCCAGCACCACCACGATCAGCGCGATCGAAGGCTCGAACACCGCCACGACGGTGATCAGGAGAACGATTCGCGGGAAGCTGAGGAACAGGTCCACGATGCGCATCAGGATCGCGTCGACCCAACCGCCCGCATAGCCCGCCACCGCACCGACCGTCGTGCCAAGCGTGATCGCGATCAATACCGCGAGGAATCCGATGATGAGCGAGATTCGAGCGCCGTACAGCACTCGGCTGAGCAGGTCCCGGCCCAACTCGTCCGTACCCATCCAGTGCGCGGCGGACGGCGCCAGGAGCCGACCCGTCGCCAGGTTCAACGCGTCCGGGTCGAACGGGGCGAGAATCGGTGTGAGCAGGGTCACGACCGTGAGCGCGGCGAGCAGAGCCAGCCCCAGCACGGCCTGGTGATGACGCTGGAACCGGTGGCCCGCCAGAGCCATCGGTGATCGGCCGACCTCCCGATCCCGGGAACCGGTGGACCGCAGGCGCCCCCGGTTCCCGACCGTCCAGACCGCGACGAGCAACACGGCCAGGCAGAGCAGGGCGAGGATTCCGTCCCACTGTGATTCGGCCAGCAGACCCAGGATCCGCCGGCGACGGAACCACGTAACCGCCAGCAGCGAGAGCCAGGATCCGAGGGTCAACACACCGGACAGATCCCCCGCGAACAAAGCCGAGATTCCGGGGAGGACGATATCGAGGGGGCCCGGCTGCCCGCCACGCGACTCCGGCACGGTCGGCTTACTCATAACGAATGCGTGGGTCGACGAAGGCGTACAGCAGGTCGGCGAGCAGGTTACCGAGCACCACGAGCACGGCGAACAGAAAGCTCGCCGCCATCACGAGGGGATAGTCCCGCGCGAGAATGCCGTCGTACATCAGCCGGCCCATGCCGGGCCACGCGAACACCACTTCGATCACCAGGGCGCCGCCGAACAGCAGGGGCAGGTACAGCCCGAGCAGGCTCACTACCGGGATCAGCGCGTTGCGGAGCGCGTGACGGAGGATCACGGTCCGCTCGGGGAGGCCCTTGGCGCGGGCCGTGCGGATATAGTCCTGCCGGATCACCTCGAGCATCTCGCCGCGCATGTAGCGAGCCACGCCGGCGGCGGAGGCCAACCCGAGCGCGATGGTGGGCAGCACCAGGTGCTTCGCCACATCTGCGACCTTGCCGAACGGACCGAGCATGGAGTGATCGACCGAGGTCATGCCGGAAACCGGCAGCCCGAGCCAGGACAGGCTCGTGGAGGCAGCCAGGATGAGCATCAGGCCGAGCCAGAAGCCGGGCATCGAGTACAGGAACAGGGTCACGAAGGTGAGCAGTGAGTCCGTCGGCCGGTACTGCCTGACCGCCTGCAGCGAACCGACAGCACAGCCGACCCCGAATATCACGAGCAGAGAGGTCCCGCTCAGCAGCAGCGTGTTCGGCAGCGCGTCTCCGATCACGTCGCGAACCGGGCGGAACTGCGTGTAGCTGTAACCGAAATCACCCGACAGGAATGCCTTCACCCAGCGGAGGTATTGCACGTACAGGGGCTGATCCAACCCCATGTTCGCCCGCATCCTCTCGAGTACCTCCGGCGGGATGCTCGGGTTGAACCAGACGGCCGTCGGATCGCCGGGGGCGAGATGCAGAACGAGGAAAGTGAGCGTGACGATCCCGATCAGCAGCGGGATCGCCTGGAGCGCGCGTCGCCCGAGATAGCGGATCAGCGTCGCGCCTCCGGGTCGAGCCACCACTCGGTCACCGACGCCCAGGTCCCGCGAGCGTCCGCCTTCACTCCCCGCAGGCCCGCGCGGCGCGCGAGGACCGTTTCCACGTTGTACAGGAAGGTGTAGGGCTGAGCGTCGGCCACCAGTATCTCGTAGCGGCGGGTCAGGCGGCGCAGCGCCTCGCGATCGGAGACGAACTGCATCGAGTCGAGCACCGCATCCAGCTCGGGCTGGCACCATCCCGTGAACTGCATCGGGTCGTCCACCCGGTCGCAGGCCCACAGGTCGCGGTCATCCAGCGGAACATCCCGCGCCCAGCTCACGAGGAACGCATCAAACCTTCGATCAGGGCTTGTAACCATCGGGACGAGCGACGCCTGCTCGCGGGCTCTCGGTTCCACGGCCACGCCGACATCCGCCAGGTTCGCCTGCACGATCGTGGCGACATCCATCCACGCCTGCCGCGGGGTGAAATACAGCTCGAACCGCAGCGGCACGCCATTCTTCTCCCGCACCCCGTCTTCGTCCTCGTCGATCCAGCCGGCCCGTTCGAGCAGGGCGCGGGCCGAGTCGGGAGCGAACGGCCAGGGCTCCCACCGGGGATCGTACGTCCAGTGCCACGGACCGACGGGTCCAGCCGATACCGAGCCGTACGGGCCTCGTACCACCTCGGTGATCGATCCGCGATCCATCGCGAGCGTCAGCGCACGGCGCACGTCTGGATCCGTGAACGGGTCCCGACGAGTATTCCAGGCGATCAATGCGTACTCCGAAGCGGGAAACGACGTGACCACGAGCGTCGAGTCAGACGACAGACGCTGCGCCGAGGCGGGATTCGCGTCGACGATGATGTCGATCTCGCCCGTGCGCAGGGCCGCGTCCGCCACCGCGTCGTCCGGGATCTGCCGGTAGACCAGCCGGTCGGCATACGGCCGCCCACCGAGCCCGGCCGGAAAGTCCGGATTCGCTTCGAAAACCCAGCGATCTCCCGGAACCCGCTCGACGAAGCGGAACGGGCCCGAGCCGACCGGGCTCACGGTTCCGAACGGATGATCCGCGAGTTCCGCGGGCGGCACGTCACCGAGTATGTGCTCGGGGAGGATCGCGGTCACCGTCCAGCCATACAGCAGGTTGCTGCGGGGACGCACCGTGAACCGGACCGTGTGCTCGTCGAGAATCTCGACCGCCTCCCAGGCATCGAAGTACGCGGGATTGAAAAACGGCACCGCCGGATCTACCACCCGCTCCCAGGTGAACGCGACATCACGGGCGGTCACCGGAACTCCGTCGTGCCAGTAGACATCGTCACGCAGGTGGAAGGTGATCCGGTCTCCCTCCGGGTCGATGGTCCACTCGCGGGCCAGGTACGGCAGGGGCTCGAAGTCCGGTCCGGAGCGCACGAGGGTGGTAAACAGCACGTGCGCCTGGTGCTGGACGCTCTCGATATCGGTCGCCACCAGGGGATTCATCGTGAGCACGTCATTCCGCCCGGCGACGACGATCGTCCCGCCATAGCGGCTCGGCTCGGAATTGACCTCGTGCGCGACCGATTCGGCCGCCGCCACGGCCTCGACGTAGGCCTCGGCGGCGATCTGCTCGGCCTGTTCAGCCGACACAGGACCCGCGGCGGAGCTCGTCTCCGCCCCGCGAGGCGGACCCGCATCGCATGCGGCCAGGAACAGGACAGACAGCGTAACCGACGAGAGTGAGAAGAGCCGGGACATCGCGTTTCTCCGTACGTTGTTTACCAACGAGTCCGCGGCGGGAAAGCTAGGGACGATGGCACGGGCCTGAAAGGAGAGATCGCGTCAGTGTCGCCACGTCCAGGCTGGGTCTTCGTACGCCTGGAGCCGCATCGAGGCCCGCTCCGTCTCGCCGGCTGTCAGCTCGCCCGGCTCGAGCGATGCCCCGAGCACCTGCTCGAAACCGGCGACGATCGCTCCCTCGAGCTCCGTCGCTTCCGGCTCTGAACCGAGGAGCTCAGCCAGGCCCACGGCGGGGATCTCCACTGCGGGGAGGGCCCCGATCCGCAGCTCCTCGACCAGGCCCTGTTCGTTTCGAATCAGGATCGAGCCGTGCTGCAGCAGGGCACCCGCGTCCCGCCACTGGGCGCTGCCCACGAGCTTCCGCCCGGCGACCGTGACTTCTCCGGGAAGAGGGTCCCGGAAGCAGGCCCGCACGGTCGGCCGTGGAGTCGGGCCCGCGGCAGATTCGTGCACGACGGCATCGACTCCGAGCAGCCGCAGGCCCGCCGCGAGCGCTCGATTGATCCGCACGTACACGTCGCGCAACGAACCCCACGAGGCCGGTGCGGTGACGGAGTAAGTGAGCTCCTGGTGGTGGAGGACGGATCGTCCCCCGGTGGGGCGGCGAACGACATCGTAGCCCAGTGCGGCTGCCCGGTCGCCGTCGTACCGGCCCAGGGCAGTCTGGTTACGACCGAACGACAGGCAGCCGGGCTCCCAGCGATACAGCCGGAGTGTTACCAGGCCCTGACGACCGCTCTCCATGATCGCCTCGTCGATCGCCATGTTCCTGGCACCCGCCAGTGGCTCATCGACGAGCAGGCGCACGGGATACGCGGTCATCCGGCCCGCGAGTCCGCTACTCGGACGGTTCGAACGCCCAGCGCAGGTCGAGCTGCCTGGCGGCCCGGCCCTCGTCGAGACGGCGAATCGGAGTATCGTGCGGCGCGGTGGTCACGATCTCCGGGTCATTTTCCGCCTCCCGCGCGATCGCGATGCAGGCCTCCGCATATCGCTCGAGCTCGTCCTTCGTCTCCGTCTCCGTCGGCTCCGTCATCAGCGCTTCTGGAATGTTCAGCGGGAAGTAGACGGTCGGCGCATGGAAGCCGTAGTCGAGCAGCCGCTTCGCGATGTCCATCGTCTTCACACCCGTGCGCTTCTTGATCTCCGTGCCCGAGAACACGGACTCGTGCATGCCGCGACCGAACGGGAGATCGTAGTGCGGCTCGAGCAGGGCGGTGAGGTATGCGTTGTTCAGCACCGCAGCCTCGGCCGTGTCGCGGATCCCCTGGCGACCGAGCATGCTCATGTACGTCCAGGCGCGGACCAGCACTCCGAAGTTTCCATAGAAGCCGTGCAGCTTGCCGAACGACTGGGGACGATCCCAATCCAGGCCGTAGCTGTCGTCTTCCCGCCGCACGACCCGCGGCACGGGAAGGAACGGCTCGAGGTGCGCTTTGACCGCTACCGGACCGGAGCCGGGCCCGCCGCCACCGTGCGGAGTGCTGAACGTCTTGTGCAGGTTGAAATGCACGATGTCGTATCCCATGTCGCCCGGCCGCGCGACACCCATCAGGGCGTTCAGGTTGGCGCCGTCCATGTACATGAGGCCGCCCGCCTCGTGCACCAGGTCACAGATCTCGAGAATATCGGACTCGAACTTCCCGAGCGTGTTCGGATTCGTGAGCATCATTCCCGCGACGCTGTCGTCCAGCGCCTCCCGCAGCGCATCGACGTCCACTTTCCCATCGGCGTTGGACGGAAGCTCGACCGCATCGAACCCGGCCATCGCGGCCGTCGCCGGGTTCGTCCCGTGAGCCGAGTCCGGGAACAGTATCTTCCTCCGGGTCTCGCCCTCACCACGCGCCTCGTGATACGCCCGCATCAGGAGGACGCCGGTCATCTCGCCCTGGGCGCCGGCGGCCGGCTGCAGGGTTACCGCATCCATCCCCGCGATGTCGGCCAGCCACTCCGTGAGGTCGTACATCAGTCTGAGCGCACCCTGTGCCCCCGCCTGCGGCATGAACGGGTGAAGGCCCACGAATCCGTGCGCTCGGGCCGTCGCCTCGTTCACCTTCGGATTGTACTTCATGGTGCACGAGCCGAGCGGATATAACGCGCGGTCGACGTGATGATTCTTCAACGACAGCTGGATGTAATGCCGGACGACTTCGTTTTCCGGGACCTCCGGCAACCTCGGCGGATCCGCTCGAAGGTGCTTCGCCGGAATCAGCTGCTCGATCGGAGGCGTTTCCACCTCCGCCGCGGGAATCGACGTGCCGCGTCTTCCGGGACTGGACTTCTCGAAAATCGTCGGCGTTACGTCGGCTGTGTAGGGAAACGGGACCATCGCCCTCTGCTCCTCGCGCTGTCTAGAATTCCCAGGCCTCGCCCGCGCCCAGAACCACGACCTCCGCCCGGGGCTCGACGAGCGCCCGGAAGCTGTCGGTGTCCTGCGCTATCAGGGGCCAGGTATCGAAGTGAATCGGGATCACGACGCGCGGCTTGATCATGTCCACCGCTCTCGCCGCGTCCTCGGGACCCATGGTGAAGTTGTCGCCGATCGGCAGCAGCGCCACGTCGACCTGCCGCTCGAGAAGCTCCATGTCCTTGATCAGTGCAGTGTCGCCAGCATGGTAGATCCGGGTGCCGTCGACCTCGATCACGAATCCGTGCGGCGTGCTGGTGTAACCCTCGCCTCCCTCGGCGTTGACCGTGGCCGTGTGGACCGCCGGTACGAGCTTCACCCGGCCGAACGGAAAATTGAATCCGCCGCCGATGTTCATCCCGTGACCGTTCTCGTGTCCCTGCTTCTCGCCGGCGTAGCTCACCAGCTCGAACGTCGCGATGAGAGTGGCACCGGTGTCTCGAAGCAGGCCCCACGCGTCGGCAACGTGATCGAAATGGCCGTGCGTGAGCAGCAGGTAGTCGAGCCGATCGTGAAAGTGCTCCGGCCCCACGACGGCCGCCGGGTTGTCGGTCAGGAACGGATCGATCAGCAGCCGGGTGCCGTCACCCGTGACGATCTCCGTGCATGCATGTCCGTGAAAAATGATCTTGCCCATCGTCGTTTCCTCTTCGTGCAACCGCGTTGTGGCTCCGGCGTCAACTGCGTTCCAGCGTCAACTGCGTTCCAGCATCAGCCGGCGATCACATCTACGAGACGGTCGATCTCCGCCCGGTTCCGCTTTTCAGTAAACGCCAGGAGCAGGCCGTCGGGCGCGCCGAGACTGGGGAACCGCGACAGGCTCACGCCGGCCAGGATCCCGGCGGAGAAGCCGCGCTCCAGGATCGCCCGGGAGTTTTCCTTCGTTTTCACGGCGAACTCCCGCACGAACGGAGAATCGGGATAGACCAGCTCCACACCGTCCAGCGCCTCGAGCTTCGCTCGTGCATAGTGCGCATTCCAGGTAGAGACCTCGGCCACTTCACGCAGACCCTGCCGCCCGAGAAGCGCCAGGTGAATCGTCGCCGCAAGAGCGTTCAGTCCCTGGTTCGTGCAGATATTGCTCGTCGCCTTGTCGCGTCGGATCTGCTGCTCGCGAGTCTGCAGGGTGAGGACGTAGCCGCGTCGGTCTTCCACATCCACCGTCGCGCCGACGATCCGCCCCGGCATCTTGCGGACGTACTTCTGCTTCGCGGCGAACAGGCCGACGACCGGACCACCGAAGCTGAGCGGGTTGCCGAACGGCTGCCCCTCGGCGACGACGATGTCCGCCCCGAGCTCACCGGGCGATTTAAGCAGCGCCAGCGTCACCGGATCGGCGACGACTACCAGAAGCGCACCTGCCTGCTGAGCCATCTCGGCCAGCGGCTCGATCTCCTCGACCACGCCGAAAAAGTTCGGATACTGGACGATCAGGCAGGCGACATCGTCGCCCAGCGCTCCGGCCAGCGCGTCCCGATCCACCAGGCCGTCCGGGCCCGTGGGGATGCCCTGCAACTCGGAGCCCTGACCTCGCAGGTAGGTATCCGTCACCTTCCGGTAGTGGGGATTGAGGGATCCGGCAGCCAGAACCCGGTCACGCCGGGTTACGGCCCGCGACATCACCGCCGCCTCGGCGGCCGCGGAGGGCCCGTCGTACATCGATGCGTTGGCCACGTCCATCCCGGTGAGTTCGCAGACCATGGTCTGGAATTCGTAAATCACCTGGAGCGTACCCTGGGACACTTCCGGCTGGTAGGGCGTGTAAGCCGTGTAGAATTCGCTTCGCAGAATCAGCTGATCCACGGCAGCGGGCACGAAGTGGTCGTACTGCCCGGCGCCGGCAAAACACACGAGCGAGTGATTCTGGTCGGCCAGCTCCTGGATCGCCCGGACGGCCTCCCACTCCGACAGTGCGTCCGGCATGGCCGGCAGCCCATCACGAATGAGAGAGTCCGGAAGGTCCGAGTACAGCTCCCTGATGTCCGAAACGCCGACCTTCGCGAGCATCTCGCGCCGATCGGCGTCACTATGCGGGACGAATGACATGTTTACCTGCCGTTCGTGAAGGGCGGCAGCCGGACGTCCAGCCGGACGTCGGTGTGGCGCCGCCTGGATCGGGTCAACCTTCGGTGTGAGGCGCGTAGTCCGTGGCCGAGAGCAGCCCGTCGAGCTCCGACATGTCCCTGACGCGGATCCGCACCATCCAGCCCTCGCCGTACGGGTCCGAATTCACCAGGGCCGGATCATCGTTCAACGCCTCGTTCACGGCGACGATCTCGCCGGTGAGCGGGCTGAACAGATCCGAAACCGCCTTCACGGCCTCGATCGTCCCGAACACGTCCATGCGGGCGAACGAATCGCCCGGGGTCGGAAGCTCGACGAACACGACGTCTCCGAGCTCGCCCTGCGCGTAATCCGTGACTCCGACCAGGAATTCGTCGGCCGCGTCCGTGTCCCGCACGTACTCGTGCTCTTCGGTGTACTTCAGGCCCTCGGGGATGTCTGACATTCCGGCCTCCAGAATCGTCTATGGTATCCGCCGGTTTCGTCGGCGGCAGCATTCCGGGAGGGAGAGGATACCCCGCGCCGGGACTGGGTGTCAAGCGGATTCCGATGCCCGTGATCGGGCGACGAAGATGCGGCTTTCCGGACGCTTAATCCCGCTTTGAACGCTCCAGCCGACGGACCTTGCGTTCGTCCCTCCGGCGGCGTTTTGCGTCCCGGGCGGTCTCACCCGGCATCCGGGCTACGACTTCCACACCTCCCATGATCGCAATTCCCTTGATGATCACGATCGGCGCCTCGGGATCCGGATCCGCCGACGGCTGATCGATGCCATCGAAGCCCCCCATGATCCCGAACCCGCGGGTCTGCACTGCAAGGCCGGGCGGGACGATGACTTCGACTCCGCCCATGATCGCAACCACGCGGATTTCCGTTATGCCGGGGCCGAAACGTGCCTCTCGCAGGTCGAGCCCGGCTCCACCCATGATCGCGATCGTCGTGAATTGACGGGCCGGCGTCCACGCGCCCTTCCGATCGTTACCGGACAGGACCGCAATCTGGAAACCCTGCTTCGGAACGTCTTCCGCCCGAACGCGCGCGGGCAGCATTGTCTCGCCCAGGCGCTCGGGAACATTCGATGTCACGAGCGTCGGCAGCCCCTGAAACACGCTCTCGATCTCGACCGGAGTCGCGGCAGAGTACACGCGGTCCACGCGCTGCTCGAACTCCTCGACGCTCAGATGGTCCTCGGCAAAATGCGTCCCCAGCCGTCGCACCGCTCGTTCCCTCCGGTCCTCGAGCTGAAGTGGAACGGGCAGTCCACTGTCGTTCACGAACAGGCTCCTGGCTCATCGTTGTGTCCCCGGCTCCGGGCCTCCAACAGGGCTTCCGGAGGAAGAAAGATAGGTCTGCGCGGGACGGAGAACGAGACACCGGACGCCGGCGCGGGTTCCTCCCGTTGCCGGACCCATCCGTGCCGTCTAGCTTCGAGTTCAGGCCTGGTCGCCTGCTCAAGCCGGGCGGCCAATGGGCGAGGAGGCACGATGAATATGGTGTTCGCGCCCGATTTGTTCTCGAGCAAAGGAGGTGATCCAGTGTCTGACTGTAGAATCGAGCCTGGCTCGACACGGGCAAGCGGTCGCCCTGGTGGTACCCGCTAGGAAACGAGCAGAGTTTCCCGCGTCGATCGCCGGCAGGCGAAAGGCGCGCGTCTGACTCGCGGAGCCTCGAGGCGCCGCGTCGAGTCAGGTCGAACCGAAGGCCGCGGAGTCTTTATGGAATCCGCGGCCTTCGTGCATCCGGTCGTCAGTCGGCTGCCCGCCAGTCGCGTCGGCTCGCGATTAGCAGCCCGATCCCCAGGATGGCGAGTCCCCAGCATCCTGCCGCCACCAGGCCCGATGGTGCCGGTACGTCGCCTGCCAGCAGCACGCGCGCGGCGCTCAACATCGGGCGGACCGGCAGCACACGTGCTACGCCGGCCAGCAGATCGGTCGGAGGCAGTGATGCCGTGAGGGCGATGGGAATCGCCACGAGGAGTGTTCCTGCCAGGGCTTCTCCGCGATCGAGAACGGCCGACAACAGCAGTACCGTGGATCCGACCCACACCCAGATGACGAGTCCCGCCCCGATGGACCCGGCGAGGGACAGTCCCGGTCCACTTCCACCCCCGGCGTTCCAGATCGTATTGATAATCGCGGCGGTAGCGATCGCTACGCCGGCCAGGCAGACAAGCCCGGCCAGCCAGCGCGCGAAATAGAATCCGGGACGAGGAATCGGACGGGTGAGCAGGAGCGGTCCAGTTCCGTTCCGCCGCAGATCTGAGACGATGCCCTCGGCCAGCCACGGCGCGGCCAGGGCAAGGAGCAGCCCCACCAGGTTCGCCGTGGAAGCGGCCCCCGGCTCTCCTCCCACCATGTATCCGTCCGAGAAGGCGGATTCACCGAACCGCAGGAGAGGAGACGTGAGCAGCAGCACAAGCGCCGTGGCCACTACGCTCCGGGTAAGCCGATCGCGCAGCAGGCGGGGAAACAACCTCGCCAGCGCTCTCATGATCCCGTCGCTCTTAGCAGGACACTGAGTACACGATGCTCGAGCGCCTCGGAATCCCCACGCGTCGGAAAGTCGTCGACCACACGTCCTGCCTCGATCACGATCACGCGCTCCGTGAGCCGGGCCGTTTCTCCCAGTTCGTGCGATGACAGGAGCAGTGTGCGGCCGGATGAGTCCCTGTGCAGCTGCTCGAACAACTCCCGGAAGCAGGCCCGCCACACCGGATCGAGCCCGGACAGAGGCTCGTCCAGCAGCAGGATCTCGCGCGGCCGGAGCAGGAGTTGCGCGATCCCGACCCGTTGCCGCAGCCCGTGCGACAGACCGCCGCACCTGTCCGCTCCGCGGTTACTGAGCCCGACGAGATCCAGGACACGATCCACGGAGCGGGAGATCCCGGCGCCGGAGTACCCGTCCAGGATCGCCAGCCGTTCGAGGGTCTCGCGCACGGTCAGTCGGGCCGGAAGTCGGACCCGGTCCTGAAGCAGGCCGATGCCCCGGGAGCGGACGTAGGCGACCGGAGAAAGTCCGTGCACGAGCGCGCGTCCGCGGTCCGGGCGGATGAGTCCGGCGAGCACGCCGAACAGCGTGCTCTTCCCGGCTCCGTTCGGTCCTACCACGGCCACCGTCGATCCGGCCTCGATGCGAAGATCAAGCGATTCGAGAGCACTGATCCTGTGCCGGGCCCGGCGACGATACGTCTTCGTCACACCGCTCAACTCGATCAATCGATTCCTCGTTACCTGTTGATACGGCTGCACGCTGGCAGACGTCTAGTCGCGCATTGAAAGAATGGACATTGAGAGCGTAGAGTCGACTCGAGCCGTCATCAGATTCTCAACCGCGGCCTCGAGCGTGCTACACCGCTTGCCGGCCGGGAAGGGCGGCGTCCATCTTCCGGCCGTGTTCGAATTTTCGAAGTACTCAGGCGCCGGAAACGACTTCGTCATCGCTCGTGCCGACGACCGCTCCGACCCGATCGGGGCTGAGCTCGCCCGTCGCGTCTGCTCCCGACGCACGGGGGTCGGAGTCGACGGCCTGATTCTCGTCTACCTGCGCCCGGACGGGATCCGGGTCCGGTTCTTCAACCCGGACGGGTCGGAGTTTTCGACCTGCGGTAACGGAAGCCGCTGTGCCGCCCGGTTCGCGAGCGACGAAGGCCTGGGCGATCCGGCTGGTTTCGTGCTCGAGACCCCGGCCGGGGAGATCGGTGCGCGCGTGGACGGCGACCGGGTGTCGCTGGACTACCACATCGACGTAGGCCTGCGCGGCCCGATCGAAGTTCCCGGAACCGAAGGCCCGATGGACAGTTGGCTCGTGCAAATCGGAGTACCACACCTCGTGGTGCCGTTCGACCGGATGCCGGAAGGACCGATCGAGGAGTTATGCAGACCGCTCCGGCGCCTGGATTGGCTCGGCCCGGCTGGCGCCAACGTGAATCTCGTGTCACTCGACGACGTCACCTCGGGAACGGTTCGCACGTTCGAGCGGGGCGTCGAGGGAGAGACCCTCGCCTGCGGGAGCGGGTCGATGGCGTCGGTGATCGCACTGCGGGCGGCCGGACTGGC
>CBDUVN010000036.1:0-16930 GCA_965370685.1 uncultured bacterium | reverse complement strand
TCCGGTGATACATCCCGATCAGGATCCGCGCGAACGCGTCCTTCGTGCGCTCCAGATCCCGCAGCGTGAGAGGACACTGGTCGAGCTGACCTTCCTCGATCCGGGCCTGGACGATCGCGTCGATCGTCGCCCGGATCCGCTCGGGAGTCGGATCCTGCAGAACCCTGGTGGCCGACTCGATTCCATCGGCGAGCATGACGATCGCGGTCTCCCGCGTCTGTGGCTTCGGCCCCGGATACGCGAAGTCACTCGCATCGACGTCGGCATCCGGGCTCTCGCTCCTCGCCTTGTCGAGAAAGTACGAGATCACGCTCGTGCCATGATGCTCCCGGATGCAGTCGTGGATGAATGGGGGCAGTCTGTGCTCTGCCGCGATCCGGAGGCCGTCGCGAACGTGGTCCCTGATGATGGCAGCGCTTCGAGCCGGGGGCAGCCGATCGTGGGGATTGCGCCCCTTGGGCTGATTCTCCACGAAAAACTGAGGGTTCTCCATCTTCCCGATATCGTGATAATACACGCCGGCCCTGGCGAGAAGCGCGTTGGCCCCGACGGACAGGCACGCGGCCTCCGCCAGGTTCGCGACGCCGATCGAGTGCGCGTAAGTACCCGGTGCCTTACGTGACAATTCTCTTAGCAGTGGCGCATTAAGATCAGACAGTTCAAGCAGAGTCTGATCTGTGCTGATGCCGGTCACCTTCTCCAGCAGCGGGACTGCAGCGCCGAGCGCGAGGAATGTGTACAGAGTCGCTGCGACGAGTCCCCAGGCAACCGTCTCAGCCGGGATCCTCAGCGACAGAGACTCCAGGAGCCCGAGCGAGAACCCCGCCACCAGGTACGCTGCGGTGATCGCTGCGATCAGCACCCAGCCGTGCGTCCGCTTGCGCAGGCCGCGAACGCCCAGCGCCGCGACCGCGCCGGCCACCAGGAGCACGAACGGGTAGTACGCCGCATTCAGCTCGGTCAGGCCCGCGAGAATGACGGAGGTCACAACCACCGCGATCAACGCCACCAGGCCATCCCACAGGGCCGCCAGCGGAATCGCCATCAACACGATCGGTACGAGTTCCGGCGGAAACTCGACCCGATAGATCACGCTGGCGCCGATCAGGCCGAGGGCCACCAGGCCCATCACCAGCAGGTAGGCGCGCGCATCCCGATAGATGATCGGCCGAAACAGCATCAGGACGGCACCGAACAGGCCCAGCATCAACGCACCGAACAGGAAGCTGCCGGCAGCAGTTCGACGACGACTTCCGAGGCTCGCGAGCCCTCGCTCGGCCAGGGCTTCGTTATAGGCCTGCAAGCGCAGCAGGTTGCGCTCCGACACGCGCTCGTGCGCCGCGATGATCCGCTCCCCCTCGAGCACAGTACCGAACGTGGTGTCGACCGCGGTCCGAGCCTGCATCCGGGCGAATTCCGTCGCCTCGCGATCGAACCGGAGGCTGGGAACCGTGAACCGGAACAACAGATTCTGGTACAGCTGAAATCCGGCCAGGGAGAGATCGGTCGGAGCGAAAGCCAGTGCCTCCTCCAGGAACCCACCGACGGTCTGCAGCGAATCGGCTGAGATCCGTCGATCTCCGTCGGGAGTGCGGACGATCACCACCCCGGGAGCCGGACCGGGAGCGTCGAGGATCGGCGCGACGCCGCGCGGGAGCAACTCCGCGTAGGCACGATCCAGCGCAGCGCGGAGTGAACTCCGATCCGCATCGACGGCCAGGAATTCCTCCTGCTCCTCGGTGAGCTGGAAGCCATAGCGATCGGAGAAGTAGCTGGAGCGATCAGCCTCGGACGCGGCGAACGTGGAGTCGACGCCCTCGAAAAAGATCCGCGTGAGCGCCCGGGCCGAGTCTGTCGCTCCCGGTTCGAGGCTGTAGACGGGCGCCACTACCCGCTCCGACTCCGCCCTCTCCGCGGCAAGCCGCGCCGGCGGTTTCGGGACCACGAACTGGAACGCGGCGATCACATCCTGGTCCGCCACGGCACCCTCGCTGAGGGTCACTGCTTCGGGAAGCGGCGAGCGCGGGAACAGGAACGGAAGCAAGGCCGCGAGCAGCAGGACCAGAAGTCCTCGAGCTCCATGGTGCGCCGCTCGGTCGCGCCAGCTGTCGCCGGGCCGTCGATCGACGGCCCGGATCGTGTCGCGCCACGTCTCGCGGAACCGGGCGCTCAAGAGCTGTCTCCCGAATCGCCGGCCTCATCACGCTCCGCGTAGGCACGGATGATGTCCTTCACGAGGCGGTGCCGCACCACATCGGTCTCGTCGAGGTAGGTGAACGAAATCCCCTCCACGTTCGACAGCACCTTCTCGATGTCGAGCAGACCGGATTCTTCCGGCCTCGCGATGTCGATCTGTGTCTTGTCTCCGGTGATCACGGTCTTCGAGTTCAACCCGAGCCGCGTGAGGAACATCTTCATCTGGGCTATTGTAGCGTTCTGCGCTTCGTCCAGGATCAGGAACGCATCGGACAGCGTGCGGCCCCGCATGTACGCCAGCGGCGCGACCTCGATCACGTGCTCCTCGATCGTCTTGCGGACGCGCTCCGGCGGCATCATGTCTTCGAGTGCGTCGTACAGCGGTCGCAAGTACGGATCCACCTTCTCCCGAATGTCGCCGGGAAGGAATCCGAGCGCCTCGCCAGCCTCGACTGCCGGGCGGGTGAGAATGATCCGGCGGACGCGCTTCCGCATCAGGGCCTCCACGGCCATCGCCACCGCCAGGTAGGTCTTTCCCGTCCCGGCCGGTCCGATACCGATCGCAATGTCGTGTTCCCGGATCGATGTGAGATACTCGCGCTGCCCGGTGGACTTCGGTCGGATGACCTTGCGGGCTCCGGGAAGAGCGATCGTCTCCTCCTCGGCGTCCGCGGCGAGCTGGGCCGGTTGGCTTTCCGCCTCGTGAAAAAACCTCTCGACATCGGCCGTGTCGAACGGCCGCTGCAGGCGCGCGAGACGGATCATGCGCTGCGCCACCGGGGTGCAGTGCTCGACAGATTCCACCACACCTGAGAGGATTACCTGATCGCCGCGCAGGATGACTCGACAATCGCCGAGCCGCGCCAGCGTCTTCAGGTGTCCGTCGTTGACCCCGGTGAGGATGAGCGGGTCCGCTCCAGCTGACGGGATTCGATGCTGGATCACGGGCACATCGAGCTCTTCCGTCGTGGCCTGACCTGTATCTTCGCGCATCTCTACCTGTCCGGGCCGGGATTCAGTGGCGCTGTCACTCGAGCCGCAGCCCGAGCTCCGCCAACTCAGCCGCTTCGACTGCCGATGGTGCTCCTTCGAGCAGTCCGCGCGCCGACGTAGTCTTCGGAAACGCGATCACCTCCCTGATCGAGGTGGCTCCGACGAGCATCGCCACGAGCCGGTCGAGACCCAAAGCGAATCCGCCGTGCGGGGGAACGCCGTACCGGAACGCTTCCAGCAGGAATCCGAACCGCGCCTCGATCTCGTCATCTTCCATGCCCAGGACCCGCAGAATCGCTCGCTGGAGCTCCGGAATGTGACACCGGATGCTGCCGCTGCACAGCTCCGTTCCGTTGAGGACGAGATCGTAAGCCCGGGAGCCGACGGAGAATGGATCCGACATCAACTTCTCCGGGTTCGTCTCGTCGGGCATCGTGAATGGGTGATGACTCGCCATCGGGCGACCGCTCTCGGGGTCCCGATCGAATAGCGGAAACTCCGTCACCCAGCTCCAGCACAACCGATCTTCGATCGCCCCCAGCTCGTCGCCGATCGCCCGCCGCAGCGCGTCCAGAGCGGGCGACGTCTCCGAGTCCGGTCCGGCGACCATGATCACGAGGTCGCCCGGCTCGATCCCGTGAGTGGAAGCCAGGGCCAATCCCGGCTCCCCCTCGAGAAACCGGGCTGGGGGCCCCGACCAGCCTTCGTCGTTCCGCTTCAGCCACAGGGCGCCCTTTGCACCCTGCTGTCTCGCTGTCTCGTTCGCGACGTCGAGTCGGGCCCGCGACAGGGACACACCGCCCGGTACGACGAATCCGCGGACTCGCCCGCCGGCATCCCGGACTCCGTCCACGATCCCGAATCCAAGGTCCGAAAGATCTTCCGTGAAGTCCCTCAGTTCCCACGGGATCCTCAGATCCGGCTTGTCCGTGCCGTAATTTTCGAGCGCGTCGGCATACGTCATCCGCGGAAAGGGCGTCTGCAGTTCCACTCCGATCGCCTCGGAGAACATGCGCACGAGCATCCTCTCGGCCAGTCCAAACACATCGTCCTCGTCGATAAACGCCATCTCGACATCGACTTGCGTGAACTCTGGCTGGCGGTCGGCACGCAGGTCCTCATCGCGCAGGCAGCGGGCGATCTGGAAGTAACGGTCGAATCCAGCGACCATCAACAACTGCTTGTAGAGCTGCGGCGACTGCGGAAGAGCGTAGAACTCTCCTGGGTGTACCCGACTCGGAACGATGTAATCTCTCGCACCCTCCGGCGTCTTGCGGGTGAGGAACGGAGTCTCGATCTCCAGGAATCCCTCGTCCGACAGCGCCTGCCGGGCGGCATTCGTCGCTCGATGTCGAACGGCAAAATACCCCTGCACCTCGGGACGTCTCAGATCCAGCACCCGGTGGCGGAGCCGGAGCTCCTCCGAGGGGAGGTTCTCCTCCGGTGGGACCGCGACGAGAATCGGCAGCGGGGCGGATTCGGACAGGCGCTGCATGGCCGTGACCCGGATCTCGACCGCGCCGGTCGCCATCTCGGGATTCACTGCCTCCTCCGGCCGGGCATCGACCGTGCCCTCGACGACCAGGACATCCTCCGGGTTGAGATCGCCGAGGAGTTCCAGCGCTTCTGCCGAGGTCCAGTCCGGATTGAACGCGAGCTGCACGAGACCGGTCCGGTCCCGCAGGTGGAGAAACACTACGCCTCCCAGGTCGCGCCGTCGGTGCACCCAACCAGCGAGGTGCACGGTTCGGCCGACATGCTTCGGTCCGACGAGTCCGCACGGGATGTCTCTCCAGGCCGTCGCGCCCGGCGCCGCCTGCTCCAGTTCGATCAACAGTCCGTCTCCCGGTCGATTCCAGAATCAAGTCTATGGTTCGACCTGCGAATATTCGTTGCGACCACGAATCCAGTGGTGGTGCACTTCGTCCGCTCCCGCGAAAGATGGCGAGCGGCGTTGGAGCGAGCCAGCCGGCCCATCGGAAGTCTCAATCGCGCTCGGCCGCGACAACCCGAGTGAGAAACTCCTCCGGGCTCGCGGCGGCGATCAGACCGGCGCGGACCTTTTCGACGCGCAGCAGTTCGCTGATCCGAGCAAGGGTACGGACGTGGAGTCCGATCGTTCGATCGGGCCCCGCGAGCATCCACACCAGACGCACCGGGCCTCCATCCAGGGACTCGAACTCGATCGGGTCCAAGGTCGTCCCTACGGCCATTGTCATCGCCCGCAGCACTGGACTCTTCGCGTGCGGAATGGCGATTCCGTTGCCGATCCCGGTGCTGAGCACCGCCTCGCGCCGCTCAATGGCCCCGTGAATCTCCGCGACCTGGTCCGGCACTCCCGCTCGGGCGGCGAGGATTTCGCTGAGCTCATACAGGATGTCGCTCTTCGCCCGCGAGGCGAGCGGAATACGGATCTGCTCAGGAGCGAGCAGATCCGCGATCCTGTGATCCGGGCCAGGGGAGCTGGTATTGATCGACGACCTCCGAAGGGAACGGTTCCACCGCTATCTTCGTATTCATGGCGGCCGGTGCGCCGGGAAGTACAAAGATACCCGGATCGTCGACCGGCCAGCAAGAAAACGACAGAGCAGAGGAGAGGCAGAGTGAACCGACGCGCGAAGGCAGCCCGGGAGACGACGACCCCGGACCGGGCCGAACTGCTCGGCATGACGCCGGAGCGAGCCCGCACATTGTTGAGCGCAAGTCTGAGCGATTTGAATCAGCCGGAGTATCGCGTCGAGCAGATTCTGTCCTGGGCCTGGGGCAGGCGGGCAGTGTCGTTTTCGGAGATGACCGATCTGCCGGAGACGCTTCGCGATCGCCTCGAGTCGAAGTTCTCTCTATCGTCCGCCACCCGCTCGTTCGAGGCGCGATCAACCGATGGGACGATCAAGCACCTGTGGCGTCTGAACGACGGCGAACAGGTGGAATCCGTCCTGATTCCGGCCGATGGTCGGGTGACCCTCTGTCTTTCCTCGCAGGCCGGGTGCGCCCTCGGGTGCCGCTTCTGCGCAACCGGAGATCTCGGCTTCACTCGACAGCTCAGGACGGCCGAGATCGTCGAACAGTACCGCGACGCTGACCGGATCTCCGTCGAGGCATTTGGCACGGCCATCGCAAACGTCGTCTATATGGGGATGGGAGAACCGTTCGCGAACCTCGAGCCGGTGCTCGAGTCCCTGACGGTCCTGAACGCGGGATTCGAGTTCGGCGCCCGCCGGATCACGGTGTCGACCGTGGGGCTCGTGCCCGGAATCCGGGCGCTCGCCGGGCGGCCCGAGCCGTTTCGGCTCGCCGTGTCTCTGCACTCCGCGGACCCGCAACTGCGCCGGGAGTTGATGCCGGTCGATCGCCGGTATCCGCTCGACGAACTGCTGGACGCCGTGCGTGAATACCAGGCTCGCAAGGCCCGACGGGTGTCGTTCGAGTACGCGATGATCGACGGGGTGAACGACAGTGCGGAGCTGGCGCGGGAACTGGTATCCAGACTGAAGGGGATCTCGAGCTATGTGAACCTGATCCCCTACAATCCGATACCCGGAAAATCGTGGGGCCCGAGCCCGCGGGAACGGATCAACGATTTCCTCTCCGTTCTCGAGTCCGGGGGGATTCCGGCAGCCGTACGTACGCCGCGTGGTCGCGACATCGCTGCCGCGTGCGGGCAGCTCCGACTCGAACGGGATCTCAGCGCGGCGCGTCCGTGAGAGGTGCCTCCGTGAGAGGCCCATCCGTGACTAGCGCGCGCCAGTCATCGCCGAGAATGACGGTAGCGTCGAGATAAAGCTCCGGATCGAGCTGTTCCTGGACCTCGGTCCCATGCAGTGCGGCCGCCACGGCTCCCGCCGCCCCCGGTCGCCCGGAGCGGTCCAGCACGATGCTCCGCTCGTAATCGAACCGGGCAGCGTTGCCATAGGTCTTCACGTCGAACCCGGCATCGCGCAACGCCTGCGTGACCCGGGCGGCGGCTCCCGCATCCCCTGCTCCATTCAGCACTTCCACACGGATCCGCTGCTGTTGCTCATCGAATGAAATATCGGCAGGGCCCGTAGCCGCGGCTGGCGGCTCTGAAGAAGTCTCCGTCGCGGATCGACTTTCGAGCAGGAACGAGGCGCCCAATGCACCCACGACCAGCACCAGGCCGAGCCCGAGACCCAGCCGGGCCCTGTCGTTCACGAGGCCACGACCCGGTTCCACAGTGAGAGCGAAACGGGCAGCACCAACGTTCCATGATCCAGCAGCATGGTGATCCGATGCCGCAGAACCTCTAGCAGCACTGGATCCCGGTCAGTCGGAAGCCGTCCCCTGAGCTTCTCCCGTTCGGAGGTGAGAAACCGGCGTCCCGGATCCAGGAAGTCGGCCATGTAGAGAAACTCTCCGAGCGATCCGAAATCGGGATGACCGGTTGAATGGTATGCGATCGCGAGCAGCAGCTCCTCGTCCCTTACACCGTCCTCGCGCAACCGCGTCGCGCATGCAGCAGCATGGACCAGCGGATCGGGCCAACCGGAGTCCACCAGCGGCACGAGGTCCGGCACCGGGGCATCCTTGAGCGCGTCGTGGAGGTGGCCTGCGGCCGTCCAGCGGATGATCTCGCTTTCTTCCAGTTCAAGGGTCGTCGCCCAGCCAGACATGAGATCCGCCACACGCGCCGCGTGTGCCCTTCGATCCGGTCGGCACACGGCCCAGTCCGGCAACGCGCCCGTCCGTCCCGCCGCTTCGATGAGAGGATGAAGTTCCGTCACCACGTTCGTCTTGTGCCCTCTCTGCTCCCTGACATTGTTCCGCTCCCGGAGAATTCGGAATATAGGTTGTGGCGCCTGACGCGCGAACGCGCCGCGGGCCGTCGGCCCGCCGGTCGGAAGAACCACCTGCAGCTGGAGAACGATGCCGATCCGCTACGATTCCGTCCTCGTCGGTGCCCTCGCGGGAGAACTCGCGAGAACGCTCGGTGGCCGCCGCATCGAGGAACTTCACTTCGAGGCGAGGACCCGGCAGGTCCGGGCCGTATTCAATGGCGGCGATCGGCTCGTGTGGATGCTCCATCCATCCGCAGGACAGCTGCTGCTCGAGGTCGGAGAACAACGCGCAAAGGTCCGGCGCGCTCGAAGTCGGGGAGTGTTGCGGCGTGCGGCTCGAATCACGGACGTGACCGCCGGACCGGACGAACGGCGGATCGTGATCCACCTGTCACAGATCGACAGGATTCCCATCGAGCAGCCAGCGGACGAAGGCGGCGAGCCGGAATCCCTGGTGTTCGAGCTGCACACGAACCAGTGGAACGCCCTTCTCGTGTCGGCAGGTGTGATCCGGGCGGTTGTCTGGCCGCGCCGGGCAGGCGATCGCCTGTTGTATCCGGGTGCTGAATACAGTCCGCCGGAGGGTGGAAGGCTGTGGAGCGCCTCGAAGCCCGACCCGGAAAGCTGGAAGCCGTGGTGGATGCGACAGGAGGACGGTGAGCGCACGCGAGCGCTGCTTCGTGATGTCGCCTGGGTGAGCCGGTTGAACGTGGATTATGTGCTCGGGTCAGATCACACGACCGAACAGGATGCGTATACGGCCCTGACTCGCCTCGGATCCCTGCGTTCGGCCGGGAGTGGTGAACAGAATCTGGACGGCGAGTGTCACGCATGGACCCTGGTGAGGGGCGCCTCCCTGCAGCCGTACCCCCTCGATCTGGGTGAATCCGAAGCGGAACCGCGTGAATCGCTGCTCCACGCGATGGCCGCGTCGGCGGAGAGAGATGGAATCGGATCCGGCGATCTCTCGTCCGAGTCCGTCCGGCCCGCCGGCCAGGCCCCATCCCGATCAGGAGTGTCGGAAACAAGGGGCCTTCAGGGGGAGGAGGCCGAAGAACTCCAGGCCGCTCTCCGGCGGCGTGGGAGCCGGGCTCGCAAGCGTCGCCTCGCACTCGAGCGGCAGCTCGACCAGGGGAACGATTCGGACGCGCTGCGCTCGGCAGGGCAGCTTCTGCTGATGAACAAGGGCCGGATCAGACGCGGGGATCCGGAAGCCGTAGTCGTGGATTTCGAAGGAGTGAAACGGCGAATCCCCCTGGATCCCTCCGGCGACGCCGTGGCGAACGCCGAAAGCTACTTCAGACGGGCCCGCCGAAGGGAGAAGGCGGAGCGCGAGCTCCCTGCCCGTATCGTCGCCGCACGTTCGAAACAGTCCCGCCTGGAAGAAGCGCTCTCCGTGCTCGCGGAATCCGGTCCGACCGAAGAGCTGTGGCTGCTCGCAGGCGGCCGCCCTGACACCGGCCACTCCACCCGGACGCAGGGTGCGCCGGGATCCTCCCTCCCGTACCGCCGACTCGTTTCGTCGGGCGGACTCGAGATCCGGGTCGGCCGATCAGCTCGTGCCAACGATGCTCTCACGTTCAGGCATTCGGCGCCCGACGACATCTGGCTGCACGCGCGCCAGGCGTCCGGCGCGCATGTGATCCTCCGCTGGGGAAACCGGGAGCAGAATCCTCCGGAGACGGAGCTGAGGGACGCCGCCCTGGCGGCGGCGGAGTTCAGCGAGGCTCGCTCGAGCGGACTCGTCGCAGTGGACTGGACGCGCAGGAAGTATGTGCGAAAGCCGCGGAAGTCACCGCCTGGAGCCGTGATCCCCGACCGGGTGAAGACGCTGTTCGTGGAGCCGGATCCGGACCGGGTCCGGCGGATGAAGGAAGACGGGCCCGACGCTCCGTGAACGTCGGGCCCGTCGGCGACCCTACTCCGCGGCCTCGCGCACTTCCTTCCGCGGTACCATTTCGTCCCGATTCGCCAGGTGCCACGCCGTCGCGGCGACGATGACAGCCGCCTGACGCAGATCATCCAGCAACAGCCGCTCGTACGTATCCGCAGCCGTGTGATGCGTGCGTGTCCCGTACACGATCGGGTCCTGGATGAAGTTGAAACCCGGGATCCCGACCGCGTCGAACGCGAGATGGTCCGTCCCGCCCGTATTGCCGTGCTTGACCGCGACAACGCCGAGGTCCCGGAACGGCCACAGCGTCTGCTCAAAAATCGGGATCGCTCTCTCGTTCGACTGGTCCCAGATCCCGCGAATCCGCCCGGTGCCGTTATCGACGTTCAGATACGCGGAAATCCGGTCGTGAAGCTCTGGATGATCTTCCACCCAGCCACGTGATCCGAGCAGACCCTGCTCTTCGCCGCTCCACAGAGCGATGCGGATCGTGCGCCGCGGGGTTTTTTCAAGCGCCTTCAGAATCCGCATCGCCTCCATCATCACGAGTGAGCCGGCCCCGTTGTCGGTGCCGCCGGTCCCGTAGTGCCACGAATCCAGGTGCGCACCGATCATCACGTATTGATCGGCCAGGTCACCGCCCGGAATATCGGCGAGAGTGTTGTAACCGTTCAGGTCGGCGGCGAAGAACTCGTTCTCGACCTGGAGCTCCAGCTCGACGGGAGTGCCCCCGCTGACCAGCCTGTGGATCTGGGCGTAGTGCTCCTGCGACACCACGAGCGTTGGCGCCGGCTCCGGATTCGCCGCGTCCCGACCAGCCATGTCACCACCACCCCTGATCAGTTGATAGGGCCGGGATGACGGCACGAGACGCACCGCGATCCCCGCTTCATCGAGCACCGCCGAAACCGCCTGCATCGCCTCCCGCCGGGCACGCCATTCCGCGATTCGCGTCTCCCGCTCCTCCGGTGTCATAGCCGGTCGATCCGGCCTCTCCTCGGGTTCTCCGAGCAGGTCTTCGAGCGATGAGCGCAGCGCGTCCGGCTCGAAGTCGAGCTCCGATACCATCGGCGCGGCGGTCAGCACGATCGCGCCCGCCAGCTGCTCTTTCTGCGCCTCGACCTGTGCCAGGAGCTCGTCCGTTTCTTCCGCCGTGATCACGATCGCCGGACCGCGGACCGTGCCGTCCGTGCTCCCGGTCCACGCCCTCGCCCGGGCATTCAGGGGCTGGGCATATGGCTCGACCATTCGGCCGGAGTACGACACCTCCCGCCACCCGCGACCGAACTCACCCCACGGCTCTACCGTCACGTTGGCCAGTCCCCACTCCGAGAACATGCTGGCGGTCCAGTCGTTGGCCTCGCGCATTCCGGGCGAGGCGGTCAGCCGGGGACCGATGACGTCGGTCAGGTGGTGCGCCAGCGACTGCATGTGCGAATTCTCGAGCCCTTCGGCCCGGATCGCCGCTACATCGTCCAGGTCTACCAGCTCACCGGCCACCTGGGACACGCCCGCGGACACTGATACGAGGATCAGACCCGCCGCGAGGGCCGCGCGTTGCCAACCAGTGTTACGCATTCCAACTACCTCCACTCAACAGGGAGACCGGGTGTCCGATCCCGTTGCGGCGCATTTGCGCCGGTTCAGCGAACCAGGATCAGGCGTCCGGTTCGTGTATCGCCATCCAGTGAGACCACGTACATGTAGACACCGGCCGCGGCGGGGCGCCCTCCGTCGAGGAGTCCGTCCCAGGTCAGGAGCGGGGCGGACCCCGCCGGGGTCACGCTCTCCCTCTGCCTGTACAGCAGGCGTCCCGCCAGGTCGTAGATCTCGAGCACGAGGGAAGCACCGGACCCGATCGATTCAGTCGGAATCTCCACCGGGAATCGCATGATCCCCTCTCCGACCTTGAGAGGATTCGGAAACGGGGGATCGACGACGAAACGATCTCCTCCGCCGTTGGGTGGGTCGATCGGCTCGGCCCGCAGCTCGGCGAGCCGGGTCGCAGCAGAACCCTCGTCAGCCGCCGCGAGGAGCCAGAAGCGGGCTGCCACCTCGCCTCCGGCAGGAACCGAGACCGACTCGAGTGCGATCAGTGCTGCCCGATCCGTCGCCGTGGCTGCGCCCGGGAACCCGGGACCCGCTCCTCCCTGGATCAGGGCGAGCTTGGCGGACTCCGTAAACACATCCCACAGGACCCCGCTGTCCTCGTCGTAAAAGCCGGTGGAACCAGGCAGTCCGAGCGGAACATCCGAAGCCGACACGGCCACGGCGTCTCCCGCGAGGATCGCCAGGGGTCCCTCTCCACTTCGGGACTCGGCGACCAGGGCTGACAGCTCAGTGGACCAGCGGACAGTCTCTCCCCCGGCAAGATCCCAATCAGCGAGCAAAGCCGGAGTCAGGTCGGAGATCGTCGAGCTGGATCGATTCGTAATCCAGGCCGTAACGGTCAGGGCCCCGACGTCGTTCCGATCCGTGGCCTCGAGCTCCGAGCGGACTTCGAGCTGCAGAGGGATGAGCGCATCGAAATCGTCATACACCATCACGGCGCTCGCCCCATCCACCGACGTGAGGGCTCGCTGAGGTCCCCAATCCGTGTCGATCGCCGCTGGCTGGTTCTTCTGATCGGATCGTCCCAGCGTGGTGACGAAGAACCCGTCCGACACCCGGCCGGTCGCCGCGACAGCGAAGCCACCGGCGGAAAGCAGCTCCACGCCCTGCCATTCGAACCCGGAAATCGCGGCTACCCGGCCGAGGCGGCCGAAGTCATTCGCGCCCGCCCGAAGACCACCAGCTTCCAGGACGAAACCACCGAATACGTTCGGTGGCGCGAGCAGGATGAGACGACTGAGAACCACCGTTCCGTCGGCGTTCCGCAGTGTCACCGCCAGCGCGGGCGTGTCGGAAGCCAGCACGAAGGGAAGATCGATGATCAGCGATCCGAACGGCCCGATCGGCGGAACCGCCCCTTCGGCCAGCAGTTCATTACCTCGACCGGCCGCTGGTTCCAGGCTGATGCTGCCACCGGACCATGTTTCGGACGCCCGATTCCGGATGCGGATCGCGAATCCGTCATCGGCCGCGAACACGCTCGCGAGCTGAAGCAGCGGGCCGGCGAACGACGCTCCGACCCGAGATACGGCGGCAGGCACGTCGATTAACCCGGAACCAGCATCGTTGTCGGGGCCGAGAGCGCCCAGATCACGGGCCGTCTGCATTAGAATTCGCTTTAACTCTTCCGGGCTAGCCCCAGGACGCAACTGACGTAATAGAGCGATCGTCCCCGATGCCTGCGCCACCGAAAAGGACGTTCCCTGCACCGCGCGGCCCGTCAGTCGCGCGCTGTTGTCGCTCGATGCTAAGACTTCCGGCACGGTTCCCGGCGCCACCACATCGGGCTTGATGCCGCCACCGCACGGCGAAGGCCCTCGCCCGCTGTAATCAGCGACGATGATCGAGGGATCGGCACCGGCCGTCGCTCCGACACCGAAGCTGTGGAGATCCGGATCGTCACGTGCCGCGGGGGCCGCCACCGAGCCTGCGGTGGGTCCGGTGTTGCCGGTCGCGAACAGGACAGCGATTCCAGCCGCCTCGGCCGCGTCGACAGCGTCGTAGAGCAAATCGTTGCACAAATCGATGTCAGCCGTGCCCGGCTCGAACCCCCAGCTGCCGTTGATCACATCCGGGAGATCGTCCGTGGACGGGTTCCCGTCGGGGTCGAGTGCCCACTGAAACGCCTGGAGGAGCACCGAGCGACGTGTGTAGGCACCGCCCGCCAGTGTGTCGAACACGCGGGCCGCGATCCACTCCGCTTCCGGTGCCGGTCCTGTAACCACGTCCGTTCCCGTGGCCGCGACCAGTGTGGCTCCGTCGGGCAGACGCAGCGTGTCACCGGCGGGAAGAGCCCCTACGGCCGCCACGGCTACCTGCGTCCCGTGCCCGTGCAGGTCCTGCGGTCCGCCGGCACCGCGGAACGGATCGAACCAGGCCGCCCGAACTGTCGTGCGACGGCCTCGCCAGCGTGACGCGAGCATTGCGTTCGCACCGTCCACACCCGAGTCGAAGATCGCCACCGTAGTGCCCGCACCGGTGACCCCGCCCGGCCAGACGGCGTCGGCCCCGATCGTCCGCATGGCCTGCGATGTATACGCGGGCTCGGCGAACATGGAGGCCTGCGGAGGAAGGACCACCGCGAGCGGCTCGTCCAGCCACACGCGTTCGACCTCCGGCGACGACACGAGGCGGAGAATCCCTTCAGCCGTGGCCACGGCTACGGCCGCCGGCACGATCCACAGTCGCTCGACGACCTCGATCTCGGGATCTCCAGCGGGGGCGAGACTGGTGAGCGAAGAGAGGGCCAGCGTTGCTCTGTTCTGCAGAAGCGCCAGCGTTTCGGGCGGACGGAGCCGGGTCGGTTCCGGCTCGGGCGCGACGAACTGGACGATCACCGGTACCCGCTGTCCCGCCGACAGCGCCGGCAGTAGCACCCTCAGGGCGGGAGAGAGCCTGGATGCCACCTCCGGAGTGACAGTCACGGAATCCTGCCCCAGGAGCTCGAACCCTCCCGCCCACGGCGAGAGCGACAGAATGAGCCCCGCGAGGAACCCGATCCGCTCGAGGTGGGTCAGCGGCCGGATCGCCCGACCTTCTCCTGATCCGCTATCAGTCCAGAGGCTCATGGGAAAGGAAATTCGCGCGCCTCACCGTCTGGAGCAACGTGTGCTTGCACTTCGGTTCCTGTTCGGGTACGTTCCTTTCGGTATCCGTTCGGTGTGATCCGACCCCGACGCGACAGGGAAAGCAGATGGCGCTCACGAGGCGGCAGAAGGAGATTCTGGATTTCATCGAGAGCTTTCTCGACGCGCACGGCTATTCGCCGAGTTTCGAAGAGATCGCGAAATTTTTCCAATACCGCTCGCTCGCCACGGTACACGAGCACCTCTCGAATCTCGAGGCGAAGGGCTACATCCGGAAGAACTACAACGAAAGCCGTTCCATCGAGCTCACTCGAACGGAACTGCGCCTCGCCGCCGTGGATCTTCCGCTGCTCGGGACGGTGGCAGCCGGTGAGCCGGTGGAAGCGATCGAGCAGCGGGAGCAGATCGCCGTTCCGGAAGATATGGTCGTCGGATCGGCGGGTACTCACTACGTGCTCCGCGTGCGCGGCGACTCGATGATCGAGGAGCAGATCCGGGATGGCGACTACGTCATCGTCCAGGCCCGCGAGACAGCGCAAAACGGCGAGATGGTGATCGCGCTGGTCGACGGAGATGCTGCGACCGTGAAGAAATTCTACCGCGAGTCCGGTGGCCGGATCCGGCTGCAGCCGGCAAACCCGACCCTTAAGCCCCTGGTCCTCAGTGCGTCGCGCGTCCAGGTGCAGGGAATCGTGGTCGGAGTGATCCGGAAGTACTGAATCGGGCGAGACGTATCCGTTGCACCGTCGAGTATGATGGGGCTCCATTCGCCGGCTGGCAGCTCCAGCCAGTCGTCCCGACCGTACAGGGAACAATAGAGGCGGCGCTGTCGCGCCTGTTCGATTCGCCGGTGAGGATCTCCGCCGCGGGGCGGACGGACTCCGGCGTGCACGCGACGGCCCAGGAAATATCGTTCGACGCGCCGGACCGCTGGACTGCAGGCTCGCTTCGAACTTCGCTCAATGCCGTACTGCCGCCGGAAGTCGGCATCGTCGCCGTGCGGGAGGCCGGCCCCGAATTCCATCCCAGGTTCTCCGCCACGGGCCGACGCTACGAGTACTTCGTGGGGGACACCGCTCCCGCGATGTCCCCGCTTCGAGCCGGTCGGATCTGGCAATTGGGGCACCAGGTTCCAATCGCCTCGCTGCGCTCCGCTTCGACCGCGCTGCTCGGTCCGGGCGACTTTACGGCGTTGTCACGGTCGGGCCAGCCCGAGAGAGGTACGCATTGCACGATCGAGAGGGCGACGTGGATTCGAACTCCCGTCGGTGATCTGCGGTTCGAGATCGTGGCGGACCGTTTTCTCCATCGGATGGTACGCTACGTCGTCGCCGTTCTGATCGACATCGCGAGGGAGGCCCGGCCGGAAGGTGAGCTCCGGACCCTCCTGTCGGGCAGGAGCGGGGCTGCCCCTCCGCGTCCGGCGCCGCCGGCGGGGCTGTATCTGACGGGAGTCCGCTACGGCGACGGCTGGAATCGACGGCCGGGAGTCCCAGGACTCTGGCCCCTCGCGGGCGACAGGCTGCAGGCGGGTCCGAGGTCGGTTTAACACCACAGGAGCATGCGGATTTTGCAAGCACGTGTCGCCGTTCCCCTGTTGTTGACGCTCGTGGCCTTTCCGGTCGGATTGACGATCGGCGTCCGCCTTTCTACGAATGACGACGGCCGGGCGGTTCGTCCCGCTTTCGCCGTGGAATCCGAGAGTCCGACGGCCCTGAATCCGTCCGGAGTCCGTCTCCCGCAGGACAGCCCGCGCTTCACTCCGGTCGTGGCAGCGGCGGCTCGCATTGCCCCCTCGGTGGTCAGTATCACGGTTCTCGCTACCCGCAGCGTATCTCGACGAAGTCGGTTCGAAGAGTTCTTCGGCATGATGCCGCGCCAGATGGAGAGGCAGATCCAGGGAATGGGCTCGGGATTCGCGATCGACGCGGACGGCACGATCATCACCAACGAGCACGTGGTGAGCGGCGCGGACTCACTCGTCGTCACGGACGTGAACGGCCGTCTCTACAGAGCTGAAGTGATCGGCACCGATCCGATCAGGGATATCGCGGTGCTCCGCGTGGAGCCGGGAGCGATTCCGCCTGCGCCGATCGGGACTTCGTCCGACCTGGTGGTCGGT
The DNA here is from genome assembly GCA_965370685.1 of uncultured bacterium. Taxonomy (GTDB): domain Bacteria; phylum Gemmatimonadota; class Gemmatimonadetes; order Palauibacterales; family Palauibacteraceae; genus Carthagonibacter. The sequence continues at coordinate 232 of CBDUVN010000036.1, read as the reverse complement.
GAACCAGCGATCGCACTTGGCAATCCGTTCGGATTCGTGCTCGCGAACGCGGAGGCGACTGTGACCGCCGGAGTGATCTCGGGGGTGGGCCGGGACATCCTCGACTCCAGCGAAGGGAAGCTCAGCGCGGACATGATCCAGACCGACGCGGCGATCAATCCCGGCAACTCGGGGGGTCCGCTGGTGAACGCCGAAGGCAGGGTGATCGGCGTCAATTCGGCGATCCTGTCGC
>CBDUVN010000035.1:0-17098 GCA_965370685.1 uncultured bacterium | reverse complement strand
GGACTTCCTTCCGCTGGATGCCGATTGCGACTGTGAATGCTGCCGTAACTACAGCCGGGCCTACCTGCGCCACCTGTTCGTCGCCGACGAGCTTCTGGGCCTGCGTCTTCTGTCCATCCACAACCTGGCATTCCTCGTCAGACTGGCCTCCGAGGCGCGCAGCGCGATTCTCGAGGGGCGCTTCGAGGGCTGGGCCGAGGATCGACTGCGGCGATATCGTTCCGGGCCGCATATATTAAGAGACTGATTCACGATCGACGATGGAGGTATCGTGCTGCCAGTTCATATGCTGATGTTGCAGGCCAGCGGCACCCCGCAGGGGCAGAGCCCGTTCGGCATGTTGTTCATGTTCGCGGCGATCTTCGCAATTTTCTATTTCCTGCTGATCAGGCCGCAGAGGAAGCAGCAGAAGGACCACGATGAAATGGTCGCAGCGCTGTCCAAGGGTGACGAAGTTGCCACGGTCGGCGGGATCATCGGGAAGATCGTTCACCTGACGGACGACCGGGTCACGATCCGCACAGGGGGCGACACGCGACTCGAGATCGAGCGCTCGAAGATCGGTCACAAGGTCTCCTCTGGAAGCTCCGGTAGCTGACGATGACCGTGCGGGACATTCGTATCCTCGGGGATTCCGCTCTCCGGGTTTGCTGCGACGAGGTCGAATCGGTCGATGACGAGGTGCGTCAGCTGGTTGACGACCTGGTCGAGACGATGTACGCGGCCGATGGGATCGGTCTCGCGGCCCCGCAGTTAGGCATTCCGCTTCGCGTATTCGTGTACGACGTACGGGAGCCGGAGATCGAGTCCGGTGTGCTGATCAACCCGCGATTCGTGGAAGCCGGCGGGACGGTTCGCGACACGGAGGGATGTTTGAGCATCCCGGGGCTGAAGGAGATCGTGGAGCGTTACGCCGAAGTCGTGGTGGAAGGACTCGATCGGGAGGGACGCGAGATCCGGATCGAGGCCACGGACCTGCTGAGCCGCTGCCTGCAGCACGAGAACGACCACCTGGACGGCGTTCTGTTCATCGACCGGTTGAGCCCGCTGAAGCGAAAGATGCTGCTGAACAAGTGGGCGAAGATGGACGACTCGGATAGACGTCCGATCGTCGGAGCCTTCTGATTGTCACGTAGCTCCGGTCCGCGTTCGACGGGGCGCTCCCCCGCTTCGACCTGCCCGTAATTCCTGGAGGAACTCATGCGGATCCTCTTCTGGGGAACCCCCGAATTCTCGGTTCCGTCGCTTCGCGCGCTGCAGGAAGAGGGACATGCGGTGCTCGCGGTGGTGACGCAGCCCGATCGACCGGCCGGCCGCGGCCAGTCCGTTCGCCCCAGCCCCGTGAAACAGGAAGCGGAGAAGGAAGGGATACCTGTGCTTCAGCCCGAGCGACCGCGGGGAGAGGCATTTACCAGCGAGATCCGGGAACTGGAGCCCGACCTGTCGGTCGTCGCGGCCTACGGACACATCCTCGTGGACGAGGTGCTCGCGGTGCCGCGGCACGGTTCGATCAACGTGCACGCGTCGCTGCTGCCCGAACTGCGGGGGGCGGCGCCAGTCAACTGGGCGGTCATTCGCGGTCATTCGCACAGCGGCGTCACGATCATGCGGATGGTCCGCGAGCTCGATGCCGGTCCGATTCTGTATCGGGTCGCGACACCGCTGCCCGACGACATCACGGCGGGGGAGCTGTACGCGATGCTCAGCGAGATGGGTGCCACGGCGCTCATCGAGGCCCTGGCGCAGATGGAAGCGGATGCGATCGAGGAAGCGGAGCAGGTTCACGATCGGGCCACCTTTGCTCCGAAGCTGAGTCGGGCGGACGCGCGGATCGACTGGGCGCTGGACGCGGTGAGCCTGGATCGCTGGATCCGGGGCTGCGACCCGTGGCCGGCGGCCTGGACGGAACTGGACGGTTTATCGGTCCAGATGTTCGCTTCACGACCCGATGATTCCGCATCGGAGCAGCCCCCCGGAACCGTGCTGGAAGCGAATCCCCGCAGGGGGATGCGTGTCGCTACCGGCGACGGGACCCTGTGGGTCGGCGAGGTGAAACCGGCGGGTCGCGCCCGGATGACCACGGGAGCCTGGGTCGCCGGGCGGGGAGCGCAGGAGGGCGACCGATTCCAGTAAACGTCCCCCGACTCCACGTCATCTGTCCCGACAGCGAGCTCGAGCGAGTCGATGCAGTCGTCCGGATCACCTCCGTGCTCGAGGCCGGAGGTGAGTCCGTCGCCGTGCACCTCCGCCCGCGCAGCGTGCCACCGCTCCGGTGCCTGGAACTGGCGAGTGAGCTCGTTCCGCGCGCCGACGCGACAGGCGGGTGGATCGTGGTGAATGGTCGGACCGATATCGCCCGTGTCGCAGGGGCGCACGCGGTTCAGCTGGGTCGCGGCTCGCTCCCGATCGAAGCGGCACGACGGGTGCTCGACGATACCTGCGCCATCGGTGTCTCGGTCCACGCGCCGGAAGAGAGCAGCGAGGCGTCGTCGCGCGGAGCAGACTATCTCCTCCTGGGTACGATCTTCCCGACACCCAGCCACCCGGGGATGCCAGTCGGGGGGCCTGAGTTGATCGCCGCCTGCGCCAGCACCGGAACCCCCGTGATCGGGATCGGGGGAATCGACCTGGAGTCGATCGGCGCTGTCAGTTCCGCGGGCGCGCACGGCGTGGCCGTGATCCGGGCCGTGTGGCAGAGTGACGACCCGGCGGCGGCGGTGTATCGGTTGGTACGTATTCTCGAGGGCCAGGTGGGAACGGGCGACAGACCCGATGATGGTGAAGCGAGGGCTTGATGAAGGTAGAGGTCAACGGAACGAGCCGTGAATTCGTAGCAGGCGGGTCCGTACTCGCGCTACTCGCAGAGCTCGAGATCGATTCGCGTATGGTCGTCGTGGAGCGGAACCGGGAGATTGTCCGGCGGGACGACCTGGACCGGGTCCAGGTCGAAGACGGAGATCGGTTCGAGATCGTACAGTTCGTGGGTGGCGGCTGAACCCCGTCGCACGGGGTCGGGAGGACAACAGAGCACAACCAGGAGAGGATCGATGACGGACGAACGGATAGATTCGCTGGAAGGACGCGATCCGCTCATGATCGCGGGGCGCAGCTTTACTTCGCGCCTGATCGTCGGAACCGGGAAGTACCGGAGCCACGAGGAAACCGTCGAGGCGATCCGAGCCTCGGGGGCGGAGATGGTCACCGTAGCCGTGCGCCGGGTGGACCTGGACGCATCGAAGCAGGAGAGCCTGCTTCACCACCTGGATCCAGAGGAGTTCTTCCTGCTTCCCAACACCGCCGGTTGCTTCACGGCGGATGACGCGATTCGCTACGCCCGGTTGGGCCGGGAGGCCGGGTTGTCCGACTGGGTGAAGCTGGAGGTGATCGGGGACCAGGAGACGCTCCTGCCAGATACGGAGGCATTGCTCGAGGCTACCCGTGTTCTCAAGGCCGAGGGCTTCACGGTCCTGCCCTACACCAACGATGACCTGATCACGGCGCTTCGCCTGGAGGAAGCCGGCGCGGCCGCGGTGATGCCGCTCGCATCTCCGATCGGCAGTGGGCTCGGGCTCCTGAACCCGCTCAATATCCGGCTCCTGAAGTCACGTCTCTCAGTTCCGGTCATCGTGGACGCCGGGGTCGGTACCGCGTCCGACGCCTGCCTTACGATGGAGCAGGGTGTGGACGGAATCCTGATGAACACGGCCCTGGCTGCCGCCGAGCGACCCGTGCTGATGGCCTCGGCCATGCGTCTGGCCGTCCGGGCGGGGAGGGCTGCGTACCTGGCAGGCCGCATGCCGACCCGGGAGTGGGCGGTTCCATCGAGCCCCTCCACGGGGCTGCTCGACTGAGGTGCGATTGAGTCGTACCGGGCGTCCGCCGGAGGGTCGGGGTGTCGAGACCAGGCAGGCCGCATACCGGATCCTCGCGGACGTCCGCGCCGGCGCGTACGCGGATCGCGCTTCGGATCAGCGGCTTGCCCGACTCGCTGATCGCGACCGGGCACTGGGGCTCAAGCTGGCATTTGGCGCGATCAGACTCCGTGCGAGGCTGGACGCGGAACTCGCTCGCCTGGTGGACAGGCCCCTGTACGCGCTGGATCCCGCGCTGTTGGACTGGCTGCGGTTGGGCCTGTATCAGCTTCGACAGACCCGGATTCCGGAGCATGCCGCGGTCCACGAGACAGTGGAGGGAGCCCGAATCGATCTCGGGCGGGGAGCGGCCGGACTGGTAAACGCCGTCCTGCGCAGGGCCGTCCGGGATGGCGTGCCAGAGGACGCTTTTCCTGCGCGGGACCAGCAACCGGTGGCATGGCTTTCCACCTGGGGGTCGCATCCGGAGTGGCTCGTGCGCCGCTGGCTGCGACGCTGGCCGCTTGCCGACGTCGAACGGCTCGTGGAGAATGATAATCAGCCGCCGTCCGTCACCTTTCGTCTGCTCGGCACGGATGAGCCGGAACGATCGTTGACGGACGCGGAGGCGCGGGTCGAGCTCGAACGAGTCGAGGGCCTGCCCCGAATGGTGCGCCTGGTGTCTGGCGAACCGGCTGCGGTGCTGGCGAAGTGGCGGGCGGTGGCGCAGGATCCTGCCGCTTCGGCCGTGGTAGACTTCGTGGGAGCAGGTGTGGAGGGGCCTGTTCTCGATGCCTGCGCCGCGCCCGGTGGAAAGGCGGCGGCGCTGGCGGATCTCGCCTCGGAGGCGAGGCCGTTCGTCGCGGCCGATGCCAGCCCGGCGAGGATCCGGAAGGTCGTCTCGACGCTGGACCGGACGGAATCGAGCGCGCAGGCGCTCGTGACGGATGCCCGGCAGCCGGCGATCAGGTCGGCACGGACGGTGCTTCTCGACGTACCGTGCTCTGGTACCGGGGTGCTCCGCCGAAGGCCGGATGCACGCTGGCGGCTGTCGGAGCATCGCCTCGAGTCGCTGCTGGAGCTGCAGGCCGAGATGCTCGATGCGTGCGCGGACGTCGTGGAACCGGGCGGTCTGCTCGTGTACTCGACCTGCTCGCTGGAGCCGGAGGAGAACGACGGGCAGGTGGAGGCGTTCCTGGCCCGCAGGCCGGAATTCGATCGGGAACCTCCCGGCTCGCCGGCCGGACTGGTCGCGGACAGTGTGACAGACAGGGGAGACCTGGAGATTCTTCCGTTCCGGTCGGGGACGGACGGTGCTTTCGCGAGCCGACTCAGGAAAGGCGGCAAGGGATGACGTACAGGCGGCGGCGCGGAATGGGCGGTGGCCGAGCCCTGTGGGGAGGTACCGTAGACGACCGCGGGATCGATGGGCCCTCTTCAGGAGACACTTCGAGCCGTTGGAAGTCGTGGGCCCTGGCCGTTGCGATCGTTGCCGGCCTGTTCTTCGCCGGATACCTGACGGCAGACCTGTGGCTCACGCCGGGAGACAGTCCGACCGAAGTCGGACGTCTCGTCACGGTTCCCGAGCTCGTCGGATTGTCCGACCTGGAGGCTCGAAACCGACTCGATGAGGTCGGCCTCGAGCATGACGTCCGGTCAACCGTGTCACACCCGGACGCCCCGGAAGGGGCGGTGCTCGCGCAGAGTCCGATTCCCGGACAGCGGGTCCGCCCCGGTGCCCCGGTGGAAATCACGCTCAGCCGCGGACCGGAGGTGCACTCGATTCCCGATGTTTCCGGCCTGTCCGCGCGCCAGGCGTCGATCGTTCTCGATCGGCTCGGGTTCAGGGTGAGTTCGCGTGAGGCGAACCATTCGACTGAGGCCGGCCGGGCATTCGGCACTGAGCCCGGGCCCGGTACGGAGCTCACGGTACCAGCGGACGTCACGCTCCTGGTGAGCAAGGGCTCACCGGTGACGACCGTTCCCGATCTGTCCGGCCGGCACATCGATGACGCGCTCGAGCTCCTGTCCGAGTCGGGTCTCAGCCTCGGGGCGATCAGCTACGATCCCCTGTCGTTCGACGCGCCCGGCAGGATCGTGGGCCAGTATCCGCCCGGTGGCTACGGGCTGCGCAAGGGCGACCCGGTCGAAGTCCGGGTCGCGGGCCGGCCGGAAGAGGTCAACCGGAGTCGGTCGGGCCGTCCGGTGCGTCAGGATTCCGATCAGCCCGAGGAGCTCTGAGTCACTGTGGACATCCGCGCCGAGGTATTCTCGAACTGGGGTTACAAACTCGCCGCCCTCGTGATCGTCTCTCTTTTGTGGCTCAGTCTCAGTGCAGACGAAAGACAGTCCCAGCCCGTTCGCACACGTGTGTCGGTGGAAGTACTGGACACGGCCTGGGTGCTGGTGAACGTCCCGGAGGAAGTCAGCACGACATTCCAGGGACGAAACCGGGATCTGCTCGGGCTGCTCGTGAACGAGCCGGAAATTTCGGTCGTGATCGACTCGGTGACCGAGGCGACGATGCGGGTCGAGCTCGACGAGGCCCGGGTCCAATACGATCGGGAGCTCGATGTCCGTCCGACGACGATCGTGCCGCGGGCCCTCACGCTTCAATTCGAGCGGCGTGCCGAGCGCCGGGTTCCGGTGGTGGCCGAGATCGATGCCGTTCCCGCATCGGGATTCACGATTCTGCGCCCGATTCTCGTATCGCCCGACACGGTGACGGTGCGTGGACCCGCCTCCGAGGTGGAGAGGATCACGCGTGTCACGACACGCCGGATCGGGCTCGAGGATATCGCGAACACCGTGATGCGCGATCTGCCGATCGAGCTTCCGACGGGCGTGCGAAGCGTCAGCGTCGAGCCGGCGTCCGCTCTCGTGACGATCGAGGTCGATTCGCTGGTGATCCTCAGGAAGCGTCTTCCGGTTCAGCTCACGGGACCGGGAAGTCAGGACGCCAGCGTGACTCCAGACAGCGTCGAGGCCGTGATCCGGGGGGCCGCGACCGCCGTCCGCATGCAACTGGAGGCACTCGACCACGCGGTAGCCGAGCTTTCCAGCTCACCGGACGGACCGACCAGGGTGCCCGTGCGCACGACGCTTCCGGATTCCGGATTCGTCTCCGTCCGGCTTTCGCCACCGGAAGTCACCGTGCGGCCGAGCGCGGGTCCGTGAACCCCGGCTGGCCCGGCGGACCGGTTCTCGGAATCGAATCTTCCTGCGACGAGACTTCCGCTGCCGTGGTGGCGGACGGACGTATCCTGGGCCACGTCATTCTCTCCCAGGACGCGCATGAGCGGTTCGGCGGAGTCGTTCCCGAGATCGCGGCTCGAGCCCACCTGCGCCAGATCGATTCCGTCGTGGCTGAAACTCTGCGAGATGCCGGTCTCGAACCCCGGGAGCTGGCGGGTGTCGGGGTAACGGCGGGTCCCGGTCTCGTCGGCGCGCTGCTCGTGGGGTTGAATTGGGCCAAGGGCTTCGCCTGGGCGCTGGGGAAGCCCCTGGTCGGTGTCCAGCACATGGAAGCGCACATGTTCGCCAACTCGCTGGAATCACCCGGAGCACGGCCCCCGTTCGTGGCCCTCCTCGTTTCCGGTGGTCACACACTGTTGTTGCACGCCTCGTCGTGGGGCTCGTACACGCTGCTCGGGCAGACCCGGGATGACGCGGTCGGCGAAGCGTTCGACAAGGTGGCCCGCCGGCTGGGACTGGGGTACCCGGGAGGCCCCGAGATCGAGCGCGTAGCCCGGGAAGGGGTGCCGGGACGCTTCAAGCTCCCGAGACCGATGGTCTCATCGAGTCACACTCCCGCCGATTCCGCCTGGTTCGACTTCTCGTTCAGCGGTCTGAAAACCGCGACGGCTCTCCTGGCGGCGGAGCTCGAGTCGAAGGGCGGAACAGAGCTCGAGCAGGCAGTTCCCGACCTGGCGGCCGAGTTCCAGCAGGCGGTCGTCGACACGCTGGTCGCCAAGGTCCTTCGTGCGGTCGAATGGGCGAACTGCGACCGGGTCCTTCTCGGGGGCGGGGTCGCTCGTAACGGAGTGCTTCGGGAGCGGCTCCGCGACGCCCTGGGTGATACCGGCACGTTGTATTCGCCTTCGCCGCGCCTGGCCACCGACAACGCCGCGATGGTGGCGTGTCTCGCAGAGCACAGACTCCGGGCGGGAGAGGTCGCCGGCCTGGGGCTCAACGCAGATCCCTCACTTCCAATTCCGGGCCTCACACCGCTGGGTTCGCATGCGGATCACGGTGTAGTGCCCCCAGGAGCGTCATGTATCCCGAGCTGATCACTCTCAATCTGCCGGTGGTGGGCACGATCACCATCACCTCGTTCGGGGTTATGATGGCCCTGTCGTTCCTCTCCGGCTTCTGGATCGTCCGCCGCGAATTGCTCAGGAAGGGGCTGGACGAGGAACTCGCCGGCGATCTCCTGATGGGGGCGATCGTCGGCGGGATCGTCGGCGCGAAGGTGTACTACGTGCTGCTCAACTGGCCCCAGACGGTTCAGGACCCGTTCGGAATGCTGTTCTCGCGGGCCGGTCTGGTGTGGTATGGCGGATTCATCGGGGGAGCGCTCGGCGCGTTTCTGGCGATCCGCCGGCGCAAGGAGTCCGTGGCCGTACTCGCGGACGTCGTGGCACCTGCTCTCGCCCTCGGGTACGCCGTGGGGCGAGTGGGCTGTTTCCTGGTCGGAGACGACTACGGCCGCCCGACGGACAGTTGGGTCGGGATCGCGTTCCCGAACGGGAGTCCGCCCAGCACCGCGGGGAACCTGCGCCGCATGTTCGGCGTGTCCATTCCCGAGTCGGTTCCGGACACGGCCGTTCTCGCGGTTCACCCGACCCAGTTGTACGAGATCGGGCTGTCTCTGCTGATTTTCGCGATCCTGTGGCGGCTGCGCCGGGAGCCGTGGAAGGCCGGCCGCCTGTTCTCGCTGTGGCTCGCACTCGCCGGCCTCGAGCGGTTGATCGTCGAGTTCTTCCGGGCCAAGGACGATCGCTTCTTCGGCTTCCTGACGCTCGCCCAGCTGATCAGCATCGGTCTCATCGTGCTTGGCAGTTGGTTGTTCATTCGGCTCGGGCCCGCAGATTCAGCGGATTCGCCCTCGAGGGCGTAGCACCGCCTCCGTGCGCGTCCCGGCCCTCGCACCTGCCCTGCTGCTGATTGCTTCCGGCGTTTCCCTTGCCGTACCGGGAGATGCGTGGGCCCAGGGAAGCGCCGACCGCGAAATCGTGGATCTGCAGTTCGAGGGCAACGAAGCATTTCAGGACAAGGTGCTCCGTACGGCGATCCTGACCGACCGGACGCAGTGCAGAAGCTTCCTGTTCTACTTCCCGTTCCCGATCTGTCCGTTCACGGACTGGGGCTTTGCCCACTCCCGCGAATATCTGGACGAAGGGGAATTGCCGCTCGATGTGATCCGGCTCCAGCTCTACTACCGGCAGCGCGGGTTTCGCCAGGCTTCTGTGGACACGGTCATCGCGCGGGACAACGGGAAAGCGCAGGTCCTGTTCCGTATCGAGGAGAATGAGCCGACCCTGATCTCTTCGATCGGAGTCCAGCTGTCCGGCGAGGCGATCGACTCTGCGACCGTACTTTCACTCCTGCCGGTCGCAGAAGGGGACCGGCTCGATCTCATTGCCCTCCAGCAGGGCGAAGCTGCGGTCACCGATCAGCTGCGCCGCACCGGATATGTGGATGCCGCCGTTCTGCGCGACTATTTCATTCCCAGGGACTCCCGGCAAGCCGATGTTTCGCTTCGGGTCGACCCCGGGCCGCGAGTGAGAATCGGCGAAGTCCGGATCGTGGGCGCGGAGGATGTAGGCGACGATGTCGTGCGCTCGTTGCTGGAGTTCGAGAGTGGGGACTGGTTCCAGGAAACGCGGATCATCGACAGCCAGCGACGGCTGTTCAACCTGGAGGCGTTCCGCTACGCCAACATCGCGTCCGAAAGGGCGAATGACACGCTGATCGATCTTCTCGTCCAGGTGGCCACCGCCGAGCGCAGAGCGGTGAGGGCGGGTTTCGGCGTGCAGACGAATGAGTGTGTGCAGATCGAGGGACAGTTCACGAACCGCAATTTCTTCGGCGGGGGCAGAACGTTCCTGGCCACCGGACGCATTTCGAACCTGCTCACGAAACAGCTGGCCGGGAATTTCCCGTGCAACGGAACCAGCTCCGACGAGGTCTACCAGGAATTGAACTGGCTGCTCGATCTTTCCTTCGTGCAGCCGGTGTTCTCCGGTAGTCGAAACTCGCTGCAACTACGCCTGTTCACTGAGCGGGAGACGGTGCCTGACCTGTTCGTTCGCACCGGTGTCGGTGGAGAATTCGCCTTTAACTGGCGGGTCAGGCCCCGCATGTCCATGCGGCCTTCGTACCGTCCAGAACTGACGGCGTTCGGTGAACAGTCCGCCGACATTTACTTCTGCGTCAACTTCGGTCTCTGCACGCCCGAGGACATTGCACTGCTCACCGAGAGCAAGTGGCTGTCGCCGGTCCGACTCCTGTGGGCGTGGAATCAGACCGACAATCCGCTGGCCGCCACGACCGGGTATTACATCGCTGCAGAAGGGGAAGCAGCCGCGTCGGTCACCGGCTCCGACTATCAGTACATCAGGGGGAGCGTGGAGACCGCCGGTTTCAACCCGGTGCTCGGAAGTGCAGTTCTGGGAGCACGGCTCCGCTTCGGAGGAGTACGGGGGATGTCCGGGACCGTATTCGGCGGGGAGGAGGAAGATGTCGAGATCATTCATCCGACGAAACTGTTCTTCGGGGGTGGTCCGCAGAGCGTGCGTGGGTTCGGACTGAATCTCCTCGGTCCCACGGTCTTGGTGATGTCGGATCTCGAGGATTGCGGTTCGGGCTTTCTGACCCCCGAAGAGCTGCAGGAATGTGCGGACGCCCTCCCTCCGACCGCGTTCGACGAGCGGCCTGTCGGCGGAAACGTTCTGCTCGAAGGTTCGCTCGAACTGCGGTTTCCCGTGGGCGCGCGGTTTACGATCGTCGGGTTCGTGGACGCCGGGCAGGTATGGAGGAGCTTCGACGAGCGGGTACAGCTGATTGCCACGCCCGGAGTCGGAGTGCGATTCAAGAGCCCGATCGGCCCCCTGCGCATGGATCTCGGATTCAACCCTTCCGGTCCGGTGCTCAAGCCTGTCGTCGCCGTCAGTTCTGAAACGGGCGCGATCATCGAGCTGGAGGACGAAGTGGTGTACGATCCTTATGCATGGGACGATCCTTCGTTGTTCACCGAGTTCTGGCGCAGAATTCAACTGCAGTTCTCGATCGGCGAGGCGTTCTGATATGGTGACGAGTTCCTCCGGCTCGCCGAACGCTCCCGAGAGGCCGCGTTCCCCGGTGTCGCGGGTCGGTCATCTGCTCGGAAGGCTGGCAGGGTCGCTGACCCGCGTTGCCCTCGGGCTGGTCGGTCTCGCTTTCCTCGTGGGGGCCGCAGCGCTCGTATTCCTCAGCCAGACGGTCGTGGGCAGACAGGCAGTCACGGAGCTGGTGGAGGGAGCTCTGTCGGGCACGGTCAACGGAGAAGTACGGGTCGGCCCGATTCTCGGCGGCAATCTTCTGTCGCACGCGCTGCTGGAACGGTTCGAGATCACGGACCCCGATGGACGCCTGTTCGTCGGAATCGACAGCGTGAGGCTCCACTACAATCCGCTCAGTTTCCTCGTCGGCACGTTTCGGTTCGACGCGGTCTCCATGCAGCGGGTGCGCCTTGTCCTGCGGCAATACGAGGACGGACGCTGGAATTTCGATCGGATATTCGGTGATGAGGAGCCGGTCGAGCCGGACTCGATCGACGACGGGCGGCAGGGAAACGACCGGGTCCTGCTGTCCGACGTGAACGTGCGGGAGGGAGAGATCGAGGTCCACATCCCGTGGGCCCGGAACCTCGTGGGGACGGCCCGTGACAGCGCCATCCAGCAGGGTCTACGGGGAGACCGACTGTGGCGAGTCCGCTCGGTCGGGCCCGATCGATACGAACGCGAGATACTCCTCCGGCAGCTGTCGGGCCGGTTCCCGCTGATTCGAATCGTGGACCCGGTTCGCCCCCTTCGGTTCGACATGGAGGGTGTTTCCGCCCAGGCCGACATCGTCACGCAGACCCTCGATATCGAGATGCTGGACGGATCCGTCATTATCGCCGACACGGTGCGCGTCCAACTCGACGTTCTCGACCTGGGAGCTTCGTCGATCTCGGGCTCTGGCTGGTTGAATCCGGTCGATCCAGTGGAATTCGACTTTGAGCTGGAGACTGACCCGTTCAGCTTCGAGGAGCTGCAGTGGCTTCCGTTGCCCCTTCCGACCAGGGGAGGAGGACCGGCTGACCTCCGACTGTATACGCGGAACGGGACGATCATCGTCGAGGCCACCGACAGCGACGTGCGGATCGATGATTCTCGGGTGCGGGGTGGCTTCGGTGTCGCCCTGGAGCGGACGCCCCGGTTCGAGAGCCTCGACGTCCGTCTCGACCCGCTCCGCCTGGCGCTGGTGGACGAAGTGCTGGAACGGGACGACGGGATGGACGGGTTCCTGCGCGGAACGGTGAAGGGAAGCGGCCCGATCACGCTGCTGTCGATCGATGCGGATCTTTCGGTGGAGGATTCTCCCGGAGATGACCGGCCTCCGGCCTCGTTCGTCCAGGCGCGCGGTGGTATCGCGATCGTCGAACCGCGCCGCATGGCCGACCTGGATCTCACACTGCGGGAGTTCGAACCACGCTGGGTGGGAATCCTCGGAATCGAGACCACACTGACCGGGCGCTCGACGGGCACTGCCACCTTCGACGGGATCGCGGGCGGGCGGTTCACGTTCGACGCCCATCTGTCACATTCATTGCCCGGCCAGAATCCGTCCGGGATCTTGGGTGGGGGAATGGTGGATCTGCATGGTGAACGGGAGATCGACCTGTCCTTCGAGTTCGATCCGCTGGTGCTGGCGATCGTCGACCCGATGCTGCCCGAAGGCGTATCGGTCCTGAGCGAAGTGAGAGGTCCGTTCTCCGCGCGCGGACCGCTCGACGATCTGCAGATCACTACCGATCTCAGCACGCCTCGCGGCCAACTCCGGTTCGACGGTCAATTCGATATCGTATCCGAGGATAAGACGTACGACGCGACGTTGCTCGCCCGCGACATCCAGCTCGCGGAATGGATCGAGAACGGTCCCACCACTCGCCTGGCCGTGGAGGGACGGGTCGCCGGCACCGGCACCGATCCGGCGACGCTCAACGCCCGGTTCGACCTGGTCGTACTCCCGTCGCTGTTCGAGGGCGCACGGGTGGACACGAGTATCATTCGGTTCACCCTCGCCGACGGCCTGGCGACGGCCGACACCTTCGCCATCCGGACACGGATCGGAAGCGTGGATGGGCGAGGCGCCTTCGGGCTCACAGAGGACCGAAGCGGCCCCCTGATCCTCGATATCGAGATCCCCGATCTTGCCGACTGGAACGCTTGGCTCGTGGAGGGACGGAACCCCGCGCGCATCGAAGAAGACGTGTCCGAGCTGTTCGAGACCTTCGGGCCGGGTGGGGACGAAGACCCGATGCTGGACAGGGGCGAAGCCCTCCCGGACAGCCTGTCCGGAAGTCTCGAGGCGCTCGCGATCCTGTCCGGAAGCGTGGAGCACTTCTCGTTCGGTGGTCGTGCCCTCGCCCGCAACCTGGCGTGGGGTGATCTCCGGACCGATTCGATCCAGGTCACACTCGATCTGTCGGATCCACGGCACGCGGACTCGCTGGATGTTCACGGATCGGCCTGGGCGAGCAGTATCTATGGACGCGATCTGGACACACTCGACGTGCGCTGGACACGCCACACGGCGGAAAGCCACAAGGTCTCTCTGTATGCCGTCCGGGACACGAGCCTGGAGTTCGATGTAAGCACGGGGATCCTGTGGACGGAGCGACAGAAGGCGTTCCGAATCAATCGACTTCGAATGATGGGAGCCGGCCGAGAGCTCGTGCTCCGCGACACGGCGGTGATCACGTACGGCGAGACCGGACTTACGGCGAGGGGCGTCCGGCTCGTCGGTGCGGAGGGAACGTTCCTCGAGCTTGAAGGGGCCATTCCGGATAGCGGCCAGGCGGTCCTGGACCTGCAGGCCCGCGGACTGCACCTGCAGAATTTCCTCGAGGCACCGGGCAACCCGCTGGATCTGCGCGGCCGGATCGATATCGACCTCCGGATTCGCGGTACCGCAGATGCACCACTGGCCGAGCTGGAGGCCGTGATCGACGCTCCGTCGATTCACGGCATCGGCTACGAACGGCTTGCAACCGACCTTATCTACGCGGGTCGAAGACTCGCCGTGAACACGGCCCTGGTGACGAACGACAAGGAGATCGCCCGTATCGACGGGTTCCTGCGCGTGGACCTGTCGTTCCGGGAGGTCGAGCGGCGCGTGCTCGACGAGCCGATCGATCTGACCGTGACTGTAGACAACATGCCACTGACAGCGATCGAGCTTCAGGTGCAGTCACTGCAGGATGTTGAGGGAACCGCTCTTGGTGGCTTTCGGGTTACGGGACGCCCGGGCGAGCTCCGGTTCGATGGAGAAACTCGGATCAAGGGTGCGGCCGCCACGATTCCGTCGCTCGGCATCCGGCTGCAGGACGTGACGGGTGGATTCGTGTTCGAAGGTGCGGACGCCCGGATCGACACGCTGCGCCTGGGCTCCTCCGCCGGGGGTTCGGCGATCGTGCTGGGGCATGTCGGAATCGAAGACCTGACCGATGTGACGCTCGACCTCGCGTTCCAGGCGAACCAGTTTCTGGGGATCGATCGCCGGAGCATGCGGGCTACGATCGAAGGGGAAGGAACGTTGACCGGGAGCTACCGCCGCCCCGAGCTCGGTGGTCGATTCCAGATCTCGCAAGGCCAGGTCGATGCCGACCGATTCGTGCGTCAGCGGCAGGTCGTGGACCTGACTGACCCCTCTGTGTATGCGCTGCTCGACACCGTCCTGGTGAGGGATGAGAGGTTGATCGGTCAACTGGAGAATCCATTCCTGAAGAACCTGAAGATGAACGCCGAGCTCAGCGTGGGGCCGGACTTCTGGCTCCGCTCCAGCGCACTCGAAGTGGAACTCCGGGGTGACGTCGAGTTGCGGATGGATCGTGCGGAGGGAGAACTGACCGCCACCGGCACAATGTCGCTTCCCCGCGGCAAATTCCGGTACGTGTCCGGCACCGGGACGGACCTTTCGAGTCTGTACTCACGCCAGCTCCAGATCGCACGTGGCGAGATCACCTTCGTCGGAACCCCCGGACTCGACCCGAATCTCGACATCGACGCCGAATACACGACACAGGGAGAAATCGGGCGAGTGACGATTCAGGTACACGTAGGTGGATCCGCCCTCGCACCGACGATGACCACGAGCAGCGACCCACCTCTCCCCGAGTCGGATCGGATCTGCTATCTGCTGTTCTCGACGGCCTGCTTCAGTGCGTCGAACCAGGGCGGTGACTTCGCGACCACGCTGGTGCGCGAGGGCCTTCTGGGGTCGGTGAGCAGCCAGGTGTCGCAGATCCTGGTGGGTGGTGTCGGACTCGTGGACTACGTGGACATCCGTTCGTCCGGGGCGACGGAAGGGGAGCTGAATAAAGGTACGACGGGGCTGTTGTACGGTACCGAGATCGAGATCGGACGCTACCTGACGCCCGATCTGTTCGTCAAGGTCACGCAGCCGCTCGGCGGCCGGCTCCCCGGCATGACCCTCGACTGGGCCTTTCTGCCCGCCTGGCGCCTGGAGTTCAAGACCGAAGACCGGTTCAACCGGTATGCATCCTACGGCTACAGCTTCAGTACTTACAGCTCCAGGACATGGGGTCTGATGCTGTTTCGCGAATGGGCGTTCTGACGCGGGTTTACGCCCGGACCTCGCAGGGACTGCCGGGACGCCGAGCAGATCGCTAAATTGCGCCGCCCGAGCCTGGCATCGACCCGAGCTGAACACAGGCGGACCGGAGCCGCATGACGAACCTGATACAGGCGTTACAAGAGGTCGGCGTTCGTGGTTGATTTCCCGGCCCCCGATTCCGAGCGCTTTCTGGTGCTCGTGAACCCGCGGGCGGCGGGGGGACAGCCCGCTGCCCTCCGGCGTCGCATTGGCGGTGCCATGGCCGCTCGAGGCGTGCCGTTCGACATCATCGAGACGGCCACGCCCGAGGATGCCCTGACCGTGGTTCGAGCGGCCGCGCTGCGTGGGTATCGGGCTGTGGTCGCAGCCGGCGGTGATGGAACGGTCGCATTGGCCTTGCGTGGCACGGCCGGCACCATGACTCCGGTCGGGATTCTCCCGTTCGGGACGGGCAATCAACTGGCGCTCAACTTCGGGATCCCCCTGTCTCTCGAGGAGGCAGTCCGTGTTGCCGTGGAGGGAGCGACGGAGAGGATCGACCTCGGACGGATCGGAGACGAGCGGTTTGCCCTGATCGCGGGAGCGGGCCTCGATGCGAGCGTGATGGCCGAGACCACGGCCGAGATGAAGAGTCGCCTGGGAGTCCTCGCCTACATCTACGCCGGGCTGAAGAACGTCGTCACCGCCAAGCCGATCTCGTACCGGATCGTTGCTGACGAGCACGTGATCGAAATCCAGGCCGTGATGGTTCTGCTGGCGAATGCCGGGCTTCTCGGTGCGGGTTCGCTGCCGGTGGAACTCCAGGTGGCGCCGAAGACGTCCTATCAGGACGGTCTGCTCGACGTGGCCGTGTTCGCGCCCCGTCATCTCCCGGACATGGCGGCGATGCTGTGGAAAGTGGCCTTGAAACGGTACACGGGGGACGACCGCATGATCTTCCTCCAGGCCCGGAAAGTTCGCGTCGAATCGGATCCGCCGGTCGCCGCGCAGGTGGACGGAGAGGCGCGCGGGATGACCCCGATCGAGGCCGAGATCGACCCCCTCGCCGGCCGCATCCTGGTTCCGCGGAACGCGTGAGCGGGTCGAGCCCCCGGGGGCCTGTTCCGTCGGATATCCACCCGGAGAAGAGCCTGCCGCACGTGGCGGCGATTTCCGCGGATATGCTCCGCTCGATCGCCGAACGGGTCGGCACGCCTGCGTACGTGTACGACGCGCGAGCAATCGATGGGGGAATCGGGCGCTGGATCGATGCCGTCGGAGACCCGGCCCACATCAGCTTCGCGGTCAAAGCCAACTCAAACCTCGCGGTGCTCGCCCGACTCGAGCGGTTCGGAGTGGGTGCCGAAGTGGCGACGCCGGGCGAG
>CBDUVN010000034.1:0-17996 GCA_965370685.1 uncultured bacterium | reverse complement strand
CCCGTAAACTCGGCAGTGAACGGGGGGCCGTCGCCCTCCAGGGTCGTAAGTGGCCCGCCACCCGGACCCATGCGAACTCTGCCGTCGGATCCGGTGAGCACCCGCAACGGGCGCCCGTCCGGCGCTCTCCAGCCGTAGGCGCCCTGCAGAAACACGACCGAGGGCTCGGCCGTGCGCACGATGGTCCGCCCCGCTTCGTTCAGCGCCTCGAGCGCCTCCACCCGGGTCGCCAGAGCCATGGCGAGTGCGTCGAACCGGGCCTGGAACTCCGCTTCCGAGATCTGATCGGCCTGCTCGCGGACCGTGGCCTCCACATCGCTCACCCGCTGCCCTTCCGCCGCGATCCTCCGGTCGAGCCGGAACCCGAACACGGCGAACGTCGCGGCGGAGCCGAGTGTGAGCAGGGCGAGGATTCCCAGCGCGACCCGGACGGATGGAGCCGTCTGCGTGAACAGCTCGCGCGGGAGATCTTTCGTGAACAGCCAGACGCGACCCAGCCCGTTGGCGCTGCCATGCCATGCACAATCCACGCAGTCGCGCAACGCCTCGGACATGCTCTTGTAGCCGCCCGGAGCGTCGCGCAGCAGCAGGAACCGGAGCATCGGCCCTTGTTCACCGAGCCCAAGCACGTCACCGGACGAGAGAGCGTACTGCTCGGTCGGCTCTCCATTGACGAACACCGTCTCGCCGGGACTGACTCGCAGCACGTATGAGCCGTCAGTCGTCTTTCGCAGCGCCGCATGATTCGGCGCCACCGCGGGCGCGCGTTCGGGAGGGAATCGGACATCTGCGTCCGGACCGGTGCCGATCGAGATGTTGTCGGAGAACAGGTGCTGCCGGGTCCCCCGGAACGGGCCCGTCAGATGCACGACGACGGCTTCCAGATTCACGGCGCCGTCGTTCCGTGGCGGTCTCATGCTCTTCCCGTTCTCCCGTCTTCCGTACGGACGTCAGCGTGCGCTAACGATCTCACGGAGGCCTTCGATCAGTCGATCGACTTCGGCCTCCGTCGTGTAGCAGGCGCAGCCGGCGCGCACCAGGCCGTCGTCCTCGACACCGAGTCGTACCGTCACGTCCGTGGCGTAGAAGTCTCCATATGAACAGAATACTCCGCACTCGTCGGCCAGCCGGCGCGATACTTCGCTGCTCGAGACTCCGTCCACGATGAAGGAAACCGTCGGGGTGCGCTCCGCGGTTCCCGGCACCGGGCCGAAAAGTCGTACCCCGTCGAGCGCCGCGAGGCCATCCCACAGTTGCCGAACGAGCAGATCCCCCCGATCGTGAAGGCCCTGCATTACACGCTGGAGCCGCGTGCGTCGAGCGTCGGGCCCATCATCGAGGCTGGCCAGGAAGTCGATGGCAGCGGTCGTCCCGGCGATAGCTTCGTGACTCAGGGTTCCGGTCTCGAGCCGCTCAGGGGCTTCGTCGCTCGCTGGCAACAGCTTCGACACCCGCAGCGACTCCAGGAGCGAGCCCCGCACCCACAGCACGCCCGCGTGCGGGCCGTAGAACTTGTACGGAGAGCAGGCCAGGGCATCGCAGCCGAGCGCTGAGACGTCCGTCGGGAGGTGTGGTGTGGAATGGACGGCATCGACGAACAGCAGGCATCCGGCCTGGCGCGCGAGGCCGGCCGCGCGGGCCACGTCGTTGACCGTGCCCAGCGCGTTGGAAGCGCCCCCGATCGCGACGAGGCCCGTTCGCTCACCGACCACGGATTCGAACACGTCCCAGTCCAGTGTGCCGTCTGAGGGTCGAAACGGCACTGTGCGCACGGTGAAGTTCCACATCTGCGCCATGTCCAACCACGGATCGACGTTCGCCCGATGGTCGAGTTCCGTCACCACGATCTCGGTCCCGGGAGCGAACTGGCGTCCCAGTGCCCGAGCCAGTTGAAAAGTGAGCGTGGTCATGTTCGGTCCGAACACGATCTCGTGGCTCTCGCCACCCAGCAGATCGGCCGCGGCGTCCCGGCCTGCGGCGACGATCCGGTCTGTCTCGGCGCTGGTGGGGAAGCCCCAGTGAACGTTCGCGTTGTGCCGCAAGAGATACGAGGAGACGGCTTCTGCCACGTCCCGCGGAACCTGAGTGCCGCCCGGACCGTCGAAGTAGGCCACGGGAGAGCCTCCGTGAATCCGATCAAGAGCCGGGAAGCGTGCCCGGACATACTCGATCCCCGCGAGCGCTCTCATCGCTCGATCTCCGCCGCCGGAAGCCACTCCCGCTCCACGATCTCCGGCACGAAGTCCGTCCGGCTGCGTCGCTCTGCCCAGATGATCGTTTCCACGCGGCGAGCCGGCTCCGTGCACAGATACTTGCGCCTTGGAGTGATATGCACGCGTCCCAGGTCGAGCCGGTCGGCATCCCAACAGGTGAGGACCGTCACATCTCCCTCCGTTCCTCCGTTCGTGTGCTCGGCGCACGCCTGGTACAGCAGGTCGAACCGGTCCTGGCCGAGAGCGAGGTGCGTATCGCGAAACGAGGCGGCGAATTCGGCACCCCTCAGGCCATGACCGTCGTCCCACCCCTCGTTCGTGCGGCGACTGTCGTGGAACAGCGCGAACAGCGCGATGACCTCCGGGTCGGCTCCGGTCTCAACCGCGAGTCGCATCCCGGTCTCGAGCACTCGGGCCCAGTGAGGAAGGCCATGAACTCCGTTCCAGGGCAGGCGGTACTCGGCCAGGACCAGGCGAACGAGCTCGATCGGGGGTCGGTCAACGATCATGGAGCGGCGGTTCTTTCCGCCGCGTACAGGGAAGAAATTCGCAGAGCCCGAAACACGTAAAGGCCATCGATTCCGGTGAGCTCCCACCGCTTCTGCCCGAATTCGTCCACGTCGGCGACGCGTCCCTCCCGCCCGAAGGACACGAGGGCTCCGCCGTCGGCATACACCTGCGTGCTTCCGCCGACGAGCGTGTGGGTGTCCGCGGCGTCAACGAAGTCCCACACGAGCCGGGCGGTGAGCAGTTGCTCATCAATGGCGTATCGGACGAGCCGGCTCGGGGCGACGTTCGAGTTGTCGAGGAGCTGCACCACGCCGGGCTCCACCAGCCGGAGCCCGTGCTGCCGCTCGAAGCTCCCCTTGGCGTCATCGAGGATTGTGAACTGATTCCGGCGGCCTCCGAACCGCCAGATCACCGCGCCTGATGGAATGTCGATCTTCGTGATCTCGTACAAATTGCGAAAAGACGCCAGCAGGTTTCCGTCGACATCCAGTTCGAGAGCGTTTCCGTGTGTGAGGTTCAGAAGCTCGACACCTGCCAGGTCTTCTAACGGTGTGTCCCCGATCGCGAAGTGATCCTCCGAGTCCCACTCCCAGGCGAGGGAGCCGTCGAGCAGGACATGCTGGATCACCGTCCAGTTCACCGTTCCGTCGGCCGCGCCGCCCCACGGGCGGAGGTCAGCCGGACGAAGGGCGTTGCACAGCACGAGCGCACTACCGTCCGATTGGACCCGGATCTCATGGGGTCGGGTGTCGTAGCCCACGCAGCTGATCGACCGCACTTCGCGGCCGAGCTCGTCCAGCACCCGGTAGAACCGGGTCTCGTCCTCCAGCCCGAAAATCGTGTAGGAACCATCGGGGTGAGCCTGGAAGTTCACGAGCTTCGGATCCGGATCCGCCATGTACCATACGACCGTGCCCAAGTTATCCACGATCACCGGCCCCTCGGGGATCGAGAGAATCAGGAGCCCTTGAGTCGTATCGGTTCCGACGGGTGTCACGGTGGGAATCCACGCCGGCAGCGTCCCGGTGGCTATTTGAACCGTGTCGGCGATGCTCTCGCCTGGCCCGACGAGAATGACCTCGACGTCGTACGAGGAATTCGCCGCCAGGCCGAGCAGGGCCGGGTGGGCCATGCTGTCAGGACCGAATGCGTAGGCCGGAGTGCGTCGCGAATCCTCGCCCGCGCGGGCGTACCGCAGCAGGACCGAATCGTATCCGGTAGCCCGGACCTCGACCTCGGCGCTCAGCACGTTCACCGGTCCGGGGGTTACCTGCGAGTCGAAGTACTGCCGGCTCGTATCCGGTCCGGTGCTGTCGCTGCATGCTCCGGCGAGTCCCGCCAGAACCGTGATTCCCGCCGCGAGGGCCGCCGTTCTTCGCATCGATGCCTCAGTGGTTTCAATGGTATCAATGGTTCTGCGCACCCGGCAGAAGACCGGTCTGCCGGAAGACCCGGCAACCTACTCCGGCTGATACCCCTTCGCACCCTGCAGTCGTCGGTTCCGGCCGTTGGACCACGGGGCAGGTGAAAGTACTCCGGCGGGCCTGTACCTTGTCCCCGGCGAAGTCCCGACACGGAGTGCGGGCGCAACCTGACTGAGCGGGAGACCAGACATGCGGTGGCAGCAGGGACGGCGGAGCACGAACGTCGAGGATCGACGGGGTCAGAAGGTCAAGAAGGCGGGCGCGATCGGGGGCGGCACGGCCCTGCTGATGGGAGGACTCGGGCTGCTGCTGGGCGGAGATCCGTTCTACCTGCTGATGGTGGTGCTCTAGGCAGTGGCCGGCGGCCAGCCGGTCCAGACCCGCGCCCCGACGGCCGAGGAGAACGTGGCGGCGGACTTCGTCACGACCGTCCTCGCCTACACGGAAGACACCTGGGCCGAGATCTTCGCGGAAGAAGGGCTCACGTACGAGCCGGCAACGCTGGTGCTGTTCACCGACGTGGTGAATTCGGCCTGCGGATTCAACTCGGCTGCCACGGGACCGTTCTACTGCCCGCTGGACGGCGACGTGTACATCGACGTCGGGTTCTTCGATGAACTGCAGAAAATGGGAGGGCAGGGAGACTTTGCGGCGGCCTACGTCCTCGCGCACGAGGTCGGTCATCACGTGCAGAATTTGCTCGGCACGTCGGCCCGAGTGCAGCAGGCACAGCGGGCGGCACGAGGCCAGGCACAGGCGAACGCGCTGTCGGTGATGCTGGAGCTGCAGGCCGACTGTTTTGCGGGGGTCTGGGCGAATCACGCCAACGAACGGGAGCGGCTCGCGAGCGGAATGCCGCTGCTCGACGATGGAGATCTCGAAGAGGGGTTGCGAACCGCAGCCGCGATCGGCGATGACCGGCTGATGCGGCAGGCCGGCCGTGCCGCCCGGCCCGAGTCGTTCACGCACGGGACCTCGGAGCAGCGGGCATACTGGCTGTCGGTCGGGTTTCAGACGGGAGACATGGAGGCCTGCGACACCTTCGCTGCTGCGGGAGGCTGAGCCGGAACTGAGCGCCCGATCCCGCGGTCGCTCGCCTTTCGATTGTCGGAGGGCCCTCTTATCCTTACGGGGAATGTTCGGGTCGCCCGCTTCGGGCGCTCCCGCCCGTGTCCCGAGCCGCTGACGAGCGATCATGCAAGAGCCGCAACCCGCCCGGCACCTCCTGAGCGTGTGGAACCCGTCGTACGCCGACGATGCCATGGACCGTCACCTCGAGGTGCTTCTGCGCTGGGCGGCGGCGCGTCACGAGGATCGGGCCGACGATGACGAGGTGTACGTCTGGTGGGCCAAGCTCCGGTCCCCCAACCGCCAGGCTCCCTTGCCTCACGCGGCCGAGGTGCTCGAGCTGGGTCGGCAGATCGCGGCGGGTATCGAGACGCACCTCTACCTGACGGATTACAGCTCGCTGTACGTAGCGCATATGGTCGACGTCACAGGTGAGGATGTGCTGAGCGACTGGCCGGGGGAACGGGATCACATGCCCGCCTATTACGAAGAACACGAGACGGATTTCTGGTTCCAGCTGTGGGACATCCGCAGGCTCGTGGCGAAGGATCCTCCCGCAACGATCGAGGAGCTGAAGCGCCTGAGGAACGTGCGGTACCACGACCGTCCCGTATCCCTGTACGGAGGCATCGTGGACCTGCCGTTGATCGT
This sequence comes from uncultured bacterium, assembly GCA_965370685.1. Classification (GTDB taxonomy): domain Bacteria; phylum Gemmatimonadota; class Gemmatimonadetes; order Palauibacterales; family Palauibacteraceae; genus Carthagonibacter. The sequence continues at coordinate 12,130 of CBDUVN010000034.1, read as the reverse complement.
GACCCGGGAGGACGGCGCGAACTGGTTCGCCGACATCGGGGCGTTGACCGAAGGACGCCGGTGGGCGGAGCGGGACGCGGAGTTGAGGGGAGAGACTGAGCGGCTCGCGGCGGAGCTGCGGGACAACCTGCTCGGAAAGGAGATCTGGGGCGCGCTCGAGCCGTCGTCCAGGACCTTCCTGACCACGGCCGAGGCGGTGTTTCGTGCCCGACGGGGAGATCCGGGGTTCGACTTCTCGGGATCCGCGGTCGAGGTGTGCAAGGCCGTGGAAACCGAACTCAATGCGCTCGTTTTTCCGGCCGTGCGAAGGATCCTCGCGAAGGCGCCGCCCGACGAGCGCGAACTGTACGCGGGCGCCAGCCTGATTGACCTGGGTGGCAGAGTCTCGCATCAGAGCCTGGGAACACTCCGGCATCTGCTGGACAAGAGCGACACATTCAGGAAGCCGCTGCGCACGGCGCTGCCGCACGACTGGCGATGGCTCGAGGGAGAGCTTCCCGCGCAGCTGGAACCGATCCTCGATCTGCGGAATCCCGCGGCGCACGAGCGAAGCGTCACGCGCGAAGAGATGGGCCGCCTGAGGCAGTCCATACTGGGGATCGGCTGCGAGGGGCTTCTTGTCCGAATCGTGCGATCCAAACTCCGTTCGCGCGGCTGACGTGGCCGACAGGCACCATGACCCACAGACCAGACCATGACACGCGAAACAGACTATGACTGAGAAACCCGAGAAGATTCAGAACACACAGCGCTGGCTGGACCTCATCGCATACCTGGTCGGAAGGCGGATGCCGGTCACGGTGGATGAGATCATGGAGAAGGTGCCCGCGTACGCCCACAAACTTGCTGGCTCGGACACCGATCGCGACACCGTCCGCCGCATGTTCGAGCGTGACAAGGATGGGCTGCGCGAAGCCGGGATCCCCATCGAGTCGGTGGGAATGACGGTCGACTTCGGAGGGGGAAAAGTCGACGCGTATGTACTGGAGAAGAAGAATTTTCACCTGCCGTACCTGCGGATCGTGGCAGAGACGGCCGAACAGGATGTGTCCGGCTCCGGACCGCGAATTCCCAGGGGTGCGAAACAGCTTGGACTCCGTATGGAAGAGAGCTCGACCGCGTTCCATGCTCTCGAATCGGTGGCCCGGATTCCGAGTTTTCCCCTGCGACCGGAGGCACGCTCTGCGTGGCGTAAGCTGTCGTTCGATCTTGTCCCTCCGCCGGGAGAGGCTGCCGTTCTGTATGCCGATCGCGCGAACTCCGCCGAGCTCACGGCGTGGACACGGATTCTCACCGAGGCGCTGCTCGCCAGGAAAACAGTGCGCTTCAAGTATCACGGCATCTATCGAGGGACTCCTACCGACCGCCTTGTTAGACCGTACGGCCTGCTGTTCCAGCACGGCCACTGGTATCTGGTCGGCCACGACGAGAATCGCGACGACGTGCGGGTGTTCCGGGTCGAGCGGATGGAGGAACCGCGGCCGAATTTGAAGCAGCCGCACACCACGGACTACGAGATCCCAGCAGAGTTCTCGCTCGAAGACTTTCGGGACCGGGAGGCATGGGAGCTTGGATCGGGAGAGGACGGAGTGCTGCAGGCGCACGTCAGCTTCGAATTCCCACTGTCGCTGTGGGCTGAGCGAAACGGGTTCGGTGAGCTGGAATCGGAAGACGAACAGGGAAACTCAGTCCGCACTTTCGAAATCCGCCAGGTCGATCCGTTCCTCCGCTGGGTCCTCAGCCAGCGAGGGGAGGCCCGCATAATCGATCCTCCAGAGCTCGCGGAGCGGGTCACGGATCTCGCCCGAGAGGTGCTGGCGGTGTACGGCGCCGCGGGAGGCACCGATGGCTGAGCGCGCCGCCGACGTTCTCGCCAGGGTGCTGGAGCTGATGGCTCTCGCGTCGCAGCCGGGTGGCATCGGTATCGACGATGCGGCGGACCGCCTGGACTGCAGCAGGGACCGGCTGCTCGATGATCTCCGGCTCGTCGTAGTCCGGGAGTACTATCATCCTGCCGGCTGGACCGAGGACATCAGGATCGAGATCGGCGGCGAGACGATCGAAGTCTCTTCGGGTGGGAGGTTCGATCGGCCGCCCGGCCTGAACCAAAGGGAAGCACTGGCGCTCGCACTGGCGCTGCGCACGGCAGCGCATGATCGGCCAGCCGGAGAGCGGGTGGAGATGCTCGAGCTCGCCACGCGACTCGACGACAGCCTCAGCTCGATGTCCGGTGGGGAACTGTGGCCGAGAATCCGCATGGAGGACGGGAATGACCAGGAAGGTCTGCGCGGGTTGCTGGAGGGATCGATCGCCGATCGAAGCAGTTGCCGGATCAGCTATCTCACCCCCGACGGACCGGAGCCGAGCGAGCGTACGATCGACCCGTACCGCCTGGTGTTCGGGAGCGGGAAGTGGTTCGTGATCGGCTATTGCGACCGGCGCGACAGCGTCAGGGTTTTCCGGCTCGACCGCATCCTGGAGATTTCGATCACGGGCGAAACGTTCGAGGTGCCCCCGGAGCTGGAGCTGGACGGATTCGTTGATGGAGGTCGGGTGTTCTCGGCAGCGGAAACCGTGCCCGTCACGGTCCGTTATTCGCCTCGAATCGAAGCGTGGATCCGGGAGAAAGGTCCCGTTCGGGATGCGGGTGACGGTGGAGGAGTGCTTGTCGATTTCGAGATTGCGGATCCGTCGTGGATCGTCCGGCACGTGCTGCAGTACGGGCCCGATGCCGAGCTCGTAGAGCCGGAGGACCTGCGAGATCTTGTCGTGGAGTCGCTGCGGCGGCAGGTCGACTGACCGGCGGGCGCGGGTACCGCCCGGCGGTTTGCCGCAATGGAAACGGCGGGGGAGGAAACGAAACGGGCCCGCGAACCGAAAGGTCCGCGGGCCCGTTTTCAAGTTCTTCTTCGAGCCTCAGTCCCTCAGGGGGATGAGCCCGTCGCCGAACCTCAGAGCGTAGCGCCGATTAACCGATCTCGAAGCCGACGCCGGCCTGGAAAGTCCAGCCCTGGTTCTTGTATTCGAAGTCCGAAAAGTCGGAGACGTCGCTCAGGCCGATGTTGTAGCGGCCATCGCCGAACACCATGAACGAACCAAAGTAGACGATCACGTCGCCGCCAATGATCCCGACCCAATCGGTGCTCTTCGAGTCATCTTTGCAATCATCACCACCGGAATCGCACGACAACAGGATGTCGAACCCGACGCCGCCGAACAGTCCCGGACGCACGATCCCGAGCGGCAGGCCCACCTTGAGGAGCGCAGCGAGTTCGATGTAGTCGAGCTTGATCGCATCTTCACCGATCGTACTGCTGCTGGCGCCCTGGACGCCCTTCTGGATGTAGCTCGCTTCGAGCTGCCCACCGAACAGGCCCCAGTAGTTCTGGAAGAACAGGCCGCCGGCGAAGCCGGTCTGGTTGCTCTTGTCGAACGTCTCGCCGATCGCGTCGAGGCTCGCACTGGAGACCGACACACCGGCCTTCGCGCCCCACGCCCTGTCGAACATCGCCTGCGCCTGCGCGGTGCCCACGTACACAAAGCTGAGTGTGAGGGCCAACAACAGACTTTTCCTCATCGTTACTCTCCCTGAGATCTCGGAACCGGTTTCCCCCGGTCTTCACAGCCGGAAACGCTCTCCGCCTGCGGCGACGAGGAGGCGGCGCGGTTCCGTTCGCCGCCTCGCCGGACGCACTACAACGACGGCAAACTCAGCAATTTTCAAGCCTTAGTGACGATTCTCGATGTGTAACATCAGGTTTTGGCCCCTATCATCTCTATTTGTCTGCATATCTCCGCCATGTACCATCGATCTGAGCTGTCGGCCTGTCCGGTGGCCCGTTTCGAATTCGTTGAATACTTGCGCACTATAACGGCCTGATACCTGCGCCCGGTCTGGCAATCCGCGTCATTCCCTGACCGTGGACGGTCTTTCCCTGTCGGCTGGTGCGCATATACTTCCGAATGCCGCTGACCATAGTCCGATCCCGCTCCAATGAGACGCTCTGGGCTGAGTGTCGGGACCGGTTCCTCTCCGAGATCGGTGAGGTCCGCGGACCGACTGGCTTTTCGGCGCACCTGTGGATCGCGCACGCGAACCAGCGGGACGCCCTGTTCGAGGAGGCTGTCCGCCGGGGCCTTCCCGGCTGGCTGGCGCCTCCGATCTCGTTCCTGTCGGAGCTGCACGATCGATTCGAGATCCGCGCGCGACCCGTAGGGCATCTCACCGGACGTCTTCTCGTGGCCCGTATCGCCGCGCGGCAATTCCGTCGTGCCGGCCTGGGGTCAGGGCGCCCGGACCGCGGCCCCGCCGGTTCCCACGCGATCGACGGTCTGTTCAGCGAGCTGCTGCCGGAGGGCGTTCGACCGGGCGACCTGCGCCGCACACTGGATGCGCTCGGCGGGGACGATTTCGCGCGGCGGAGAAACGACTGGGTAGCCGCCAGCTACTCGGAATTTCTGCAGGAGCTGGATCGGCTTGATCGCTACGATCCGCGGTCGATTCACTCGATCGTCGCCGACCGGATCGATCGTGGAGGTCTGCCGTCGGCGATCAGCGGGGCTCGGACACTTCATATCTACGGACTCACCTCTCTTCAGCGCCGCCGCCGGCTGTTCCAAGCGCTGTCGGCACAGGACGAGGTCGAGGTCGTTCTGTACCTGGTCGATGAGTCCGCCGGCTCAGAATGGGATGGCCTCGAGCCCGGAGTTGCGGGGAGCGACGAATTGTTCGCCGAACAGCCCCGGGGGGCGGTCCTGCACATCGCTCCCGATGCTCTGCGCGAGGCGGCCTGGGTCGCGGCGAGAGTCAAGTCTCTTCTCCTGGACGGCGATCTCCAGCCACATGAGATCGCCGTCGTCGCCAGGTCGGGAGGAGAGGATACACGTCGCGTGGTGACGGCCCTCGAGGAGGCCGGAGTTCCGTACACCGCGCGCATGCGGTCGACGCTGGCGGATGTCGCCGCGCTGCGCGCAATTCTGATCCTGTTCCAGGGGGCGGCCGAAGGCTGGACGTACAGGACCCTGCGGCAGCTCCTGGCCAGTCCGTTCTTCGACCTCGAGTTCGACCTCCGGTCGTTCGATTTCATCGCCCGGGAACGGCGGGTCCGGGGACTGACCGGCTGGTCGGCCGCTCTCGATCGTCTCCTGGAAGCTGCGGAGGTGGAACGCGGTGAGGGCCTCCTGGCACGGGAAGGGATCTACTCCGACGGACTTCGGGACGACATCCGCGGTCTGACCGCCCTGCGGGAAGCGGTCGATCCGCTCTCCAGTGAGCGGACGGAAACCGGGTGGATCGACCTGACGCTGGAGATCCTCGACGGCCGGCGATTCGATTTCAGGCGCCGGCTCTCGATCGCACCGGCGGACCGCTGGGACCTGGTGCGCGCCGACCAGCGGGGTACCGAAGCGCTGCGCGTCCTGCTGCGAGAGTGGAAGGAATTCCACCCGGGAGAGGAGGAGTTCGGTGCAGGGGAATGGCACATCCGACTCCGCCGCCTCCTCGAATCGAACGAAATCGCGCTGACGACTCCGGCCAGGAGGGGTGTCCAGGTTCTCGAGGCGCACCAGGCGGCCCTCACGCCGTTCCGCCACACATTCATCGTGCACGCGAACGACGGGGTGTTTCCACGGCCTTACGCAAACCGCGGTGTGTTCTCCGAAGAAGAGATCAGCCGACTGAAGGAAGCGGGTCTGCCGGTCTCGGACCGCGAGGACACGTTGCGCCGCGAGCTCGCTCTGTGGACTGCTGTGACGGCACAGGACTCGATCATTCTCACCTGTCGGACGGCGGGGTCGGACGGAACTCCACGCCAGCCGTCGTTGCTGATCCCGATCGATGTCGAGACACGGACGATTCCGCTCCGGCAACCGTCTGCTCTCGAGGCGGATGAATCGACGGGGGAAGAGATGCCGGTCAGCGCTGTACAGCGACTCGTCCGGGAGGCAGCCTTACTCGGGGAGAGCGCTCGCAGGCGTGTCCCAGCACGATTCGAGTCGATCGATCCGCCGACACTCCGGCAGGCGATCCTGGCGGCATACTCGGAGGAACTGAGGAGCGGTGGACTGGACGCGACTCCCCCGGTCGAGGGGGAGCTCCCCGTCTCGCTGCGTCCACATCCGTGGGGCGGACTGCTGCGGGATCCGGTGGTCATCCGGCAGCTGGCCGACCGGTTCGGCGAGACCCGCATCTGGTCTGCAAGTCAGCTCGAACAGTATGGTCGCCGGCCGTTCGATTTTCTTCTCGATCGAGTGCTGCGGATCCGCGCGACCGACGAAGCGGAGGAAGCGACATCGCCGGCCAGCCGGGGTGCTCTCGCCCACGAAATCCTCGACCGGTTCTTCCGGGGGCTGGGCGACGCCCGTCCCTCCGAGCTCACGGGAGAGGCAGCTGAACTGTACGAGGAAGTCGCCGAGCAGACTCTGGGAGAGGCCGAGGGCTCGGAGGACGTATGGCTGGGTGAGCCGGCCCTGTGGCAGGTCACCCGGGAGCAGGTCGTGGAGATCGTCAGGACATTCCTCGCGCGCGAGCTCCCACGACTCGACAGGAACGGAGTCTGGCCTGTCCATCTCGAGCTCGCGTTCGGAGACGACCCGGAGCCGGAATTCAGACTTGAAGGCCAGGATCTCGAGGGGCGTGACCGTGCGATTCTGGTCCGCGGCCGGATCGACCGTGTAGACGCGAAGTCCGGCAAGCAGGGGATCGAGCTCGAGGTGCTGGACTACAAATGGAGGTCCTATCCGGCGGCTGGCGGATACGCCGACGGCTCCGTTCTGCAGATGCCGATCTACATGCGAGCGGTTTCGGCGCGGGAAGATCTCGAAGGTGTCGTGACACAGGGGGCGTATCGTTCGATTGCCGGGACGACGGCCCACGGCGCAAAGCTCGAGGCGAAGGACGCCAACGGGCCACTGGCGTTCGTCCACTCGATTCCGCGTCGGATCAGGGAAGGACGCTTCGAGGCTGTCCAGGCGAAGTCCACTGCGATCAGACCCTGGCAGCCCGGACGCGAGATCACGCGCACGGATGCCGCTTTTCGAACAGGCCATCGGTTCGTCGACCCGGCGACGGAGCTGGACGATGACTGAGACCTGGACCGGCGAGCAGCGTGAGGCGATCAGCGAGCGTCGGCATCTGCTGCTCGCGGCCAATGCCGGCACGGGCAAGACATCGACGGTCGTCGGAAAGATTCTGTGGCGGCTGGGACACTCGCTTCAGGACGCGATCGACGGCCCCATCGCCCCGTGCGAGGATCCGTGCGAGCTGGGCCGGATCGCCGCGATCACGTTCACGGAGAAGGCCGCGCAGGACCTGCGTCGGAAGCTGCGCGAGGCGCTCGCGGAACGGGGGGCGGGACCGGGGGAACTGGATCGCGCTTTCGTCGGCACGATCCATGGTTTCTGTGGGGAGATTCTCCGACAGCACGCGCTCCGGCTCGACATCGATCCGTCGTTCCGGGTGATGGACGCGCGAGAGACGTCCCTCCGGCTCGGCGAACTCGTGCGGGAGACCGTCCTCGATGCTCTCGATGACGGAGAGCGCGACGTCATCGAGCTGCTCAAGGACGCTCCGCTGGACAGGTACGACCAGTACGGCTCGTCGGTTACGGATCTAGTGCGCCGGGCGATGCGCGACCTCCGGTGGCATCGCGAACGATACGAGGAGTGGTTCGAGGACCCTTCGAGCACTGAACCGCTCGACCGTGTGCTTGACCTGGAACTCCTCAGATCCCTGGCTCCGGAATCCGGCTCCGACATCCCCGACGAGGGGCAGATGGATGAACGTTTCCTCGAGCACTCCGCCGCGGTGTTCCGCCTTGCCTATCGGGCCCTGGGACGGTGGCTCACCCTGCTGGAGCGCGAGAATCGGCGCGACTTCGACAGCCTCGTGCTCGACGTGAGGCGGCTGCTCACCCACGAGAGATTCGCCCCCGCCCTGGATGCGCTTCGCGAGCGATATCGGCTCCTCATCGTGGACGAATTCCAGGACACCGATACGGCCCAGCGCGACATTGTGTTCGCGATCGGTGGACTTGCCGGCAGCGCACAGCCAGTGCCGGCGGAGATTCCATCCACGCAGCTGTTCCTCGTCGGGGATCCCAAGCAGAGCATCTACGGATTCCGCGGGGCGGACATCCGCGTCTGGAACCAGGTGGAGGAACGATTCGAGCAGGCCGGGAAAGTTCGCCGGCTCGGGTGGAATTTCCGGTGTGATCCTTCACTCGTCGAGCTGGTCAACCGTTCCTGCGCTCCGGCGTTCGAGGCTTCGGGAACGGCACTGGCCGGGGTCGACGTTTCTGCGGTCGTGACGTACGACCCGCTCGATCCTGCGGTCGAAAGCTGGCCCGGCGCGGGAGTCGACTGGCTGGCAGTGGAGGACGGGAAAACCGCGGCCGACAGGCTTCGGAACGGGGCCTCGATCGCGGCCGGCAGGATCGACTCGATCCTGCGGCCCGAAGTCGGACACATGGTTCGGGAGTCCGACGGCCGGGAGCGCCCGGTCCGCCCCGACGACATCGCGGTACTGGCTCTGAAGCGGAAGACCCTGGCGGCCGTGGAGCGGGCACTCCGGGATCGGGGCATTCCGACTTACAACGCCGCCTCCAGCGGGCTCGCGGAGCGCCAGGAGGTACTGGATGCAGTTACCGCTCTGCGGCTGGCAGACAATCCGCGGGACGATCTGAGAGCGTTCGCGTTCCTTCGCTCTCCGTTCGTCGGTCTGCGCGATGAAGTGATTGCCAGGATCCAGCTGGACCCGCACCTGCCGTCCGGGGGGCTGATGCGGCGGGCAGCCTGCTGGCTCGAGATCGCAGATTCCGAACAGGGCGCTCACTGCGAAGCGCCCGAAAGCGAGTGGATCGAGCCGACCGAGAGGGTCGCTCTCCAGCGTGGTCTCGGTGCGATTCGAGAGGCGCAGCAACTGGTCGGGCGGGCGGAGCCGGCCGACATCCTGGAGACGATTCTAAGACGCACTTCATACCGACTTCACTTGCAGTTTCGGGATGGCTGCGAGGAGGCGCTGGCGAACCTGGAGAGGCTCAAGACCGTGCTCGGTGAGTACCGCTCTCTGTCTCTCGCTGATTTTCTGCATATGTGGGATCGCGCCTCCAGCGATCGCGAGTCGGATCTCGCCGCCGCCATCCTGCCTGCCGCCGCTGACGGTTCGGTGCTGCTCACCACGATCCACTCGGCGAAAGGCCTCGAGTGGCCGATCGTAGTGCTCGCGGGTGCGGAGGACGGAGGGGCGAAGCCGAGATTCGGACGTTGGGAAGGCTGGACCGATCACGAGCTCGGCCCCGTCCTGTTGCCGCGCACTGACGAGCGGGGAGCCCGTTCGACGACGGCAGTGGAGAAACGAAGGCTCGAGCAGCAGGCGGAGACATCGAGGTTGCTCTACGTAGCGCTGACGCGGGCCCGCGACCGACTCATGGTGGTGGCGCGTCCAGACGAGCCCGATGGATATGCGGGCTGGATCGCCGGCGCGCTGGCGAGCGTCGGGGCGTTCCCGGCCGCTGAGGCTGATCCATCGGAGTCGGACGCACGAGGCCCCCGACCTGTGGCGGGCGGGCAAAGCGCGGCTTCCGATGATCCCGGGACCGGCACGGGCAGGCAACTCGACGCATTCGGACTGCATGATCCGGTCGAGGACGATCGCGGACAGCTGAACCTGCTGAATCCGGAGAATCACGGTCCGGACCCGCAACAGGAGGTGAGGGGGTCCGACAGTCGGGTGAAGATCCCCGTGGCAGTGTGGCGGTCCGTTGAGCCGATTCAGCAGGAATTCGCCCCTGCTCCGGTATCGCTGGACTGGCTGCAAGAACTCGACCAGGTACCGGAACCGTCTACGATCGCACCGGTGGCGAGGCCTGGCGTCGGGCGTCTCAGGTCGGCGACGGAGATGGCGTTCGAAAAACGGGATCCCACGGGATGGAAGCTGCAATTCCTGCACGGAGTTCTGTCCCAATCCAGGTTCGCCGGCCCGGAATCGATCGATCCTGACGGCCCTGCCCGGGTGAAATCCGAGCTTCCGGGGCACGTCCGAGGCAGCATTGTGCACGGGGTACTGGAGCGAACGAGGGCTGCACCGGGTTCAGGAGAGGACGGCGATCAGATCGTCTCGGAAGACGACCCGGATCTCCTCGTGCAAGAGCTTGACCGGTTGCTGGAAGAGACGATCGGAGGTCTCGGAGAAGACGAATCGTTCGTACGGGCCGGATATCAGGGGACGGACGCACGTGTCCAGCTCCGGGAGGAGATAGTCCGGGTGTTGTCCAGCGAAGCGTGGCGCGGCTGGGTAGCCGGAGAGCACTACCGGGAACTTCCTTTCGTGCACCTGGCGGGACCCGGCGACTGGCGTCAGGGGAGGATCGACCTGTTCATTCCGCCTGGAGCTTCGGGTGTGCCGGTCGACTCGGCCGACGCGCGGATCGTGGACTTCAAGACGGACCGTGTCAGGGGAGATCTCGCGGCGGCCGCGGGACGGTACGAGATCCAGACCCGCGTGTATCGAGAGGCGATCGAGGCCATTCTCGGAACGGGAGATACATCGCTTCCCGGAGGGGGGCGGGTCCGCGTCGTGCTGCATTTCACACATCCGAATCAGCAGATCGAAGTCTGACCCGCACGGCTGCCGCCCGGGTCCCTCGGCTGGGGTCGTGCATTGTTTCCTGTCGGCCGGTAGCTTTCGCGCGGTGTCCGAAATCACCGGATTCCCCGGTCGGATCTCAATCATGCCGAGCAGGAGAGCTGATGACTCCGTGCAATCGCGCTCGAACGTTTCACCGAATTCCCGGACTCATCGTGGGACTGGCCGTGCTGCTGTGTCCGATCGAGGCGACGGGCCAGGAGACGGCGTACGAGGTTGACGCCGGGTTGGTCGAGCACGCGCGCGAGATCCTCGGCGAGCATCCCGTGTTCGACGGACACAACGACCTGCCGTGGGAAATCCGGATGCAGGATGGAGCTCCAATGGACGTCGATGCCTACGACCTGCGCAAACGCACGCCAGGCCAGACCGACCTGGAGCGCCTGCGTCAGGGTGGCGTAGGAGCGCAATTCTGGTCCGTTTACGTGCCAGGCGAATACGCCGACAGCGGTTTCGCTCGCATTCAGCTCGAAGAGATCGACATCGCGCTGCGCATGATCGAGAAGTATCCGGAACTGGAGCTGGCGCTCTCCACGGAGGACGTCGAACGTGCCATGGCGCAAGGACGGATCGCGTCACTGCTCGGCGCCGAGGGCGGACACGCGATCGAGAACTCGCTCGGGGTGCTCCGGGCCTATTACGCATTGGGCGTCCGGTACATGACCCTGACCCATAACGTGACTCTGGACTGGGCGGACGCCGCGCAGGACGAGGCCCGCCACGACGGTCTCACTTCGTTCGGCGAACAGGTCGTGCGGGAAATGAACCGGCTCGGCATGCTGGTCGACCTGTCGCACGTGTCGCCAGCCACGATGAGCGATGTGCTGAACGTGACGGAGGCTCCCGTGATATTCTCTCATTCGTCTGCGCGATCGCTGACCGATGTGCCGCGAAACGTCCCCGATTCGATCCTCGCCCGGATGCCCTCCAACAGTGGCGTCGTGATGGTCACGTTCGTGCCGTCGTTCGTGAACCAGGATCTGGCGGACTGGGTCGAGAGTCTGACGCCGCTGAGGGATTCGCTCGTGGCGTCGGGGGCGACTCAGGAGCAGATGCGAACGGTGTGGGAAGAGTACCAGACAAAGAATCCTCCGACGGTAGCCACCCTGTCCGACGTCGCTGATCACATCGAGCACGTCAGGGATGTCGCGGGCGTGGACCACGTGGGAATTGGCAGCGACTACGACGGAATGGGCACTCCGCCCACCGGCCTGTCCGACGTTTCCGCGTATCCGAACCTGTTCGCCGAACTCCTGAGTCGTGGATGGTCGGACGAGGACCTCGGGAAGCTGGCAAGCGGGAACATCCTGCGGACCTTCCGGGAGGCGGAGGCCGTCTCGAGGCGTCTACGGGCAGAAACGACACCATCCACAGCCTCACCGGTTCCGACGAGCTGACAGCGGGTATGACACCCCATCCGGTGGCGGAGAGTTCGTACGATCGGATCTACTCGGTCGTAGCCCGCATTCCGCGTGGGCGCGTAGCGAC